>JASLZL010000012.1 GCA_030754885.1 Rhodospirillales bacterium | reverse complement strand
CTTGGCCAACATCGGGCGCAACAACTCGACGACTGCCGACGTGGTGCGCATCCTGGCGACCATTCTGCACAGACAGGGCCGCTTCGACGCAGCCGAGACTCTGGGCCGTACGGGGATCGACATCCAGACGAAGGCGGGCATGTCTCCATCTTCGCGCAAGATCGCCCAAGGGCGACGCTTTCTTGCCACTGTCCTGGTTTCCAAGGAAAATTGGCAAGGTGCCCTGGAGGTGGTCGAGCTAGCGCGGACCGACCTGATAAAACATAAAAAGCTGTTCAACCGCATGTTCGAACGTAATCCCAGCGTCCCCATCGCGCTTCTCCGAACGGGACAGCCCGAAGAGGCCGTGACCCTGCTGTTTGATGCTCACCAGAGGATTAAGAACAAGCTTGGCGAGAAACACGGCAAAACCGCGAATTGGGGCATGTTGCTGGCCATGGCACGGGCCGAGACCGGCGACAGGGCCTCCGCCTTGGAAGGATTCCGCAAGGCAATACCGATCGTGCTAAGTCGGTCCCGTCAGTCCGATGACGAGGATTCGGATGTGGCGGCGGCTGATCAACAACTCGCCATGGTACTCGAATCCTACATCGGTCTTTTGGCCGATATCCGAGGTACCGATTTGGAACGCCAGACCGGCATCGACGCCGCCGCCGAGGCTTTTCGAATCGCCGACTTGGCGCGCGGTCGGTCGGTGCAAAGCGCCGTCGCCGCCTCGGGTGCCAGGTCGGCGGCAGACAGCCCGGAGCTCGCCGAACTGGTACGCAGCGAGCAAGATACGGCCAAGCAGACCGCAACCTTGTTTGCGTTGCTTGCCGACGTGCTGGCCTCGCCCACCGACCAACAAGACGCCGACGCCGTCGAAACCCTGAGAAGCAAGATCGACCAGTTGCGCGGCGCCCGCGCCGTCATGATGGAGGAAATCGAGGCGCGGTTTCCCGAATATGCCGAGTTGATCAACCCCAAACCGGCGACAATCGATCAGGCGCGGGCCATACTGCGTCCTGGCGAGGCGCTGATCGCGACCTACGTCGGTGCCAAGCAGACATACATTTGGGCGGTACCCAGGGACGGCGCCGTCGCCTTCGCCAAAGCCGACGAAGGGCGCGAGGACCTGGAGGATATGGTGGCGCTCCTGCGTTCGTCGCTGGAGCCCAATGCCCAGACACTGGGCGACATACCCGACTTCGACGTGGACGTTGCTCATGGCCTCTACGCAAGCCTGTTCAAGCCTGTCGAGGCAGGATGGAAGAAAGCCAAGAGCCTCCTCATCGTAGCCCACGGGCCCCTGGGCTACTTGCCGCCGTCGCTTCTGCCGACGGCGCCATTGACCAAGGTGGCCATGGCGAAGGGGGACGGGGCGCTGTTTTCCAACCACCGCAATGTTGCCTGGCTGGCCAAGAGCCACGCCGTGACCTTGTTGCCGTCGGTTGCGTCGCTCAAGACGCTGCGCTCCCTGCCGCCGGGAGATGACAAGCGCAAGTCTTTCGCCGGCTTCGGCGATCCCTTCTTCAACGCCCAGCAAGCGGCGGCCAAACCGGTAAAGGCGGAGCAGGTGGCGCTGACCAGTCGCGGTCTAAAAACGCGGGGTCTTCCGGTGCGCCTGCGCGCGGCACCCAAGACGGCGTCGATGGATAGTGCCGAGCTCGGCCTGCTTCCCCGCCTTCCCGATACCTCCGACGAAGTCCGCTCCATCGCTGTCGCCATGAAGGCCGACCTGACCCAAGACGTGTTCCTGGGCAAGCAGGCCAACGAGGGAACGGTTAAAAGCATGGACCTTTCGGGATACAAGGTGCTGGCCTTCGCCACGCATGGACTGGTGCCGGGCGACCTCAACGGCTTGACCCAGCCGGCCTTGGCGTTGTCGGCTCCGGGCGTTGCCGGAACGTCGGGCGACGGCCTGTTGACCATGGGCGAGATACTAAGCCTCAAGCTCGACGCTGACTGGGTGGTGCTGTCGGCCTGCAATACGGGCACCGGCAACGGTGCCGGGGCGGAGGCGGTTTCGGGCCTCGGCCGCGCCTTCTTCTACGCCGGCACACGGGCGCTCTTGGTCTCGAACTGGCCCGTGGAGACGACATCGGCCAAGGCCCTGACCACCGATCTGTTCCGCCGTCAGGCCGAGGACGCGAACCTTACCCGCTCCGAGGCTCATTGCCGCGCCATGCTGGCGTTGATCGAAGAAGGAGGCTACGTCGACCCGGCGTCGGGCAAGACGGTGTTCTCCTACGCCCATCCCATCTTCTGGGCCCCCTTTACCCTCATCGGCGACGGCGGCGGCGGCCAGCCGGGAGCCTGAACCACCGCCGCACCCGCTACTCCAAGGGGAGGGAGACTGTCGGATCTGCTTCCTTTTTTCCGGTGAGTTTGTTCAGGCCCGCCTCGCAGGCCATGACAAAACCGATCCAGACCCCGATGTAGGCGCCGAATCGGACCACGGTATGGTCAATGCCCATGGCCTCGCTGAGCGCATGGGCAAAGGTCCTATCGGCTAGGTCGCCTAAGACGCCGACCAACCAGAAGAGCATGAAATACAGATACGAAATGGCTACCACCATGACCGGTGTCCACGAGCGAAACCAGTACGTGAACATGCCCGTCACGGCCAACGGCAGGGCGATGACGTTAAAAAAATCGATAGTGCCAATAATCCACGAGACGATCGCCGAGCCGAGGATCGTCGCACCGACCATGCATAGGGGTACGGGATTGCTCCAATGCCAGTATCGGCGCCCCTTGGGCCGTGCCGGAGGGGAGAGCAGGGGCGCGTTATCTTCGTCGTTCATCGGCGCTTTTGCCAGCGAATGGGTGTTTCGCCGCCTTGAGTTATGTGCCACATTCGGGGCCACGGGAATCTACAAGAAACGTACCTTTGGGAGTTGTCTATGTCCAAGCGAAACAAGGCCCGCAGCGGCGGCCGGTTGATCGTCGATGCCCTGCGCGGCCACGGGGTCGACAGGATTTTTTGCGTTCCCGGCGAAAGCTACCTGGAAGTGCTCGACGCGCTTTATGACGTTTCCAACGAAGTTTCGCTGATCAGCGCCCGCCAAGAGGGCGGCGCCGGCTTTATGGCCGAGGCCTATGGCAAGCTGACCGGTCAGCCGGGCGTGTGCCTTGTCACCCGCGGCCCCGGTGCGTGTAACGCCAGCATAGCGATTCATTCGGCATATCAGGATTCGACCCCCATGGTGATGGTGGTGGGCCAGGTGCCGCGTTCCTTCAAGGGTCGCGAAATGCAACAAGAGGTGGACCTAGAGACGATGTTCCAGCCCTTGGCCAAGTGGGCGACGGAGATAAAAACCATCGACGAGATTCCGGACGTCATGGCGCGCGCCTTCCACGTGGCGCGCTCGGGTCGTCCCGGTCCGGTCGTGGTAGCCCTGCCGGTAGACGTGTCGGTGGAAACCAGCGAAGTGGCGGATGTGCCACCCATCGCCCTCGCCGGTGATCAGCCCAAGAGGGACGAGATCGCGCGCCTGCGTGACCTGCTGGAAGGAGCCGAGCGGCCCTTGGTTATGGTTGGCGGGCGGGGCTGGAACCGTGCCACGCGGCAAGGCATCGTCGCCTTTGCCGAAGCGAATGACCTGCCGGTTTGTTGCGCCTTCCGCCGCCACGATATCTTTGACAACGGGCACGCCAACTTCGTCGGTGAAGTGGGCAACGACCCCGATCCAAGCTTGGAAAATAGGGTCAAGGAGGCCGACCTGATTATCGCCGTCGGGACGCGCCTCAACTCCTCAACGACCCAGAATTTCGCCCTCATCGAGGCTCCACGCCCCAAGCAGACACTGGTCCACGTTCATCCTGACCCGGCGGTGCTGGGACGGGTTCATGAAACCGATCTGGCCATCAACGTTGGTGTCGGCGAATTTGTCGCGGCCGCCCTTGAGATGGAGCCCGTAGAAGGCGGACGCTGGCGCAACTCGACTACCGAAGCCCGCCGGGATTACCTATCCAGTCTGACCCCGCCCAACTATGACGGGGCTTTGGACATTGGCCAGGTAATGACCGAGTTGGATGAGTTTCTCACGCCTGATGCCATCGTAACACTGGATGCCGGCAACTTCAGTGGATGGCCACGCCAGTTTCTCAAATACGGTGGCGGCCGGCGAATTCTTTCGCCGTCCGCGGTCGGCGCCATGGGCTATGGAGTGCCGGCGGCGGTAACGGCTAAGATCGTAGCACCGGACCGTATGGTCGTCGGGTGCATCGGCGACGGCGGTTGGGGCATGACGGGGCAGGAACTGGCAACCGCCGTCCAATACGGCGTGGCGCCCATCCTGATCGTCTTTAATAACGCCATGTTTGGCACCATCCGGGTCCATCAGGAACGCCGCCATCCTGAACGAATCATTGGAACCGACCTTATCAATCCGGATTTTGCGGCCTTGGCGCGCTGTCACGGCGCCCACGGCGAGGTGGTAGAGGAGACGGCGGAGTTTGGCCCCGCCTTCGAACGGGCCCTGGCTTCGGGCAAGGCGGCAGTGATCGAACTGCGCATGGATCCCGAAGTGGCGAGCACGCGGACCACTTTGAGCGCGCTGCGCGAATCTGCGCTCGAGGGGCTTTAACTGCTCCTCTGGTCTGTCCGTCATCAAAACATTTGGGACGCCTAAGCCTGTTTCATAACGAAGGATCTGGCTCGTCTCGGTTTGATGTTAAGCCGCTCGGCGCTGATGGTTCAAGCGGCGGTTTTGGATGGTCAGTTTTTTGATCCTGTTCCTCC
>JASLZL010000011.1 GCA_030754885.1 Rhodospirillales bacterium | reverse complement strand
CCGCAAAGGCTTGATGCCGTACGGGCCGTCGTGCCCGCAACAAAATGCTCAATCAGACGATCCTGTTTGTACCTGCTGAGACGGCTCTTCCGCATAGCTCCCATGATAACCCCAAAAATGGGTTATCTGGGACAGCCCCTTAATCATTTGTATCAGCAGATTTCACATTCGATTTTTTCGACGGGCCCGGCATGTACGAGGGCGAATGGAGGAACGGCAAGTGGCACGGAAAGGGAAAATTTACCGAAGAATGGGGTGTTTACGAAGGCGGGTTCAAGGACGGTAATTTTCATGGGCGCGGCGTTTATACATACGGCAACGGCAACAGATACGAGGGCGAGTTCAAGGACGACAAGGAGCACGGTGAGGGTGTTTTCGTTTGGAAGGATGGCGCTCGCCACGAGGGCAGCTATAAGGACGGCGAGATGAATGGTCATGGAGTCATAAAATTCCCCAACGGAAACCGCTACGAGGGCAATTACGAGAACGGCAAGCGAAATGGTCAGGGGATATTCGTTTGGGCGGACGGCCAAACATATACGGGCGGTTTTATGGACGGTAAATTCCATGGACACGCTGTCATGAGGTTCGCCAGCGGCAACAAATTCGAGGGAACCTACAAGGACGACGCCCCTGGCGGACGGGGTACGTTTACGTTCCCCAACGGAGATGAGTGCGAAGGCGAATGGACGGCTAAGTACCGCCTGAAAGGGATGGGCAAGGGCCGGAGCAAGGGCCGCTTTGTGAAGTGCTATTTAGAGGGCAAAACAATCATGTTCCGCAATTGATCGACGTCCTTGGGGGTCGGGCCGGTGCCGATCCTTATCAACATGGAAATGCCCTAGTCAGGCAGTCCTGCCTTTAGAAGGCCGTCACGATGGTGCGCGTGGTCGGCGTCTTTCAAATAGTGCTGGGTTGCCATCTGGGCGTCGACGGAAAAGCCGGGGTCGATATCCAATACTTTTTTCGTGTGTGCCGCCGCCTGGGTGTCGTCGTCCAGATAGGCGCAACAGGCGGCGAGAAACGAGTGATGCATTTGATCGGGTTTGCCGATTTGCTTGATCGCCTCGATCGCGTCCTCATAGTGGTGGCCGATGAAATAGGCGCGGCCCAGATGGCTCCAAAAGCGCGGCGGATGATACGGGTTTAGCTGCATCGCCTTCTTGATCCACTCAACGCCCTCGTCGGGGCGGCTAAGCCAAGTCATCAATTCGCCGTGCTGGACGACAATCAGATCGTAGTTGGGATTGAGGTGCAGTGCTTTTTTCTGATGCATCAGCGCCTGGTCGTGGTTGTCCTGCGTGATGTTGACGGCGGCGAGGATGCGATGGATGTCCGGGTCGTTTTCGTCGAGGGCAAGAGCACGCTCCAATTCATTGGTGATTTCGTGCATGGTGGCCTCGGGGTCTCCGTCCCAGCCGTAGGTCCAGGACTGACCCAAGACGCAAGCCCGCCAGGCGCGGGCATGGGCGTAGCCGGGATCGAGTTCAATGGCGCGCTCCAGGAGTTCCTGCGCCCGGGCGTTGTCCTTTTGCTTGCTGCGGTGGTGGAGGACCTTGCCGGCCAGCACGCATTCGTAGGCCGCCATGTTGTCGGTCGGCGTGTTGCGGGCGCGATCATGGCTGTCGGCTTCGACCCGACCGGGAAGGGTGGCGGTGATCGCCGCCGTAATCTCGTCTTGGATGGCGAAGATGTCCTCTAGATTGCGGTCGTAGCGTTCGGCCCAGACGTGGCGGCCGTGAGCACCGTCGATCAATTGTACCGTGACCCGGACGCGCTCGCCCGCCTTGCGGACGCTGCCTTCGACCACATAACCGACGCCAAGGTCGCGGGCCACCTCTTGCGCCTTTACTGCCCTGCCTTTGTAAGTGAAGGTCGAGTTGCGAGAGATGACGAACAGGTCCTTGAACCGCGACAATTGGGTGAGGATATCTTCGGTCAGCCCGTCGGCGAAGAATTCCTGTTCGGGATCGGCGCTCATGTTGACGAACGGAAGGACGGCGATCGACGGTTTGTCCGCCGCTGCCTTAGCACCGTTCGCGCCCTGCGCTTTGGGGCCGGCCGCCTCGTCATCTTCGTGTCTGGCCGGCACCGCGCACAAAATCGTGTAGACGTGGATCGGCTCGGCGATGTTTTTGACCTGATGTTCGCCCATATCCTCGAACGCACAGTCGACCTTTTTTCGAACTTGGTCGTAGACCGACGAGGTCACACAGATACCCGGTGCCTCCGCCAGACCCTCCAGGCGTGCCGCGATATTGACTCAATCGCCATGAATATCGTCTTCGTCGACCGTGATTTCACCCAGGTTGATCCCCATGCGGAACTTCATGCGCCGGGGATCGGGAATATCGGCATTTAACTGGGCAAAATTGCGTTGCATGGTAACGGCGCACAGCACCGCTTCGCTCACGGTCGGAAATTCGGCGAGAAACCCGTCGCCGGTGTGTTTGACGATGCGCCCCGAATATTCTGCGATAGACGGCTTTATGACCTCGGCCCGCGCCGCTTGCCACGCGTCGACCGTTGCAGCCTCGTCCTCGTTCATGAGACGCGAGTAACCAGCAATATCGGCAGCAAGAACCGCCGCCAGACGGCGCTGTGTGGGTTGCGCCCCCATGTGTTACCCCCTTGAGTTTATTATTGCGGCCTATTTTAGAGAAAGTCTAACGTCTGGCAATCGTTTAGAACATCGCTCGGGGGTAGACGGCGTGCGTCGGGGGGACTAGCTTGTCGCGCCGCAACTTAACTTAGGATGGCCGTCATGAGAGCGTCCGGGCGCGCCGCCGACCAACTTCGCCCCGTGGTCCTGGAAGCGGATTTCAGCAAGTACGCCGAGGGCTCGTGTCTGGCCCGCTTCGGCGATACCCATGTGTTGTGTGCCGCCACCGTAGAGCAACGGGTGCCGGCGTGGTTGCGGGATTCGGGGCGCGGCTGGGTGACCGCCGAATACGGCATGCTGCCCCGGGCCACCAACACGCGTACCGACCGCGAAGCGGCGCGCGGCCGGCAAACGGGACGGACCCAGGAAATTCAGAGGCTCATTGGCCGCAGCCTGCGCGCCGTCACCGACCTGGCGGCGATGAACGAGATGATGATCAAGATCGACTGCGACGTCCTACAAGCCGACGGCGGCACCCGTACGGCCGCCGTCACGGGGGCTTACGTGGCGCTCCACCGCGCTTTCGAAAGGTTGGTAACGCTTGGCCTTTTGGACACGGTGCCCCTGACCGATCAAGTGGCGGCGGTTTCGTGCGGCATCGTCAAGGATTCCTTGGTCCTCGATCTGGACTACGAAGAGGACTCGACGGCCCAGGCCGACACCAATTTCGTCCTCACCGCCACCGGCGGCATTGTCGAAATCCAGGGCACCGCAGAGGATACACCGTTCAGCGAAGCCCAGTTCATGGAGCTTGTGGCCCTGGCCCGAAAGGGCATTGGTGAGCTGACGGCCTTGCAACGCACGGTTCTCGGCCTTGGCTGAGCAACGGCATTTCGAAGGCGGTGCGATCGTTGTCGCCAGCCACAATGCCGGCAAGGTGCGTGAGTTCGTCGAACTCCTGGCGCCCTTAGGGGCCGAGGCGCGTTCCGCCGCCGAGCTTGGATTGGCCGAACCGGCGGAGACCGGCAAGACCTTCCGCGCCAATGCCGAGATCAAGGCCGGCGCCGCGGCCCGCGCTAGCGGCCTGGCGGCCCTGGCCGACGATTCGGGGTTGCAGGCGTCGGCCCTTGGCGGCGAGCCCGGCATCTATTCGGCGCGATGGGCCGGGCGGCGGCGCGATTTCGGCCGCGCCATGGAACGCCTCGAACGCGAAATCGGCGACGATGAGGACCGCCGGGCGCGCTTCGTTTGCGCATTGGCCCTGGCTTGGCCAGACGGCCATTGCGAAACCTTCGAAGGCGTCGTCCAGGGTTCCTTGGTATGGCCGCCGAGGGGTGAAAATGGGTTTGGTTATGACCCGGTTTTTGTGCCGCGCGGCGGCGATCTTACCTTCGCCGAGATGGAACCGGCCGAAAAAGACGCCATCAGCCACCGCGCCGTTGCGTTTCGCCAACTTATTGCCGCTTGCTTCACCGATGGGTAATAATCACCGATCCTTGGTATAACCCCTTGGACCGCGATATTGCCGTCTACGTCCACTGGCCGTTCTGCCTTAGAAAGTGCCCCTATTGCGACTTCAACAGCCACGTCGGCGACGCCGTCGACCATCGCCGCTGGCGTAAAGCACTGCTTGGCGAACTGTCATATTTCGCTGACCAAACGAAAGGGCGACGGGTCACCAGCATCTTCTTTGGCGGCGGCACACCGTCTTTGATGGAGGCCAAGACGGTGGCCCAGATGATCGCCGCCGCCCGGCGCCACTGGCCGGGGGCGGATGAGGTGGAGGTCACGCTTGAGGCTAATCCAACGACGGTCGAGGCGGCGCTGTTTAAGGACTTTCGGGCGGCCGGCGTCAACCGGCTGTCGCTCGGCATCCAATCCTTCGACGATCGGGCGCTTGACTTCCTTGGGCGTACCCACGGCGCCACCGAGGCGGTGCGCGCCTTCGCCCTGGCGGCGGACATCTTTCCCCGTTCGTCGTTCGACCTCATCTACGCCCGACCGGGACAGACGGCGGCGTCGTGGCGCGACGATCTTGAGCGCGCCGCCGACATGGCGGTGGGGCATCTGTCGCTCTATCAGTTGAGCGTTGAGCGCGGCACCGAGTTCGCCAAACAGGGCGTCCGTGAAGCCGACGAGGCGACGGCCGCGGCGCTCTACGAGATGACCCAGGAGCACTTGGCCTCGGCCGGTCTCGAAGCCTATGAGATTTCCAACCACGCCCGGCTGGGCCAGGAATGCCGCCACAATGTGACCATCTGGCGGGGCGGCGACTACGTCGGCGTTGGACCGGGCGCCCACGGCCGCTTGCGGGACCAGGGCCGGACCGATGCCTGTCGCCAGATCCCCCGGCCCGACCGTTGGCTCGACGCCGTCGAACGAACCGGCCACGGCACCGCCAACCGAACGACCCTTGGCGACTCCGAACGGGTCGAGGAGCTTCTGATGACGGGCCTGCGCCTGACCGAAGGCATTGAGGCCCGGACCTTTCAGATCGCCGCCGGACGCAGTCTGGCCGAGACCCTCGCGCCAAACCGCCTGGAACCGCTGATCGATGGTGGCTTCCTGATCCTCGACGACTCCGGGCTGCGCGCGACGGCCACCGGCCTGGTGCGCCTCAACGCCGTCATCGCCGCTCTGGTGGCGTAGCAGAAGTCGGCGTTAGAGCAAATCCCGAGCAAACGGAATCGTTTGCGACGACGTATTTGCGCAAAAATATATGTTAGAGAATTCTCCGTGAGCGCAAGCGATCGGAAAATGCTCTAACAACCGAAGCGCGTCAGGCTGCGCTCGACCGTAGCGACGTAAGAACCACCGAACAGGCGCGTGTGGACTAAAAACGGATAGAGGTTGTAGAGGTCGCGCCGTTCCTCGAAGAACCCCGGTCTCAGGGGCCTGAGCTCGCCATAGCGCTCGAAGAAGGGGGTGCCAAAGGTGCTGAACAGGGTCGCGAAGGCAAGCTCGATCTCGGCATCGCCGTAATAGACGGCGGGATCGACGAAGCCGGTGATGCGCCCTTCGCGGCACAGCACGTTGCCGGTCCACATATCGCCATGCAGCAGCGACGGTGCCGCCGGCTCCTCCAGCCAGCGGTCCAGGCGCCCGGCCAGGATCTCCAGACGCATCATCAGGCGGCCCGGCAGACGCCCGGCCTCAAGGGCCTCGCGCCCCATGTACAGGAGACGCCGGTCGCGGAAGAAATCGAGCCAGCCCGGCGTCCACGGGTTGGGTTGTTCAAGGCCGCCGATCACGGTGGCATGCTCAAAGCCGAAGGCGTCCGTGGTTATGGCATGGAGATCGGCCAACAGCTCCGCCGCGTGAACCTCGGCCGCACGATCGATGCCGTCTCCGGCCTCGATAAATTCCATCACCAACAGATTGTCGGCGGCGTGCACCACCCGGGGCACGGGCAGGCGGCTGGTCCGGGCCAGATAACGCAGCATGGTGCCTTCGACGGCGAGACCAGCGCCGACTTTGGCGGCCAGGGTCCGGCCGTCCTTCAACGTCACCCGGTAGACGGCCGCGAAGCAGCCGCCGCCCAAGGACGAGACGCCGGCCACCGGCGAACCGGCGAGACGGCCGATGGTCTTGGCGATACCGTCCAGCACCGACGGACCTAGAAATGGGTTTTCTGGATATGGGCGAGGAGGCCCCGCGCCGCCGCCTCGATCAGATCGAGGACGTTCTCGAACCCTTGGCCGCCGATGTAATAGGGGTCGGGGACGTCGCGCCGTCCGGCCTCGGGCGCGTAATCCAACAAGAGTGACAGGCGGTGCTCCTCGCACGGCGGACAGAGTTTTTTCAGGGCGGCCAGGTTTTCAAGGTCCATGGCGAGCACGTAGTCGAAGGTATTGAAGTCCTGTTTCATTGCCTTGCGGGCTCGAATATTGGAAAGATCGATGCCGCGCCGTAGCGCCGCTTTTTGGGCCCTGGGATCGGGGGCTTCGCCGGCGTGCCAGGCGCCGGTGCCGGCAGAATCGACGGCGATGCGCTTGCCCAATCCTTCGCGTTCGACCAGCGCCCGGAAGACGCCTTCCGCCGTCGGCGAACGGCAGATGTTGCCTAAGCAAACGAACACGACCTTGATCATCGCACCCTCCATGGTGGCCTTGCGCCCCTAGGCCCGATTATCATGGGAGGCGCGGCAACCGGCAAGTGAGGAGACGGTCGTGGACGATCTCGACACCATCCTTGCCGAGGCGCGCGCCTGCACCGTTTGTGCCGAGCACTTGGCCTTGGGACCACGGCCGATCGTGCGCGCTTCGGCAAGTGCCAGCATTCTCATCATCGGCCAGGCGCCGGGCACCCGGGTGCATGAGACGGGCGTCCCGTGGAACGACGCGTCGGGGGACCGCCTGCGCCAATGGCTCGATCTCGACCGCGAGACATTCTACGACGACCGCCGCATCGCCATCGTGCCCATGGGGTTTTGTTATCAGGGCCGCGACGGACGCGGCGGCGACCGGCCGCCGCGGCCGGAATGCGCGCCGCTGTGGCACGCACCGCTGGTGGCGCTGATGCCTGCCATCCGCCTGACCTTGCTGATTGGCCTCTACGCCCAGGCCGAATACCTGGGCCCCAGGCGCCGGAAAACCTTGACCGAGACGGTGGCCGCATGGCGCGACTATGGCCCGGCGTATGTGCCTCTGCCCCATCCAAGTTGGCGCAACACGGCCTGGCTCAATCGCAATCCGTGGTTCGAGACCGAGTTGTTGGCGGAGCTGAGGCCGGCGCTGCGCCGCGCCCTGGCATAAGGCGTCGCGCCTAATTCTTCCCCTTCCCGGCCAGGCGTAGCCGTAGCGCGTTGAGCTTGATGAAGCCCTCGGCATCGCGCTGGTCGTAGACGGTGTCCTCTTCGAAGGTGACCACGTCGCGGTCGTAGAGGCTGTTGGGGCTTTGGCGCCCGGTGACCGTCACGTTGCCCTTGTAGAGCTTGACCCGCGCCCGGCCGTTGACCTGAACCTGACTCTCGTCGATGGCAGCCTGAAGCATGCGCCGTTCAGGGGCGAACCAAAAGCCGTTGTAGACCACCTCGGCGTAGCGCGGCATCAACTCGTCCTTGAGGTGCATGGCCCCTTTGTCCAGGGTCAGGCTTTCAACGGCGCGCCGGGCGTGGAACAGCACGGTGCCGCCGGGGGTCTCGTAGACGCCGCGCGATTTCATGCCGACGAAGCGGTTTTCGACGATGTCGATACGCCCGACGCCGTTGGCCCCGGCGACATCATTGAGCCGGTGCAGAAGCGCCGCCGGACCCAGGCGCTCACCATCGACGGCGACCGGGTCACCGGCCTCGAAGTCGATTTCGACGGTGGTCGGCGCATCAGGCGCCGCCTCGGGGGCCACAGAGCGCCCAAACATGGCCTCATCGGGCTCCTCCCACGGATCCTCCAGCGCCTTGCCTTCGTAAGACGTGTGCAAGAGGTTGGCGTCCATCGAATAGGGCGCCGCGCCGCGCTTGTCCCGGGGCACGGGGATTTGATGGGCCTCGGCGTACTCGATCAGCTTGGTGCGCGATCCCAGGTCCCATTCCCGCCACGGCGCGATCACCTTTATGTCGGGTTTGAGCGCGTAATAGCCAAGCTCGAAGCGCACCTGGTCGTTGCCCTTGCCGGTGGCGCCGTGGGCGACGGCGTCGGCACCGACCTCATTGGCGATCTCGATTTGGCGCTTGGCGATCAGCGGCCGGGCGATGGACGTGCCCAGAAGGTAGGTACCCTCATAGAGCGCGTTGGCGCGGAACATGGGGAAGACATAGTCGCGGACGAACTCGTCTTGCAGGTCCTCGACGAAGATCTCCTTGATGCCAAGCATCTCGGCGGTGCGCCGCGCCGGCTCCAGTTCCTCGCCCTGACCGATGTCGGCGGTAAAGGTCACCACCTCGCAGCCGTAGGTGTCCTGTAGCCAGCGCAGGATGACCGATGTGTCGAGACCGCCCGAGTAGGCGAGTACGACCTTTTTGACGCTGTCTTTCATGATGGCCGCGCCCCCTTAACGCATGGGCCAATGAAGCGGGCGCAGTATAGGCAAAACAGGGCGCCGGGCAAGGACCCGTCAGTCATCAGTGACAGCGTTGGCGGGCACCAATTCCCGGTAGGCGATAGACAGCGCCGAGACGCCGATGGCGATGCCGGCGAAGTTAAGCCCCTGATGGAACAACGTCCCGATCAAGGTTCCGGTCATGCCGCCGAAGGTGCCGAGGATGGCTGTCATTGCAAGGCCGATGGAAAGGGCGATCCAGAACGGCGCAATGACCAGGATCCAGATGGCGACGAGCCGCCAGCCGTTACCCCGCGTCAGCTTAAAGCATTCGACGAAGCCGAGGCGTCGGTCCACCGCCGCGGCGGGGAACAGGAGCGACAGGCGGGCGTAAACGTAGAGCGCAACCAGAGGGAAAACTAGATAGAGACTGGTTTCAACGCCCGCGCCGCCGGAGAGCATGGCGTCGAGCGCGACGCCGAGAAGAACCGACAGGCTGACGCCCAAGGCGACCAGCAAGCTGATGCCCATGGTGACCAACAAGAACCGCGTCTGCCGCCATTGCCACTTGAAAGCGTTTCCCACCGTTGTTGACTCTGCCGGAACCAGATAACGGCGGTGCCAAGCAACGGCGAACATGATCCACAGGACTAGTCCGCCGACGTCGACACCGATCTCGCCCCACCCGATCTCTTGACCGGCCACCCCTGCCAAGGGCCAAAACCAGGCCACTATCGCGGTTAGAATGGAAAGAACGACAATGGCCGGAAAGGCGAGAGAGAAAAAACGCCGTCGGTGCTGCCACACAAAACTATAGGCACCACGTGCCGTTGAAAGGATAGCCAGTTTATCGGCCATGCTTTCCCCGCCCCCTCAGCCCTCCACCGGCCCCGGGTGGTGGTCGTCGGTGATGCCGGCGGCGCGGCGCGCCTTGAGGCGGCTCAGCCGTTGGCGTTGGCTGTCCGAGCGCAGTTGGCCGCAGGCGGCCAGGATATCGCGCCCGCGCGGCACCCGGATGGGAGCCGAGTAGCCGGCATCGTTGAGGATGCGCGAGAAGCGCTTGACGACGGCCGGCGTCGACGAGACGTAGGTCGCGCCGGGCCAGGGGTTGAAGGGGATGAGATTGAACTTGGCCGGGATGCCCTTGACCAGACGCGCCAGTTCGCGCGCGTCGGCCACCGAATCGTTGATGCCCTTCAACATCACGTATTCGAAGGTGATGCGCCGTGCGTTGTGGGCGCCGGGATAGTCGCGACACGCATCAAGCAATTCCTTGATCGGGTATTTTTTGTTGATCGGCATCAGGCGGCTGCGGACCTCATCCGTGACGGCGTGCAGGCTGACCGCCAGGTTGACCCCAAGTTCTTCGCCACAGCGCCGAATCAACGGTACAACGCCCGAGGTCGAAAGGGTTATGCGCCGCCTGGAGATGGCGATGCCGTCCGGGTCCATGAGAATCTTCAGCGCCTTGGCCACGTTATCGTAATTGAACAGCGGTTCTCCCATGCCCATCATGACGACGTTGGAGACCAGGCGGTCCTCCTTGGTCGACGGCCACTCGTCATAGTAATCGCGGGCTACCATCATCTGGCCGACGATCTCGCCCGCCGTCAGGTCGCGCACCAGGCGCTGGGTGCCGGTGTGGCAGAACTTGCACGTCAGGGTGCATCCGATCTGAGACGACATGCAAAGGGCGCCGCGGTCTTCTTCGGGGATGAACACCGCCTCGGCCTCGTTGCCGTCGGCGAAGCGCACCAGCCACTTACGCGAATTATCGTCTGACGCCTGTTGGCGCGCAATGGCCGGCCGGCCGACCACGTAGTTTCGCCTAAGCCTTTCGCGCAGACCCTTGGCCAGGGTCGTCATTTGGGCGAAGTCGGTGACGCCCTGCCCATAGATCCAGTGCCAGAGCTGCCTGGCGCGCAACGGCTTCTCGCTGATGGCCGCCATCTCGGCGGCCAGTTCGGCTTGTGAAAGGCCGATCAGGTCGGTTCGCTCTTCGGTCATGTCACACACTTATATGGGGGCGCCCGGCCCCCTTCTCACTTTTTGCCGCAGGCCTTGCCCATGGCGCCATAGGCGGCAGTGAAGCCGCTCAGGGAATAGGTGTCGGTCGTCAGCGTGCCGCGGCTCGACGTTCCCTTGACGACCATGGTCTTGCCCCCCTTCATCGCCGCCACCAACTGGCGGTCGATCTTCGCTTTGGCCCAGGCGTGGCCGCCCTTGGTGTACAACTCAAAGCTCTGGCCGCCGATAGTCACCTTGACCCCGCTTTCCTTGCGGTAGATGTAGCCGGCCTGGATGGAGATCACGTCGAAGCTCTTCTCCGCCGGTCGGTGGGTGACCAAGATCAGGGCGTCGCCGCGCTGGGTATATTTGCCTTCCATCTTCTCGGGCAGGCTGCCGATATAGCAAAACGCCTTGCCGTTCTCTTTCTCGGTGAAGGCGCTCCACGCGTTGAACACATCGATCAGCTTTCCGCCCTGAGCCAGGGCGGGAACGACGTACAGCACAAGGCCCAAGCCCGTCCAGGCGAAGGCGGAAAGAAGGCTTTTATTCATGGCGATCATTGATACTCCGCGACCCGTCCCTTGCCAAGTGTCGAGGTCGGTGGCAGTTATCGGTGCATGGACATATCTAATCCGGTGCTTGTCGAAGTCACCCGGGGCAATTCGGTCGAAAGCCGCCATCGCGGCGCGGCGGTTGTGATCGATGGCGACGGGTCGCTCATGGCCCAATGGGGTGACGTCGGCCGGCCGGTCTATCCGCGCTCGGCGATAAAATCGATCCAGGCCCTGGCCTTGGTCGAGAGCGGCGCCGTCGAGCGCTTCGAATTGGGTGCCCAAGAGCTGGCGCTGGCTTGCGCGTCGCACTCGGGCGAGCCTTGCCATGCGGAGGCCGTCGGCGGATGGCTGAAACGCATCGGTCTTGGGTCCGAGGATTTGCAATGCGCCACCCAGGTGCCCCGCGATGACGCCTCGGCCCGCGCCATGGTGCGGGCCGGCGACGATCCGACGGCGTTGCACCACAACTGTTCGGGCAAGCACGCCGGCTTGCTGACCACGGCGCTACACATGGATGAACCGGTCGCCGGCTATCTCGACCCCGGCCACCCGGTGCAGCGCCGCGTCGCCCGCATCTTGACCGAGATGGGCGGCACGGACCTCACGGATGCAGTGCCGGGTGTTGACGGCTGCGGCATTCCTACCTTCGCCATGCCGCTGAGCGCCATCGGTCTGGCCCTGGCCCGTCTGGCATCGCCCGAGGGTCTGGCGCCCAAGCGCGCCGCCGCCCGGTGCCTGTTCGCCGCCATGACGTCCCATCCCTATCTGGTAGCCGGGCGCGGCCGCTTCGATACCGTCGCCATGAAGGCCGGCGGCGGTGCCTTCGCCGTCAAGACCGGGGCCGAGGGTATGTACGTGGCCGCCGTCCCCGGCCGTAGACTGGGCATCGCGCTCAAGATCGACGACGGGGCCAAGCGCGCCGCCGAGGTAGCGATGGCGGCGCTGTTGCAACATTTAGGCGTGCTTGATGACGCTACCCGGGCCGCCCTTGCCCCCTATCTCGACGCGCCGGTCCTGAACGCCGCCGGCCTGAGGGTCGGCACCATCGGCACCGCCGCCGGTTGGCCCGGTTGAGGGGCGCTCAGGAAGGTTCCGTCTCGTCGGTTGGCGGCACGTCGCGATAGCGTTCCGCACGTCGGCGCATGATGGGATCGCCGAAGACGTGTTCGGGCATCGGTTCGGTAGGGCCGCCGGGCCTTGTGGCGCGTTCGGCGAACCGGCCCAGGCTGATCAGCCGGTCATAGAGAACGATGGCTCCGGCGATGCCGACGTTGATAGCGAACGCCGTCGGGATGCGTACCGTGAATTCGCAGCGTTCCATCATGGCGTCGGTTAGGGCGCCCCGTTCCGGCCCCAACACATAGGCGGCGCACTTGGGATGGTGGAAGCTGGGCAGCTCGACGGCATCTTCGACCAACTCGACGCCGACCAGGCAGCAGCCGTCGGGCAGGATCATTGAGGAAACAACGGGAAATGCGTAAAAGGGCAGGTGTCCCGGCGTATCCGAGGTGTCCGACCGGGCGCCGTGAACACGTGCATAATCGGCGGCGACGGTAAACACGAAGCTGGCGCCGAAGGCATGGGCCGTGCGAAACAGGCTGCCCACGTTCATGGGTTTGCTGACGCCTTCGATCCCGATCGCGAAATAGCCGCGCATGGTGTTTCGTTTCCGACGGTCCTAAGTTTCGCCTACCCTTGGACAAAACCGCCGCGTAATCAAGGAGTTCCCGATGCGGGCCGTGATCTGCGAGAAATGGGGCGGCCCTGGCGACCTTAAGGTGGCCGATGTGGCGCCGCCGGTGTTGGTTGAGGGCTGCGTGCGCATCCGGGTGATGGCCGCCGGGGTCAACTTCGCCGATACCTTGATGATCGCCGGGCACTACCAATTAAAGCCACCATTTCCCTTCAGCCCCGGCCTTGAGGTGGCGGGCGAGGTGACGGAATGCGCGCCCGGCGTAACCCGGGCCCGCGTCGGCGACCGCGTTCTGGCCTTCACCGGCCACGGTGGCTTCGCCCAGGAGGCGGTGACGGCCGAGGCCAACGTCTACCCCCTTCCCGACGCCATGGACTTCGTTGCCGCCGCCGCCTTTCCGGTGGTTTATTTCACTTCTCATTTCGGGCTCGCCAATTTGGTGCGTCTGAACCCGGGCGAGACCTTGCTAGTGCTTGGCGCCGCCGGCGGCGTCGGGCTTGCCGCCGTGGAGATCGCAAAGCACCTCGGCGCCACCGTCATCGCCTGTGCCGGCGGGCCCGAGAAACTTGCCGTCGCCCGCGACCACGGCGCCGACCACGTCGTTGACTACCGCAACGAGAACATCCGAGAGCAGGCCAAGGCGCTGACCGGCGGGGCGGGCGTCGATGCGGTTTTCGATCCGGTGGGCGGCGACGCCTTCACCGCCGCGCTGCGTGGCACCCGGCCGGGTGGGCGCATTCTGATCGTCGGCTTTGCCAGCGGTACCATCCCCCAGATCCCGGCCAACATTTTGCTGGTCAAGAATGTCACCGTTATCGGCTATTCGCTCGGCGGTCACCGCAAGCGAGATCCCGAACTCGCCGACCGCTCTCTCGGTGAGCTTTATGATTGGTGGTCGGAAGGCGCCTTGAAGCCGCTTATCTCGCGGACCGTGGCGCTTGAAAACGCGGCCGAGGCGCTGCAAGCCTTGGCGGGACGCAAGTCGACCGGTAAAATCGTCCTTACCGTCGGGGACACGCCATGACCGGAGATGACGACCGCGTCCGTTCCCAATACGAGGCTCTGCCCTATCCCGCCCGCGATCCGGCGGACGAGGCAAAGCGTCTGGTCACCGGTTCACCCAGCCACATCCTTGAGGTCAACCACTTCGTCTTCGCCGGGCGGCGCGACTTCCGCCGCCCATTTCGCGTCCTGGTGGCAGGGGGCGGCACCGGCGACGGCGCCATCATGGTGGCCCAGCAACTGGCCGACGCCGGGGGGGCTGGCGGCGAGGTGATTTACACGGACCCCTCACAGGCCGCGCGCCATTGCCGAGGCGCGGGCCGAGGCGAGAAGGCTCACCAACATCGAATTTAGGACCCTGGCCATCGAGGACCTGGCCGGCGACGATCTTGGCCCCTTCGACTACATCGATTGTTGCGGTGTGCTGCACCACTTGGCCGACCCGGCGCAAGGCTTGAAGGCCCTCGCCGGCCTGCTTGCCCCGGGCGGCGGCATGGGCCTTATGGTTTACGGGACCTTGGGCCGAGCCGGGGTGTATTCCATGCAGGCGTTGCTTCGCATGCTCACCGACGCCGACGGAGACGAGGCCAAGGTCGCTTTTGTACGGCGCCTCTTGGACGACCTTCCCGCCACCAACGCCTTCAAGCGCAACCCCTTCGTCGGCGACCACCTGTCGGGCGGCGACGCCGGGCTCTTTGATTTGTTGCTGCATAGCCGCGACCGCGCCTACCGGGCAATCGAGATCGCTGAGTTGGCCGCCGCCGCCGGACTTCGCATCACCGCCTTCGTCGAGCCGGCGCGCTACGATCCGGCGTCCTATGTGAAGGACCCGAAAACCTTGGAACGTCTCGCCGAGCTTGACGGGTTGGAGCGCGCCGCGGCCGCCGAGCTGATCGCGGGCAACATGACCAAGCACGTCTTCTACGCCGTTAAGGCGGAGCACCCGGGGGCCGCCGTCGCCCAACCCGACGATACCGAAGCGGTGCCGCACTTGCGCCTTGATGCGGGCGAGGAGCTGGCCCAGGGGATCAAGCCCGGCCGGGCGCTCACCGCCACCATTGACGGTGTGACCTTGCGCTTTCTCTTGCCAACCCTGGCCCGGGCCATGGTCGAAAGGATCGACGGCACCCGGTCGCTAGCCGACATCCACACCGCATTGCTGGGCGCCAACCCGGACCTGGAACGAGACGCCTTCATGGACCAGTTCGCCCACCTTCACGCCGCGCTCAACGGTCTGGGCAAGCTGTACCTGTCTTTTGCTCTGGGCTAGAATTTCGGCTTGAAATTGAGATGGGGGAATTTCATGAAACGCTTTTCATTGTTCGGGCTGGGTATCGTGGTGCTGCTTGGTGCCGTGCTGGTCGCACTGCCGGCCGAAGCCAAGAAGCATAGAGACCGTTCCGGGCGCGAGTCCAAGCAATCGGGGAAGAAAGACCGTGTCTTGCGCGACTTCTTTCACGCCGATACGGATGGAGACCGCAAGCTCAGCAGGGCTGAATGGAACCGCCGCGGCAACTTCGATCGTCTCGACAAGGACGGCGACGGGGTCCTAAGCCTCGAGGAAGTTCGCGCGATCTACAAGGGGCACGACGATAAGAATTACGACTGGCCGCCCAAGGGCACGCAAACGCCTACTGCCGAAATTGATCCCAGCGTCAAAGCCGACCGCGTGGGACGCGATGCATTGGACAATGAAACGCTGTGCGGTATTGGCCGGGAGATGCGATGCGACATCGACCCCCAGAAAAAGCGCGGCCTGGTAGAGACGGGAACCGGCCCCCGTTTTCCCGATAACGCCAAGTGCCCCGGCATCGACGACTATTGGGCCATGGATTACGTGAAAAAGCGCAATAAACAGAGCTATCACGGCGGCATTGACGTGCCGGTTCCGTGGGGCACGCCGGCCCGCGCCGTCGCGGCGGGATCTGTCGTCGCTAAGTATGAAGCCGATCAGTCGAAACGCGGGACCGAGGTGGTGGTGCGCCACAGCCCGGAGCAAACGGGACTGCCCATCTGGACATACAGCGCCTACGGCCACATGGACGCCATGCCGGACCTGAAAATCGGACAGCGCGTGGAAATGGGACAGATCATCGGCCCGACGGGCAATTCGGGGATCAGCGCCAAGGGCACTAAAGGATCGGGCCAATCGGCCACGCGGCGCCCGGCCATCCACCTGGCAATGTTTTACAGCACCACCAACACCTACAGCGAAAGCAACGACACCATAATTCCGGTGGATGGTTACTGGCTGGATCCCATGGCGTTTTATCGCCAGAAGGAGCCGTTCGATACTCCCTCTGTGAAGGCCCTTCCCGAAGCCGAAAAGGACGTGCTGATCCCGGTCTTGTTTGACGACGGCACGGTGGTTCCCGCCGATACCAAAATCGTCTGGCCGTATACGTGTAAGCGCGGGTGAGGCCTTCCGACGCAGCTTGACATCGGGGCGGGCAAGGCCCATTTACGCCGGGCGGCCCGAAACCACTGTTTCCGGCCGCTTCCTTGTATTCGTCCAGGTGCCCAAGCGATCATGACCGACACCGTTCGCGCGCTTCGCAACATCGCCATCATCGCCCACGTCGATCATGGCAAAACGACGCTGGTCGATCAGTTGCTGCGCCAGTCTGGAACCCTCGACGACGTGCGTGACGCACCCGAACGCGTAATGGACTCGAACGACCTGGAGCGCGAGCGCGGCATCACGATCTTGTCTAAGAACACGTCCATCGATTGGCGGGACTGGCACATCAATATCGTCGATACGCCGGGCCATGCCGATTTCGGGGGCGAGGTCGAGCGCGTCCTTTCAATGGTCGATTCCGTGCTTCTCTTGGTTGACGCGGTCGAAGGGCCGATGCCCCAGACCCGCTTCGTGACCGCCAAGGCCCTGGCCTTCGGTCTCAGGCCCATCGTCGTCATCAACAAGGTCGATCGCCCCAGCGCCCGGCCTGAGTGGGCGCTCGATAGGACCTTCGATCTGTTCGACCGCTTGGGCGCGACGGATGAGCAGCTTGATTTTCCAGTCGTTTACGCTTCGGCGATAGAGGGCTGGGCATCGATGGACTCGGCGGCGCCGGGACCCGACATGGGTGTTTTATTCCAGACCATCGTCGATCACGTGCCGCCGCCCGACGTGGACGCGGACGGACCCTTTCAGCTTCAGGTCAGCGCACTCGATTATTCAAGCTACGTCGGCGTCATCGGCATCGGCCGCATACGCCGCGGTCGTATCGGGCGCAACGATGCCGTGACGGTGGCCGGCGCAGACGGTACGCCGCGTGCTGGGCGGGTTTTGAAAATCCTCGGTTTCCAGGGCCTTGAGCGCATCGAATGCGAGACGGCCCAGGCCGGACAGATCATCGCCTTTACCGGCCTTGACGAGCTTTATATCTCCGACACCTTATGCGACCCCGAGGCGGTTGAGCCGTTGGCGCCCCTTGACGTCGATGAGCCGACCATATCCATGACCTTCCAGGTCAACGATTCCCCGTTCGCCGGCCGGGAAGGTGAGTTCGTGACGAGCCGCAAACTGGGCGAAAGGCTGGAACGCGAACTGATCCATAACGTGGCACTTAGGGTCGATGCGACGGACGATCCGAACAAGTTCAAGGTCTCGGGAAGGGGCGAGCTGCACCTTTCCATCCTTATCGAGACCATGCGCCGCGAAGGCTATGAGCTTGCCGTCTCCAGGCCCGAAGTCATTCAGAAAGTCATCGACGGCAAAATGTGCGAGCCCTGGGAAGCGGTGAGCGTCGATATCGAGGACCGCCACCAAGGCGCGGTCATGGAGAAGCTGGGCGAACGGCGCGGCGAATTGCGCGACAGGACATCGGGCCAGGAAGGCCGCGTCGGCCTCGACTATCTGGTTCCAAGCCGGGGAATGATCGGCTTTCGCTCCGAGTTTCTGACCACGACGTCGGGAACCGGGCTGATGTATTCCACCTTTGAGAAGTACGGCCCCAAGGCGACCGGCAACCTGGCCGAACGGCGCAACGGGGTGCTGATTTCCATGGCCGCCGGAAAGTCGTTGGCCTATCCGCTTTTCAATCTTCAGGAACGGGGCCGGTTGTTCATCGGTCCCTCAACGGCGGTCTACGAGGGCATGGTCATCGGTATCAATGCGCGCGACACCGACCTGGTCGTCAACCCGCTCAAGGGAAAACAGCTCACCAACATCCGCGCATCGGGCACGGACGAAGCCGTCATCTTAACGCCGCCCGTGCGCGTGACCTTGGAATACGCCCTCGAATTCATCGATGACGACGAATTGGTCGAGGTCACCCCCAAATCGATCCGCATCCGCAAGAAGCTCCTCAAAGAACACGAACGCAAACGCGCCTCGCGAGCCGCATGAGGGGTGGACTCGTGAAAGGTGGCGCATGTCAAATGCCTGTATCCGCGTAATCCAATTCCGGCATACCCGGAAAGGCAAGGAACGGGAAGCATCACAATCCCGAGCCGTCTTGGCGAACCTGTGTGTGGTGGCTTTCGATAGTCATCGTGGTAGTGTCCCGCTGAATCTGAGCTTCAACTAATAATCTGGAGACATTTCGGGTATGGGATGGCCGACTTTCGAAGACGGGACCGTTGACTGGGCAAGCGCGTTTAAAAACCCGGAAACGGGACTCATCATCATGGTCAACAACGCCGACACGCCGGAAAAGCTACAGGCCTGCTACCACGCGACGATTAATGGGCTTTTCTCCAGGGAATCGGACGCAAAGATCCGCGAGAAATACCTTTACGAGCTGGATAAGTATTTCTCCATCAAACAGGACGACCGACACATGGTCGGCCTACAACGGCAGATCAGCAAACTTCTTGAGCAGATCATGCGCAACCGCATCGAACGCGCCAGGACTTTCATCAGGATCAAGGAAGGGCGCGAGGATCGTCGCTTGCCAAAAGACAACCCCCTGCAGGCGCTGGCGGAGCTTGCCGACGATTGAGAGCATGGTCATTGGCATCCATGCGCGCGACACCGACCTGATCGTCAGCCCGCGCAAGGGAAAACAGCTGACCAACATCCGCGCATCGGGCACGGACGAAGCCGTCATCTTGACGCCGCCCGTGCGCGTGACCCTGGAATACGCCCTCGAATTCATCGACGACGACGAATTGGTCGAGGTCACCCCCAAATCGATCCGCATCCGCAAGAAACACCTCAAAGAACACGAACGCAAACGCGCCTCGCGCGCCGCTTAGACCTCGCCTGACTTTAGGGACGCACCCCAAGCCGCACCGGTTCGTCGCTCCCGCGAAGGCGGGAGTCCAGGGCTGCCGCCGTAATTCTGGATTCCTGCATTCGCGGGTAATGACGGGTGGAAGATGTCGGGCCATAGGGGCGTGTCGAAGGATGCCACGCGTTGTCTATGTCGCCGTCCATCATGGTGATGGTGCTAGACGACGGCAGATATTACGGGGAGGAAGCCATTGCGTCTTCGAGTATCTCTACCAATTTGTCGTGGCCGTTTTCCTTGGCTTGATCCAGCGGCTTTTTGTTGTCTGCGTTCTTGGCATCGACATCGGCGCTCTTGGCGATCAGAAGTGCGACAACCGCCCGGTGTCCCCTTTCAACCGCAAAGTAAAGCGGCGTATGGCCTTGCGATGTCTTGGCGTCGACGTCGGCGCCCTTGGCGATCAGAAGCTCGGCAACCTCTTGGTGCCCCCCAAGAGCCGCGAAGTGCAGCGGCGAACCGATATCCGAGCCCTTTGCTTTGACGTCGGCGCCTTTGGCGATCAAATTCTCGGCAATCGCTCGTTGCCCCCAAAAAGCCGCACCCTGAAGCGGCCTTAAACCATCCGCGTTCTTCGCATTGACATCGGCGCCCTTGGAAACGAGATCCTTCACCTTCTCCAAGTCCCCGGCTTTTATGGCGTCATGGAGAGGGGCTGCCATGGCCGCCGTAAGCGGAAGCGACATCACCACGGCCATGAAAACAAAGACGACAACCTTGAAGAACGTTCTCATTGCCGGATTCCTTCGGCTTCCGATAACGAAAGCTGTTCCGCTCACTGCACACCGCCGGCCTGCTTGAGGAGGCGGTAAATCTCCTCGGCATCCTCCCACGCTTGATCGGGCCCGCCCATAAAATCCAGGAAGAGGAGGTAGTCATCGGCGTTGTAGAGCGGCGTGTGTCCGTTGCCGTCCTTGAGGTTCACGTTCGCGCCGTGGCTCAGCAGCAAGCGCACGGACTTTTGGCTGCCTCCCCAGGCCGTTTTGTTGAGGGGCGTCGAGACATAGGTGACGGTCTTGCCGCTATCCTTGTCCACATAACTGCCCGTATAGGAACAGTTGACGCTCACCCCGGAGGCGATCAGCGCTTCCGTCCGCCCGCTGTCGCCCTGGTACGCCGCCTTGCTCAACTCACTGCATTGGGCGTTTGCTTGCGCCCCGAAGCCGAACGTCGCGCCGATCAACATCAACGCGAAAAAGACCGGTGTCTTGCGCATCCGAGAATTCCTTGTCCGTAATTTTCACTTCGCCATGCCCGATTTTGACAAGGAAACGATGCCACATTTCAAGTTTGACTCGATGTCGAGTGTAGCTGCCACCATGCCGGCCCTGCCGCTCGTCCCCCTGACCCTCGAATTCGCCCTCTAATTCCGCTGCACCTCAGAGATCAGACGTA
>JASLZL010000010.1 GCA_030754885.1 Rhodospirillales bacterium | reverse complement strand
TTCTCTGCCTCCAGTTCGAAGGCGATGATCTCGCGGAGACGATGAAAATAAAAAGCTGCCGTCTTGCGGTTCACGCCGCAAAGGCTTGATGCCGTACGGGCCGTCGTGCCCGCAACAAAATGCTCAATCAGACGATCCTGTGTGTACCTGCTGAGACGGCTCTTCCGCATAGCTCCCATGATAACCCCCAAAATGGGTTGTCTGGGACAGCCCCATTTTAATTTATTTTTTTTGAAGCTTCGAACTCGGTCGCGAATTCTTCGAACGCAGTCATGATTGCCGTAAACTGGCGGAGGAACTTTTCTTCGAACGATTCGCTCCTTTCACCCTCGATGTCGCCGTTGTCCTGGGCAACAAGTGTGTGCCGATCAACGAATTCCCGAACTTCGGCATAGGTCCACTTGTTTTTTGCCGTGCACTCGGGTTCCCCGCCCCGTCTAATAGAGGCAAGAACATCCAAGCGGTATTCGTTCCTCAGGCGATCGCGCTCTTCCTTGGCCACGGGCCGGAATGTCGGCTGGTTCAACGCCGTGCATCCCGCGCCAAAAGCCGCAATGAATATCGTTAAAATGAATGCGGTGGTTCGCCGCTGACGTGGATACATTTGCTCTTCCCCGTTTGTTCGCGGAGCAAGCCGTCAGGCCTTGCAGATATAGCTGACGGTCCTGATCCGCCGTTCCGTCAGGTTGCGAACCAGGTTGTGTACCATCTCGGGAAAATCGCCACCAAGAAAGATTTGGAATGTTACGGGAGGCGGTCCCGATTGCGCAATGCGCGTCATCATCGCCTCGAACCAGCTTTGGCTCTCATCGGTCGAGTCATGAACATTCAAGACCTTGAAACCGGCATCGGCCAGGAGTGATTTCATCTCCTCGGGTGTCGCCAAATGGCTGATCGAGGGGTCTCGCGCCCAAGGTGCGGGGTACAACACATCGCCTCCCTCGCCCTGAAGCACGTCATAGACCGCGAAAATTCCATCCGGCTTCACGACTCGCCGGGCCTGCTCGTAGACCTTGCCCTTGGCCGCAATGTTCATTGCGACGTGGATGGTCATCGCGGCATCGAACTGATCGTCCGCGAAGGGTAAATTCGTTGCGTCTCCTTGTTGGAACGCCACCCTTTCGCCAAGATTTACCCAATCCGACAATACCTCCGCGGCATCGCAAAAAGCTTGCGTCAGATCGAGGCCGGTTACATGGCAACCATATTCCTCGGCCAGGGTTCGCGCCGGTCCTCCCAAGCCGCTGCCGATGTCAAGGACACGGGTGTCCTCGCTTAGCATCATGTGCCCGGCCAATTCCAAGGTCGCCTTTCGGCCACGGATATGAAACTCGTCGACGGTTGCCAGATCGGCCGCCTTCAGATCGTTGAGGTCCTTGCCCGCGCTCTGCAGGCTGTCTGCGATCGCGTCGGCGAGACGGCCGCCGCCGCAATAATGGGCCGTCACCTGATCCATCATTCTCCCTTCCCTTTGAAATCACAGATTCCAACCCGCCGCCCTTTCATCAGCCCGTGACCCCGGCCGCTTGGGCGAAGCGGCCGATGTCGAAAGGTGCGATGGAAACGTTGGTTGATCCTTCCGTGATTAAATCGGCGACGGCGGCGCCGACGCCGGGGCTGAGCTGGAAACCGCTGGCCGAGAAGCCGAAGGCGTGGAAGACGCCGGCGGCGACGCGGCTGGGGCCGATGACCGGCAAACCGTCGGGAGTGAAGCCCTCAATGCCTGACCAGCAGCGCATGACTGGAACGCTACGCAAGTGGGGGAAGAGCTCGGTCAACATGCGTCCCTTGGCGGCCACCGGCGCGAAGGTGACGGGCGCGGTGCCGCTGTCGCGGTCGGCGGGTGTGCGCATGCCGCCGCCGACCAGCACGGTCCCTTCTTCGGTCTGCTTGACCGACAGCACGCGGCTGGCGAAGCCGACCACGGGTTCGATGAAGCGCGCGACGCGCGCGGTAACGAACATCATCAGCCCGACCGCCTCCAGGGGCACCGGCTCGCCCAGCCAGGCCGCGACGCCGTCGGACCAGGCACCGGCACAGTTAACCACCAGCGGCGCTTCGAAGTGTCCGCCGTCGGTTATCACCCGCCAGGCGCCGGCGCGTTGTTCGATGCCGACAACGCGGCACTGTTCGCGGAAGACCACGCAAAGGCTCTCGGCCTTGACCTTGAAGGCTCGGGCGGTGCGGGGCGGATCGGCGAAGCCGTCGCGGCGCGCGATCAGGCCGCCGGCGACGTTGGGCGTCGTCGGCACCAAGCGACGCGCCTCGTCAGGCCCGATCATTTCCTCGTGGTCGAAGCCAAGATCCCGGACCAGCCGCGCCCTTTCCTCGAGGATCGCCATGTCTTGGGCATTTTCCGCCAGCTTGAGAATGCCGCTGACGCGAAAGCCGCAATCGTCGTCGACGAGTCCCCGGATGCCGTGCCACAGCTCTTGCGAAGCGCAAGCAAGGGGGATCTCGGCTGGATTGCGCCACAATCGGCGCACCGCCCCGCCGTTGACCCCCGACGCATGGCGCCCGACGGTGTTCTTCTCAATGACCAGGGCGCGCCGCCCACGCATGGCCAGGTGCAGCGCCGCCGAACAACCGTGCAGGCCGCCGCCGATAATGATGACGTCGGGCGTCATGGACTTCTCCTTGGCGATACCCTAACGCTCCCGTCGGTAATCGTCGATGGTTGCAAAGCGGTGGGCGAACCGGCACCATCGGCTAGGTAAGCATGAACGAAAGGGAGGCCAGCAATGGACGTCAAGGCCGCCGTCGCCTTCGAGGCAGGCAAGCCGCTCAGCATAGAGACCGTACAGCTTGACGGACCCAAGGCCGGCGAGGTTCTGGTCGAGATCAAGGCGACCGGCATCTGCCATACCGACGAGTTTACCCGCTCGGGCGCCGACCCGGAGGGATTGTTCCCGTCGATCCTGGGTCACGAGGGCGCCGGCGTCGTCGTCGAGGTCGGCCAGGGCGTGACGAGCGTCAAAGCCGGCGATCACGTCATTCCGCTTTACACGCCTGAGTGCCGGCAATGCGAATACTGCCTGTCGGGCAAGACCAACCTGTGCCAGGCCGTGCGCGAAACCCAAGGGCAGGGCCTCATGCCCGACGGCACCAGCCGCTTCTCGCTTGGCGGTGAACTTCTTTTTCATTACATGGGGTGTTCGACATTCGCCAACTTCACCGTGTTGCCTGAAATCGCGCTGGCTAAAATCCGCGACGACGCACCCTTCGACAAGGTGTGCTACATCGGCTGCGGGGTGACGACCGGCATTGGCGCGGTGATCAACACCGCAGGCGTCGAACCCGGCGCCACGGTCGTCGTCTTCGGCCTTGGCGGCATCGGCCTCAACGTTGTCCAGGGCGCGCGCCTGGTCGGGGCCGACCGCATCGTCGGTGTCGATACCAACCCGGCAAGAAAAGCTCTGGCTGAGCGCTTCGGCATGACCGATTTTGTCAACCCGGACGAGATCGAGGGCGAGCTTGCCCCCTATCTGGTCGATCTGACCGGTGGCGGCGCCGACTACAGCTTTGAATGCATCGGCAACGTTGACGTTATGCGCCAGGCGCTTGAGTGCTGTCACAAGGGTTGGGGCGAAAGCATCATCATCGGCGTCGCCAGCGCCGGCGAGGAAATCCGCACCCGGCCCTTCCAGTTGGTTACGGGAAGGGTATGGAAGGGCACCGCCTTCGGCGGCGCCAAGGGACGCACCGACGTGCCGAAAATCGTCGATTGGTACATGCAGGGCAAGATCAACATCGACGACCTGATCACCCATACCTTGGCGCTTGACGACATCAACACGGCCTTTGATCTGATGCACAAGGGAGAATCGATCCGCAGCGTCGTCGTTTATTAGGGCGAAGCTTCCGGCGTATGTCTGGTTCACGCGGGACGGAAGTGCCAGGTATCGGGCCTAATCCCTATAGGTTTTCTCGCGCCAGGCGGGCCAATTGACGTCTCGCGTCTCTTCAATCCAGAAGTCCTCACGATCAGACAGGCGGTCCGGAAACAAGACGAGATTCGCACAGGGCCACCTGGCGCTTGGAACGATCAATCCGTCCATGTCGAGGAAGCGCGCGGCGGAACCGATCTCGCGAGACCGTGCGGGGTCCGCCCGGCGAAATGTCTCGTGGTCAATCCCCACGTTTTCCAGCGACGCCGCATCGGTGAAGACCAGTGTCCGCCGGGTACGCACGCGCAATGCGTACAGTTTGACGTGCGAAGAGGAGAATATCGGGGCTTTGGAGAGATGGTGATAAATTTCCGCCATCGCGCCGTCTTCTTCCAGGCTGGTGTAGAGTGCTTCGAAATGGCCGGGCGGGTGCCATCGTCCACCGCCGGTTCCTCCGACCAAGGGATCCCTGGTTGCCCAGGACACTCGCCAGACGGATTGATCGAGCGACTGTGGTTCCATCGCCTCCAGGGCATCTAAAAGGTCGGGATCATGAATGAAGTCGCCGGACACGCTAAAGCAATCAGAGATATGCCAAGTCGCCCAGGCGTTCGATCGCCTCCAAGACAACCTCGGTTTCGCTATCGTGGATCAGGTCGATCGCCCGCCGGCCATTCAATAGTTCGTTTCGTGAGTTGAGCCAGGCCCTAATCTCGTCCGATGAATAAAACTCGGACAACTTGTCCACCACGTAACGGAGGTCCGACAAGACGAGCTGAGTTCGAGGGTGCGGCGAGTGCGTTCCGGCCGTCCACCTGGTGACGGTGGCCTTCGAGACCTTGGTGATGTTCGCGACATCAACGCCCTTGAGACCGCCACGGTCCCTCAGGTCGTCGATGGTCTTGGTAACGGCAGTACTCATAGCCTCATCTGCCTCTTGTTCCTGATGCCACACTTGTCCGTTTCGTTCTCTTGAGCGGAACGGAAGAACGCGTCAAATTGTGGACTGTTGTCCGAAGTTCTTCAAAGACATGACGCATGTCATCGGTCTTGCGGCTATTGAAAGCGAGCTTCTCCATGATCTTCTTATCGCCCACCCTCAACCTGAGTGCCTGTCTCGCCACACGATCTGCCGGTGCCAACTGATGTGATAAGAAATGATCCGCACGGCGCATTTCAGGGACACGCCCCAACTCCTGCACGCGGCGCGTCGTCTGGGTCAGGTAGTGTGTCGTGTGATTTAAGATCATGTCTTCCCAGCCACCGGGACAGCACCCCATATCACTACACCCCAACAACGGTTTTGCGTTTCGGGTGGTAAGAAGCGTTCTCGCTTGTTCATCATTTAAGTACGCATCGAGACCTGAAAAATAGACGCGTTTCTTTGATCCCCCGCCCGCGCCTTTGGCGCGGGGTTTCGACCAGTGATGGGGATAGAAGCGTTCCTTCTCTGCTACACCGTGGCAAATTCCACCAGTAGCACCGAAGGCAACGATACCAAGCGACGGTAAGCCACCAATAGCATCTGCTATGATAGGCTTGCCTATTTCGTGAAAATCCCGCGCCGCATTTATGTACTTGCGAAAACCCGCAGCCGATTTATCCGATCCAAAATTAGCAATTCTTAGCCACAAGTATTCGAATGGTAGATCGGAAATGTGTGTAGCTAGAGCGCTTCGTGCCGCACCATCCAGCAACACCTGATAAGTAGTAAGAAGCGGAAAATCGATAGCAACGATGTTTGCTCCTCGCGCGTCGAGCGATGCGCGCAACATCTGACACATCTCAGCATCGACTGCCAGCCACGCATCCTGAGGACCATTAAGCAAGTGTGTCGGGCACAAAACCGCATGCACTCGGTGTTCGATGGCAAAATCGGCGATTTTTGCTGCCATATCGATGATCCGGCTTCGGTCGAAATTATCTGAGGCATACGGGCCCCTGGAATCTGCCCATGGCAGCTTTCGAGCGCTAGTGAGAAATCCGCCAGGTGTCGACAGCTCGGCAACTTGTGGGTCAAGAACAATTTCCGTATCTGATGTTCGCAGAGAATCAAGAAGTTCTGTCTGTTCATTAATATGGGCGGCATCAACCACCACACGATCGATCGCAAAGCGGCCAGAAGCATGAAGATCTTCCAACTTCCTATGGCCTGTGTGGCCGAGACGAAGGTAATGGCCCACCGATGGTACAGGGTGCAAATGATGAACGATCGCGGTCATGGCTCACTCCAAAGCACAATTATTACTATATATGTTTCATATAAAAAAGTCAAGAAACAAAAATGAGCCTATTGGAGCCCTTTTACCCCCTCCCGGACTTGCCGACACCAATTCGATGAGCCCGGCGCCGGACCCGGTGCGGTTGGAGCGCAGCCGGTCGAGGTCTATAACTGCATCGATCGTCGCTCACTCAAACTATGGAGGACACCATGACCATCACCCGTACAGCCGGCCGGGCCGGGCGTAGCAAGGCCGTTCAATTCGACGGAACCATGACCTGTGTCGCCACGGCGCCCGAGACCACGTCAACAAACATGAAGGTTCAGACCGAACAGGCCCTGGCCGTGATCGACGAATGCCTGGCCGAGGCCGGCACCAATAAGTCGAAGTTACTGAACACGACCGTCTATCTCGCCGACATGAGCCGCTGGAATGAGATGCAGGAGGCCTGGACGGCATGGGTCGACCCGGACAACTGCCCGACCCGCGCCATCGCCGGCGTCGAGCTGCTGCCCGGCTTCCTGGTTGAGATCGTCGCTACGGCGGAGATATAGTCCTTACTTGTACATCACCCCGCCTAGGGTCTTTAATGGTTGGAACGCCCGCGGCATTTGGCGGGTGAGCGAGGAATCGAAACCATGACCTATGACGATCCGGGATGCGCCTATTGTCCGCCGACCGTACGCGCCTGCCGCCAGGGCGAATCGGACGACCGCGGGCCGGGCTTCTGCCCGACCAAGGTCGATCCCGACACCTTGGCCGCCGGGCGCGCGCTTTACGACGACCCCGAGGTCGGGCACATCGCGCGCGAATCCGCCATCATTGAGGCCGAAGGGTACTGCAAGTGGTGCCGGGTCGAGGAGATCTATGCCTTCGCCAAACGAATGGGCTACAAGAAGATCGGCATCTCGACCTGCATCAGCTTCGTCGACCAGGCCCAGACGTTGAGCGGTATCCTGGAGAGTCACGGTTTTGAGGTCGTCTCGGTGGCCTGCAAGACCGGCGGCGTGGCGAAAGAGGAGATCGGTCTTGCCGACGAACAAAAGATTCGCCCCGGCGGCCATGAATCCATGTGCAACCCGGTCTCCCAGGCCGAACTTCTCAATCGCCACGGCTGCGAATTTAACGTCGTCATGGGGCTCTGCGTCGGTCACGACAGCCTTTTCTTCCGCCACGCCAAAGGGCTGACCACGGTGCTCGTCACCAAGGACCGGGTCCTGGGCCACAACCCGATAGCGGCGCTAAACCTGGCCGACACGTATTACAGCCGCGTCTGGGGTCCCGAACGACCCGAAAAGGCGCCCAATCTGCCCGCCCAGGGCCGCCGTAAAGATTAAGGGGAGAGGGTGCGGGCTGGTGCCGCCTAAACCTACACCGCGAAGTCGGGGAAGATGAGAGTCCCGTCCTCGGCCAGGCGGTCGATGAGCGCAATTTCCCAGTCCAGATAATCCTGCATGGCTTCTTCTACGCCGCTGTCCCGGTCGATGGGGCGGTATAAAAGGTCCTCGGCCTTGGCTGTCAGGTTTTCGTGGCCCTTCGCCAAGGACTTTCCGGCCGCTTGCCATGCCGCCGTACCGCCGTCTAGCACACGGACAGGAACCTCCGTCAGGGCCGCCATGTCGGCCGCCGCCAAGCGCGCCAGACGGTCGTCGTCCGCGGTCACGACATAGGAAGCCGCCTTGGGCAGCCGTTTCAAGGCATCTTCGATGCGCGACCGCATGGCCCACCAAGCCCCGGCGATATGCCCGGTGCGAAAGACCAGGCTATCGGCGAAATCGACGACCAGCGCTTCGTCCCGGGCGATCATGGTTTCCAATTCAGGTGCCGAGACGGCGTCGATGGCGACCGCTTCCGCCTCCGGGCAGGGGGCCGTATGGGGGCCGGTTTCCAGCCCGTCCGCGCCGATGCCGCCGGCCAGCACATGGACCTCGGGCCAGCCCATTTGGACCAGCCAGCTTGCCGTCATCATGGCCCGAACTTCGGTGTCATCGACCAGGACCAAGCGCGCGTTGCGGGTGGCGACATAGGTGTCGGTCGCCTGTACCAACTGGCCGCCCGGCGCCGATAACGAATCGGCCAAGTGGCCGGCGGCGTACTCCCGGTCGTCGCGCACGTCAAGGACATAGAGGCTGCGCGCGTCGTCGGCCCGCAGGCGTTCCAACGCTTCTTGGGTGATCGTGGAAACCTTGAAGCGCCGGGCGACGTCGGCCGCCGCCTGGCGTGCCCAGTCGAGGGTACCGTCGGAGACCGGACCGGCGCGGCGTTCGGCGCCGTGCTCGGGATCGAATCCAACCAGGTGCCAGCCCATGGTCCCGTTCTCCAAGGCCGACATCGGGTTGGGAAATCCGGCGTTGATCAGGGACTGACAGCCGATGATGGCGCGCGTGCGCCCTCCGCAATTGACCACCACCGGGGTCTTGGGGTCGGGCACCAGATCGCGCAGCCGATAGACCAGCTCGGCGCCCGGCAGGTTGGTGCTGCCGGGGATGGTGACGCGCGTGTATTCGGGGAATGGGCGGCTGTCCACGATCACCACGTCCTCGCCGGCCTCCATCTTCGACTTGAGGTCGGGGATGGCAATGCGGGGCGGAGCGAAGCGGTGCTCGACGTACTCGCCGAACAACTTGGACGGCACGTTGAAGCCGCCGAACAGGATAAAACCGGCATCGGTCCAGGCCTTGACACCGCCCGCCAGGATGGAAATATCGGTGTATCCGGCTCCGGCCAACGTCTCGGCGGAGCGCCGGGCCAGACCGTCGGCCCCGTCACAAAGGACGACGCGGGTCGCCATGCGCGGCACCAGGTCGCGGACCATCAGTTCCAGGCGGCTGAGCGGTATATTGACGGCCAGCAGGATGTGGTTTTGGCAATAGACCCCTTGCTCACGCACGTCGATGAGCGCGATCTCACCACCGTCAAGGAGGTATCGTTTGAGCGTCGGCGCGTCGATGGATGTCGCAGTCATGGTCCCTCCTGATAGGCGGCCCATGATCGGGCCAAGTTCGATCTTGTGTCAACGGGGTCGGCAAGGCACTGTTGGCCGACTGTCGAAGAAAGGCTCTCCCTTGGTTCAGCTGAAGACCCCGCGTGTCGGTTCGAACACGCTGATCGGCATGGCCTTCATGCTTGGCAACGCCCTTGGTGCGACCGGGGTCAACGCCATCGTGCGCGGCCTCTCGTCCGACCTCCATCCCTTCGAAATGGCCTTCTTCCGCTGTGTTTTCGGCCTCCTCGTCCTGGCCCCGATGATCTTTCGCCACGGCCTGGAGCCCTTCAAGACCCAGCGCCTCGGCCTGCACGCGCTGCGCGGCGTCCTGCAAGGTGCCGTGCTGTTGATGTTCTTCATGGCGCTTTCCATGATCCCGATGGCGACGGTCCAGGCGCTTTTCTTTACCTCCCCCTTGTTCGCCACCCTTCTTGCCCTGGTGTTCCTGGGCGAGGCCATCCGCGCGCGCCGCATCACGGCCTTGGCCGTCGGTTTCGCCGGCGTGCTGGTCGTCCTGCGTCCGGGCTTCGGTGCTCTCGATCCGGGCGCATTGTTGATGTTGGCGTCGGCGGCGACCTGGGGCAGCGCCATCATCGTCATCAAGGTCCTGTCGCGCACTGAATCGAGCCTGACGGCGACCCTATACCCGACGCTCTTCGTCACCCCCATCGCTTTGATCGCGGCGTTGCCCTACTGGCGTGCGCCAACAATCGAAGAGCTGGGCTGGATGGCGTTGCTCGGCACCTTCGCCACCCTCTCTCACCTGTGCCTTGCCCAGGCCTTCAAGGAGGCAGAAGTCACCGCCATCATGCCGGTCGACTTCACCAAGCTGATTTGGGCGGCGCTGGCCGGATATCTGTTGTTCGCCGAGGTGCCCGACCTTTCTATCTGGCTGGGCGGGGCGATGATTTTCTCCGCCGTTACCTACATCGCCATCCGCGAGCACCGCCTCACGGCCGTCCCGCCGATACCCCGCGACATCTCTTGAACGGCCCCGCCCGGGCCTTGTAATCATCGACGCCATGGATGATGATGGCGCCAACGTCGCCGATCCATTTGGGAGAAAACAAAATGAGCAATCACCGGGTACCCTGGCAGGGTTCGTTCCCCGCCATCGTCACGCCTTTCACCAAGGAAGGCGAGATCGACGAGGCGCTGCTGCGCGCCAACATCAACATGACCATCGACGAAGGGGCGCACGGCGTCGTCATCTGCGGCCATTTCGGCGAGGCGCACCTGATGAACGACGCAGAGCGTGACCGCGTCATCGCCGCCGGCGTCGAGGAAGTCGCGGGCCGGGTGCCCGCCATCGCCGGCACCGGCGGCATTTCGACCCATGAGGTCATCCGCCGCACCAAGTGGGCCAAGGAGGCGGGCGCCGACGGGGCAATGATTGAGGCGCCCTATTTCATGCTGACCAAGCCGGCCGACACCGTGGCCCATTACGCCCACATCACCGACGCCGTCGATTTGCCGATCAAGGTCTACAACAATCCGCGCCGCGCAACGGCCAAGCTGACGGTCGACATGTTCGAAACCCTGACCGAGATGGCCAACATCGTCTCGATCAAGGAAAGCTCCGGCGATATGGAGCTTGTCATGCACCTTATCCAGCAGGTCGGCGACCGCTTGCGCATCTTCATTGGCCCGGCGCGTAAATTGGGCTTCGCCGCCATCATCATGGGGGCGCACGGCTTCGTTGACGGCAATCCCCAGTTCGTTGGGCGGCGCGCCCACCAGCTCTATGACCTGGCCATGGCGCGCGACCACGAACAGGGCGTGCCGTTGCAACACTTCCTCATGCGTTGTGGCCAGTTGATCTATGAATCCGCCGGTACCGATCCGGCGACGATCAAGGATGCCATGCGCTACCTGGGCCGCCCCGGTGGTTGGCCGCGCTTGCCGCTCCGCGCCATGGAGGGCGAGGACCTGGCACGCTTCCACGCCGCCCTTGACGATCTTGGCCTGACGCCGGCCAAGGCGGCCGAATAGGGCATCCCTAGTCGGCCAGCGCTTCGGCCAATACTCTGGCGACGTGGACCGCCGGGCGACCGGCGCCGTCTTTGATTTGGTGGCGGCAACTGGTGCCGTCGGCGACGACCAGAACATTGTCGGCGGCGGCGCGCACGGCGGGCAGCAGGTCCATCTCCGCCATGCGCATCGAAAGATCGAAATGCTTGGCCTGGTAGCCGAAGGCGCCGGCCATGCCGCAGCAGCCTGCTTGTACCGTTTCCACCTCAAGATCGGGCACGAGGGCAAGGGCACTTTCGGTCGCCGCCATGGTATCGAAAGCCTTCTGATGGCAGTGGCCGTGCAGCAGGGCTTTCTTTCCCGCCACGGGCTTTAGGTTTAGGCGCAGGCGGCCCGCCGCGTCCTCGCCGGCCAGGAATTCTTCAAACATTTGTGCCCGTTCGGCCAGCACCCGGGTTTCAGCGCCGGGTTCAAGCACCGTGAACTCGTCGCGGAGCGTCAACAGGCACGACGGTTCCAGACCGATGATTGGCACGTCTCTTTCGATGAAGGGTCGGAGCGCCGCGATGGTCCGCCGGGCCTCGGCGCGTGCCTCGTCAACCAGGCCGGCGGCGAGGAAGGTCCGCCCGCAACAAAGCGGCCGGCCGCCGTCGGGCGGCGCTGCCAGGCGCACGTCATAGCCCGCCGCCTCTAAGACAGTGAGAGCCGCTTCCACATTTGAGGGCTCAAAGTATGTATTGAAGGTATCGGCCAGCAGGACCACTTGGCCCTCGACCGCGCCCGGTGTTGCGTCGGCGGCGCGGCGTAGGGCGAAGCGGTCGCGGTGCCAGCCGGGAAGACTGCGCCGGACACTTAGCCCCAGGGCCGTCTTTCCCGCGCCCGCCAAACCATTGAAGAGAGGAGCCAAGCGCGCCGCCCAGGGGGCATAACGCGGCAAAAAGGCGATCACTCGCTCGCGGAGCGGCAGGCCATGGCGTTTGCGATAGTGGTAAAGGAACTCAGTCTTCATGCGTGCCATGTCGACGCCCGTCGGGCACTCGCGCTTGCAGGCCTTGCAGCCGACGCAAAGCTCCATCGTCTTCGCCATGGCGTCGGACGTCAGGGCGCCGGGTCCCAGTTGACCGGCCAGCGCCAGACGCAGCGTATTGGCGCGGCCCCGGGTCAGGTGTTTCTCGTCGCTGGTGGCCCGGTACGACGGGCACATTACGCCGGCGGCCCGTTTGCGGCACTCGCCGTTGTTGTTGCACATTTCGACGGCGCCGGCGAAGCCGCCCCATTCGCTCCAATCGAAGGCCGTTTCGGGCACCTCGGCCGCGTAGCCCGGCGGATAGCGGAACAGCGAGCGGTCGTCCATGGACGTGGGATCGACGATCTTGCCTGGATTGAACGTGCCATGTGGATCGAAGGCGTCTTTCACCTCTTTGAAGGCGCCGACGATGCGGGGGCCCAACATGGGCTCAAGGAATTCGGAGCGCACCAGGCCGTCGCCGTGCTCGCCCGAGTGCGAGCCCTTGTACTCGCGCACCATGGCAAAGGCTTCCTCTGCGATGGCGCGCATTTTCGCCACATCCGTCCCGTCCTTCATGTTGAGCACCGGGCGCACGTGCAGGCACCCGACCGAGGCATGGGCGTACCAAGTGCCCCGGGTACCGTGCTTGGCGAAGACGCGGGTCAGGCGGTCGGTGTAGTCGGCCAAGTCATCCAGGGCCACTGCGCAATCTTCGATAAACGATACCGGCTTTCCGTCACCCTTCATCGACATCATGATGTTGAGGCCGGCCTTGCGCACGGCCCAGACGCGGCCCTGAAGGGAGGCGTCGGTGATCTCCTTGACGGCGCCGGGGAAGCCGTGGTCGGCCATGAGGGCGACCAAATCGGCAAGACGGCGGGCCTGTTCTTCGGCGTTTTCGCCCGCGAATTCGACCAAGAGAAGGGCTTCCAGCGCGCCATCGACGAAGGCCTCAATGGTCGGGCGATAGGCCGCGATGTCGCGCGCCAGATCAATCATGGTGCGGTCGACCAGCTCCACCGCCGCCGGTTCCAGGGCCACGATGTGGCGCGTCATCTCCATGGCCTGGTAGAAGGTCGGGAAATGGCAGACGCCAAGCACCTTGTGGGGCGGGATGGGCTGAAGGTCCACGTCGATGCGGCGGAAGAAAGCGAGCGTACCTTCGGAACCGACCAGCAAGTGAGCCATGTTGTGGCCCTGGGGCGAAATGGTCTCGATATTGTAACCGCCGACGCGGCGCAGGAGCTTAGGCCAGCGCCGGGCGATCTCATCCGCCTCGCGCTCACCGAGAAGTCGCATGTGCCGCGCCAGATCCAAAGCGCGCCCATGGTCTTCGATGGCGTCCAGGTCGGCGGGCACGGGGCCGAGGCGAACCGGGTTGCCGTCAGCCAGGACGGCGTCTATGGCATGAACGTTGTGCACCATATTGCCATAGCGGATGGACCGCGCGCCGCAAGAGTTGTTGCCCGCCATGCCGCCTATGGTCGCCTGGGCCGAGGTCGAGACATCGACTGGGAAAAAGAGGCCGTGGGGCTTGAGATAGGCGTTGAGCCGGTCGAGCACCAGGCCCGGCTGCACCGTCGCCCGCCGGGCTTCGGGATCGAAATCCAAAATGCCGTTAAGGTGCTTGGAGACGTCGACGACCAGGGCCCGACCCACGGTCTGGCCGCATTGCGAGGTGCCGGCGCCACGCGGCAGGACGGGCACCCCGGCATCGACCGCGATCTGGATGGCGCGGATGATATCGTCTTCGGATCGCGGTACCACGACGCCGATGGGTTCAATGCGGTAGATCGAGGCGTCGGTCGAATAGCGCCCGCGCGAAAAGGTATCGAACAGCACGTCGCCCTCGATCTCGCGCTTAAGCCGCGCCGCCAAGCTCCCATCGCCGGCGGCGGGCGGGGTGGATCGGTTCAGGGTCGGGCTCAATGACATGGGATTTCCCGGCGGCGGGCGGGCATCCCAGATATTAACATCCAGTTCGGTGAAAGAAAACTCGACCGCCGGGCCGCGCCCCTTCCCGGGCGCCGAGCCTCACGAAACGCTTTAGCCGTCGAGGCGGGTGAAGGCGAGCGAGGCGTTGGTGCCGCCGAAGCCGAAACTGTTGGAGAGCACGCAGTTGATCTCGGCGTCGTCTTGGCGTTCGAGCACGATCGGCATGTCGGCGTCCGCCGGATCGAGCTCTTCGACGTTGGCGGAGATGCAGAGGAAGTTGTTTTCCATCATCAACAGGCTGTAGATGGTCTCGTGCACCCCGGCGGCGCCCAGGGCGTGTCCGGTCAGGGACTTGGTCGAATTGAAGGCCGGAATCCGGTTGCGCGTCTCGAAAACCTGGCGCAGGGCTTCCAGTTCCTTGGTATCGCCGACCGGCGTCGACGTGCCATGGGTATTGATGTAATCCACCGGCTGGTCGAGATTTTCCATCGCCATGCGCATGCAGCGCACGGCGCCCTCGCCCGACGGCTGCACCATGTCGTGGCCGTCCGAGGTCGCGCCGTAGCCGGAAAACTCGGCGTAAATCTTGGCGCCGCGCGCTTGCGCGTGCTCCAGTTCCTCAATGACCACGACGCCGCCGCCGCCGGCGATGACGAAGCCGTCGCGGCTGCTGTCGAAAGCGCGCGAAGCGCGCTCGGGCGTGGCGTTGAAGTCCGACGACAGGGCCGGCATGGCGTCGAACATGACCGTCAAGGCCCAGTCCAGTTCCTCGCCGCCGCCGGCGAATACGATATCTTGCTTACCCATCTGGACAAGTTCGGCGGCATTGCCGATGCAGTGCGAACTGGTCGAACAGGCCGAGGTGATCGAATAATTGACGCCCTTGATCTTGAATGCGGTGGCCAGCGTCGCCGAATTGGTACTCGACATGGCGCGCGGAACGACGAAGGGTCCGACCCGCTTGGCGCTTTTCTGGCGCGCCGTATCGGCGGCTATCACCAGGCTGCGCACCGACGGCCCGCCCGAGCCCACGATCAGGCCCGTGCGTTCGTTGGAAACCTCGGCGTCGCTCAAGCCGGCGTCGGCAATGGCCTCTTTCATGGCGACGTAGTTGTAGGCCGCCCCGTCGCCCATGAAGCGCAGCATCTTGCGGTCGACGATGTTTTCCAGGTCAATCTCGGGCTTGCCGTGAAGGTGGCTGCGGAACCCCATATCGCGGTATTCGGGGCTTAGCGAGATGCCCGACTTACCCTGGCGCAGGGATTCGACGACCTGATCGGCGTTATTGCCGATCGAGGACACGATCCCGAGGCCGGTTACGACAACTCTTCTCATTTCACCCTCGTCACATTTCATCGGTCGAGGTGAATACCCCGACACGCAGGCCCGTGGCTTCGTATATCGGGCGGTCGTCCACCGTCATTAATCCATCGGCGAAGGCCAACGCCACTTGGCGGCGGACCACGCGCTTGATATCAAGGCGATAGGCGATGCGCTTGGCTGTAGGCTCAACTTGGCCGGTAAACTTTACGGCGCCGACGCCCAAGGCCCGACCACGCCCCGGTGCTCCGGTCCAGCCGAGAAAGAAACCGACCAGTTGCCACAGGGCATCAAGGCCCAGGCAGCCCGGCATCACCGGGTCCGATTCGAAATGACAGCCAAAGAACCAAAGGTCCGGTCTGATATCCATCTCGGCCAGGATCTCACCTTTTCCGTATGCGCCACCGTCCTCAGCGATCTTTGTTATGCGGTCAATCATCAACATCGGGGGGAGGGGTAATTGGGCGTTTCCCGGCCCGAATAACTCGCCATGACCGCAGCGCAGGAGATCCTCGTGGGTATAACTGTCCTTGCGATCCAAATTCTTCTCAGTCCGTTGTAAAGTCACCCGGTCTTCGCGCCGGCTGTTGCTTTGTCTCTCCGGCACGCCTGCTAAGGTAGTATATATAGAGTGTATTGTGAAAAAACGAGCCCAGGGACCAAATTTCTCGTCTTATGGTGCGCGCTCATAGTCGCGGCGGGTGGCTACGATGATGTCCGGCGTCCTGGTGATGATGGCATCGACGCCCCACCGCCAAAGCTCGCCCGCGCGACCACCGTCCTCCACCGACCACACCGCGAGTTGAAGGCCGCGGTCCTTGACCCGCGTCACGCCGGGCTGCCTCAGGCTGTCATGGCGAAGGTGGAGGGACACGCAATCCAGTTCCTCGGCCCGGTTCAAGAGGGTGCCTGAAAACCGACGCCCATTTAGGGCGCGCGGCACATCGGGCGCCCTATTTCTCAATTGCGTAACAATCTTTGCATCGAAGCTTGAGACAATCACCGCGGGTGGTGCCACCGGCCAGTGTTCGGCCAAGGCCTTGAGGACGCCGTCGGCCAGCCGGGCTTCGGCACCCGGCGCCTTCTTTATCTCAATTACGACCCCCAGGCCCCGTTCGGCGAGGGTCTCAAGAGCCTGTTCCAGGGAGGGAATGGTTTGATCGGCGAAGGCGGGATCGAACCACGAGCCGGCGTCGAGGTCTTGGAGGACAGCCAGTGGCGTCTCATCGACCCGGTCCGGGCGCCCGCACACCCTTTCCAAGGTCTCGTCATGGAAGATGACGCATTGCCCGTCGGCGCTCATGCGCACGTCCAACTCGACCCAGGGGGCGCCATGGGCGGCGGCCAACCGGAAGGCAGCTAAGGTATTTTCAGGCGCGGCGCCGGCGGCGCCGCGATGGGCGATGACGGGAGGAAGCCCAAAAGACGCCATGGCCCGGCCTATGGCCTCCCGTCGAACATCCGCCGCTTTAGTTAGCCGCCGGTTCCCTTTTCGGCTCGTCTTTGATCTCTTCGCCGGTCTTCTGGTCGACCACCTTCATGGACAGCTTTACCTTGCCCCGATCGTCGATTCCGATCAGCTTCACCTTGACCTCGTCGCCGACGTTGACGACATCGGTCGTCTGGCCGACCCGGTTCGGGGCAAGCTGGCTGATATGAACCAGGCCGTCGCGCGTCCCCATGTAGTTGACGAAGGCACCGAAATCGACGGTCTTTACCACCTTGCCGTTATAGATTTTGCCGATCTCGGGTTCGGCGGTGATGCCGCGAATCCACTCCATGGCGGCCTCGCCGGCCTTCTGATCGACGGCGGCAACCTTGACTGTGCCGTCGTCATCGATGTCGATCTTGGCCCCCGTGACCTCGCAAATCTCACGGATCATCTTGCCGCCCGGGCCGATGACCTCGCGGATTTTATCCTTCGCGATGTTGATGACGGTGATGCGCGGGGCGTTCTCGCTGACCCCTTCGCGGGCCGCCGTGAGCGCCTTTGCCATCTCATCGAGAATGTGCAGGCGGCCGTCGCGCGCCTGGGCCAGGGCCTGCTTCATGATGTCCTCGGTAATCGAGGTGATCTTGATGTCCATCTGCAATGAGGTCAGGCCTTCGGCCGAGCCCGCAACCTTGAAGTCCATGTCGCCCAGGTGGTCCTCATCACCGATGATGTCCGACAGCACGGCGACGCCGTCTGCCTCCTTGATCAGTCCCATCGCAATGCCGGCGACGGGCCCCTTTAGCGGCACCCCGGCATCCATCATGGAGAGTGACGATCCGCAGACCGAGGCCATCGATGACGAACCATTGGACTCGGTGATTTCCGAGACCACGCGGATTGTGTAGGGAAAGGCTTCCGGGTCGGGCAGCAAGGGATTAATGGCGCGCCATGCCAGCTTGCCGTGGCCGATCTCACGCCGCCCCGGTCCGCGCAGGAAACGGGCCTCGCCAACCGAGTAGGGCGGAAAGTTGTAATGCAGCATGAACTTTTCACGGTATTCGCCGTCGAGCGCATCCATGATCTGTTCGTCCTGGCCGGTGCCCAAGGTGGTTACCACCAGGGCCTGGGTTTCGCCACGGGTGAACAACGCACTGCCGTGGGTGCGGGGCAGGATGCCGACCTCGCACGAGATCGGGCGGACGGTCTTGGTGTCGCGTCCGTCGATGCGCCGGCCAGTCTTCAGAATATCGTTGCGCACGATGGACTTCTCAAGGCTCTTGAGGGCACCCGGCACTACCGAAGCCCGCAGGTCCGCATCGATCTGATCGTCGGCCGCCAGTTCTTCGCTCACCTTGGCGCGAACCTCGGCCACCTTTTCCTGGCGGGTGATTTTGTCGGTTTCGCCATAGGCCTGGCGCAAGCCTGCCTCGGCAATTTCGGCGACGCGGAGCGCAAGGGCCTCCGTGCCTTCCGGCGCTTGGGGCACCGTGCGGGGTTCCTTGGCGCAGGCTTCGGCCAGCTCGATGATCGCATTGATAACGGGCTGAAATTCCTGGTGCCCGAAGGTGACAGCACCCAACATCGTTTCCTCGGATAGTTCCTTGGCCTCCGATTCGACCATCAGCACGCCTTCGGTCGTGCCGGCTACGACAAGGTTGAGGTCGCTGTCGGCCATCTCTCCGACCAGGGGGTTCAACTTGTAGGCGCCATCAATGTAGCCGACCCGACACGCACCGATGGGACCCAGGAAGGGCAAGCCCGAAAGCGTCAGTGCCGCCGATGCACCGACCAAAGCGACGATGTCGGGATCGTTCTCCATGTCGTGCGACAGCACGGTGCAGATAACCTGGGTTTCATTGTTGTAGCCCTTGGCAAACAGCGGCCGGATAGGGCGGTCGATGAGCCTGGAGACAAGAGTGTCCTTTTCGGTGGGCCGGCCTTCGCGCTTGAAGAACCCCCCTGGGATCTTGCCGGCGGCAAATGTTTTTTCTTGATAGTTCACGGTCAGGGGGAAAAAATCGATCCCGGCTCTGGGCGTGGCTTCGCCGACCACGGTGCACAACACCTTTGTTTCGCCATAGCTCACCATGACGGCGCCGTCGGCCTGGCGGGCGATCTTGCCGGTCTCGAAGACGAGTTTGCGGCCGCCCCAGTCTATCTCTTTCCTATATTCCTCGAACATGCTGTCCTATTCCTTTTCCAATACGGTCGCGCCGGAGGCCCCAATGGCCGCCCGGCGCCGGACGTCTTAAATGGGGTGCGAAGGCGCCCCCACGATACGGATGCCTGAAAACACTAGCGGCGCAGTCCCAGTCGCTTGATCACCTGTTCGTAACGCTTGGTCTGGGTCTTCTTCAGATAATCGAGCAGGCGCCGGCGCAGTCCTACCATCATCAGCAGGCCACGGCGCGAATGGAAGTCCTTCTTGTGTGTTTTCAGGTGTTCGGTCAGGTTGCCGATGCGTTCGCTAAGAATGGCGACCTGTACTTCTGGTGATCCGGTGTCATCCTTTTTAAGGGCGAACTCGGAAATGAGCTCCTGTTTACGCTCAGCGGTAATCGACATCGTTTACTCCGTGGCTCAAAGATTCAGAACGCGCAGGGGTCGGATCTCTCCACCCTTGATACGCGCCAGTGCCACCGGTTTTCCTCCGGCCATGGCACATACGACGGCGTCCTGGGCGACGTTCTTAAGGGGTGACCGGCTTGCCACCGGTAACACCGGAACCGGCCGGCCATTACGCAAGCTCCAGGCCTCCGCCTCCGTCAGGGCCAGTGCCGGGATGTCGTCCAGCGCGGTCTCGACGGGGAGCAATCGGTCCAGAAGCGCGGCACTATGCCCCAGCTCCTCGACATTATCCAGGGAAATCGCAAGGTCTTCGGTAAACGGTCCGACCCGGGTGCGGCGCAGTGCCGAAACGTATCCCACCGTTCCCAAGGCAATGGCCATGTCGCGGGCCAGGCTACGCATATAGGCCCCCTTGCCGGTAACGGCTTCGAAGCGGGCGTGATCGTCATCGGGAATGTCGATGAGAACCAGGCGGTCGATGCGAACGCGCCTTGGTTGAAGCTCCGGCGCGGCGTCGGCGCGGGCCAGGGCATAGGCCCGCCGGCCGCCGACCTTGACCGCCGAATAGACGGGGGGAACTTGGTTGATGGTGCCGGTGAAGCGGTCCAAGATGGCATTGATCTTGGCCTCCGACGGACGAACCTGACTGACCGCCGTGACTTCGCCTTCGCCATCGTCCGACGCTCTGGCTTCGCCCCAGCGGATGGTAAAGTGATAGTCCTTGGACTCGTCCATGACGTAGGACACGGTTTTGGTCGCCTCGCCCAAGGCCAGGGGCAGGATGCCGGTGGCCAGAGGATCCAATGTGCCGGCGTGTCCGACCTTGGCGGCACCCGTCAAACGGCGCACCTTGGCCACCGCGCCGGCCGACGTCATGCCGGCCGGCTTATCGACAACCAGCCAGCCGTGGATGGGAGTGCCACGCCGTTTAGAGCCCATGGCTCTCATCTTCATCTTCTGTATCGTCATCCCGGGTGTCGTTGAGGTCGCGGGCCACCATGGGATCGGCGAGCAGGGTCTCGATACGCGTTCCCTCGTCGAACGAGCCATCGGCTACGAAATCCATGTCGGGAACATTTCTGAGATCGACAGACCGGGCGATCTGGCGGCGCAGGAAGGGTCGGGCCCGGGTCAGAGCTTCAAGGACGGGCGTCGTCGGGCCGCCGCCGAGCGGCGTGACAAACACATGGGCGCGGCGCAAATCAGGGCTCATCCGCACCTCGGTCACGGTCACGGTGATGCCTTCAAGTCCTGGATCGCGCAGCGTACCGCGCTCTAATATGCGGGCTAGGGCGTGGCGCAATTCCTCGCCTACACGAAGCTGGCGCTGGCTTGGCGGCCTGGCACGGTGGCCGCTCATGGCGCCGGCGTCCCGCCGGTGGGCATTTTAACGGCCGACCGGGGGTCAGCAGGCGTTCCATCAGCGTCGCTCACAATTCGCGTGCGACTTCCTCGACCTCGAAGCACTCGATGGTGTCGCCGGCTTGGATATCTTGATAGTTCTCGAAGGCCATGCCGCATTCCGTGCCATCCTTGACTTCCCGGACATCGTCCTTGAAGCGCTTGAGTTGCGACAGGCTGCCCTCGTGCACCACCACGTCGTCGCGCAGCAAGCGCACCTTCGCACCGCGCCGCACGTGACCTTCGGTAACCATGCAGCCCGCCACCTTGCCGACTTTAGTGATGGCGAAGACTTCGCGGATATCGGCCGAGCCCAGGATTTTTTCGCGCAGCGTCGGTTTGAGGAGACCCGACAGCCCCGCCTTCAGGTCGTCGGTGACGTTGTAGATGATGGAGTAATAGCGGATCTCCACGTTGTCGCGCTTGGCCAAATCGCGGGCCTGGCGGTTGGCGCGCACGTTAAAGCCGACGATCAGTGCCTTCGACGCCCGGGCCAAAGTGACGTCCGATTCGTTGATGCCGCCGACGCCGGCGTGCAGCATCAATACCTTGACTTCGTCGGTGGCGAGCTTCTCCAGCGCGCCAACAATGGCCTCCACCGATCCATGGGCATCGGCCTTCACCACCACCGGCAGCGTCTCGGCCTCACCCTCCTGAATACGCTCGAACATCTGGTCCAGGGTACCGCGGCCCGTGGCGGCGACCTTGATGTCGCGCTCCCGGCGGCGGCGGAATTCAGTGACCTCGCGGGCTCGGGCCTCGCTTTCGACGACACTGAGATCGTCGCCCGCTGCCGGCGTCCCGGTAAGTCCCAGTATCTCCACAGGTACCGAGGGGCCGGCTTCGTCGACGCTCTCGCCGTGGTCGTCGACCAGGGCGCGTGCGCGGCCCCATTCACCGCCGGCAACGAAGATGTCGCCCACCTTCAGCGTGCCGCGTTGGACCAAGGCGGTGGCGACGGGGCCGCGCCCCGGTTCCATCTTGGCCTCGATGATCACGCCCTCGGCGGCGCGCTCGGGGTTGGCCTTGAGATCAAGGAGCTCCGCCTGCAAGAGGATGATTTCCTCCAGCTTGTCGAGATTGGTCTGTTCTTTGGCCGAGATCTCGACCGACAGGATTTCGCCACCCATCTCTTCAAGCACAACGTCGTGTTGCAACAGTTCGGTGCGCACCCGTCCGGCATCGGCATCGGGGCGATCCATCTTGTTGATCGCTACGATCATCGGGACTTCAGCCGCCTGGGCGTGGTGGATGGCTTCCACGGTCTGCGGCATGATGCCGTCGTCGGCGGCGACGACGAGGACGACGATATCCGTCGACTTGGCGCCGCGTGCCCGCATCTCGGTGAAGGCGGCGTGACCGGGGGTATCGATGAAGGTGATCTTGCGGCCCGCCTCGTTCGTCACCTGATAGGCGCCGATATGCTGGGTGATGCCTCCCGCTTCGTGGTCGGCGACGTTGGCCTTGCGCAGGGCATCCAGCAGCGAGGTCTTGCCGTGGTCGACGTGGCCCATCACGGTCACCACGGGCGCCCGCGCCTCAAGGTGAGTGGCGGCGTCTTCGTCGCCCTTGAGGCCGATTTCAACGTCGGATTCACTGACCCGCTTGATGGTATGACCAAACTCGGTAACCACCAACTCGGCGGTATCAGCGTCGATTGTCTGGTTGACGGTTGCCATGACGCCCATCTTCATCAGTGACTTGATGACGGCGGCGCCGCGTTCCGCCATGCGGTTGGCCAGTTCCTGAACGGTAATGGTTTCGGGAACGATCACTTCGTGGAAGATTTTTTGAGACTCTCCGCTATCCGAAAGCTGGAATTTCTGTTTTTCCCGCTCTCGCGCCCGCTTGACCGAGGCCAGGGAGCGGGTGCGTTCGTCCCGGTCGCCGAGCGCTTCGGAGATGGTCAGTTTTCCCGAGCGCCGCCGCTGTTGACCGCGCCGCGCCGCCGGTGCCGGCCGGCGTTGTTCGGGTCGGCCCGGATGGCGCCCGCGCGGCGCTCCCTCGGCTTCCTCGCCCTCGCCCTCCACGGCTTTGAGTTTGGCCGCGGCCACAGCCGCCGCCGCCATGGCGCGCTCCTCGCGCCGCCGAGCCTCTTCATCGGCCTGGCGCCTCGCCTCTCCCTCGGCGGCTTGGAGACGCTCTGCTTCCTCGGTCGCGCGCGCCTCTTCGGCGGCGGCGGCCTCACGGCGCGTTTCCTCATCCTCGGCTTCGTCTAAGGGGTGTTTTGCCGAATCGGGATCGGCTTGATCCGCCGCCTTTTGCGCGTCCTCGAGGGCGCGGGCGCGGGCCGCCTTTTCCTCCGTTGTCAAGGTGGCTCCCGCAACCCGGGCGACCGCGCTAGCCTCTTCCGATTCGGCGTCGGCGGGTGCCGCCTTTTGCCCTTCCGGGGCTTCGGCGCCAGGCTTTACCGCAGCCATTCTGCCGCCCGAATCCAGGGCATAGGATCGCTTCTTGCGTACCTCCACCGCCACCACCTTCGAGCGGCCGTGGGAGAAGCTCTGTCGGACTTGGCCGCCTTCGACCGTCTTCTTGATCTCAAGCGTACCGGGACGGCGCAGGCTAAGCGGCGCCTTCTTGTCCGTTCCCTTGGTTTCTTCCTTGTTCTCGCTCATCGTTCTCCGCTTCGTCAACCGCTCTTCGATTGATCCCAGTCCGCCTGACGAAACGTCCCGAGACGCCCCGCCTCACACATCAAACGCTCGGCCAAACGGCCCGGCGCCACGGCAACATGCCCGGCGGTTTCGCGTCCCAGGGCGGCACCGAGCTGGGCGCCGCTGAACCCTTCCAACACCGCCACGCCAGACGCCAGCGCACGCAACTTGGCGCGGCCACCGTCGGCACCGTCAGCCGCCGCCAACAACACGCCCGCCTTGCCCGCGCGAAGCCAGGCGCGCGCCTTCTCGAACCCCGTCGCCACCTGCCCGGCACGACGCGCCAGCCCGATCAAGTCCAGGCATCGTCGCGTCAGCCGTTCCTCCACCCGCTCGGCCAAGTCTGTAGCGGGCGTGGCGCGCCCCCTCGAGGCCTTGGCGAACAGGTTGCCGGCACAGGCCGTTTTTACCATATCGCGTCGCGGTCTCAACCACAAACCTCGTCCCGGCAATCGGCCGTCCACATCCGCCACCACATCGCCATCGGGCGCGACGACAAATCGCAACAGCGCGTCCTTGGGCAGGCGATCACCGGTCACCAGACAGCGCCGCAGGTCTTCGCCTTCGGCCGCGTCCTTTTTACCGTGCCGGGACATTCGCGCCTAAACTCCCGACTATGCCGTTGGCGGTTCGGGGTCGGCCTTAGGGCCTTCGTTCGCGCCTTCCTCCCCGGCGTCACCCTCTTCGCCCTCGGCGGTGTCGCTGTCCTCCTTGGCCGCGTCTTCGTCCTCGAACCAATGGGCGCGCGCCGCCATGATGATCTCATTGGCTTTGTCCTCGCCAAGGGTTCCCGGAGGCATGATCTCAATAAGCTCGTCGCTCGCCAGATCGGCCAGATCGTCCAAAGTTTTGACGTCGTTTTCCCCGAGCGCGACAACCATGGCAAGATTGAGGCCGGCCAGGTTGACCAGATCGTCGGCGATGCCGAGCTCGCGCCGCCGAGAGGACAATTCCTCGTCCCGGGTGGCTAGATGAGCACGCGCCCGTTCGCGCAGTTCATCCGCCACATCGGCGTCGAATCCCTCGATCTCGACCATGTCTTCGATGGGCACGAAGGCGACCTCCTCGACCGTCGTGAATCCTTCGGTCACGAGAAGGTGCGCGATGACCTCGTCGACGTCGAGGGAATCAATGAAAAGCTGGGAGAGAGAGCGAAATTCCTCGGTACGGCGCTCCGATTCTTCGGCCTCGGTCAGAATGTCGATGTCCCACCCCGTCAGTTGCGATGCCAAACGGACGTTCTGGCCGCGCCGGCCAATGGCCAAGGAGAGTTGATCATCGGGCACGACCACTTCGATTCGATGGGCTTCTTCGTCAAGCACGACCTTGGCCACTTCGGCAGGTGCCAAGGCGTTGACGATGAAAGTAGCGGGATCGGGTGACCACTGGATGATATCGATTTTTTCACCCTGCAGCTCGCTGACCACGGCCTGCACCCGTGAGCCGCGCATGCCAACGCAGGCACCGACTGGATCAATGCTGGAATCGTTCGACAGGGCGGCGATCTTGGCGCGCGAGCCGGCATCCCGGGCGACCGACTTGATCTCGATGATCGAATCGTAGATCTCGGGCACTTCTTGGGCAAATAAGGCAGCCATGAACTGTGGGTGGCTGCGCGACAGAAAGATCTGCGGTCCGCGCGGCTCCTCGCGCACGTCGAGAATATAAGAGCACACCCGGTCGCCGTTGGAGAAATGTTCGCGCGGAATGCTTTCGTCGCGACGCAGCAGGGCCTCGGCGCGGCCCAGATCGACGACGATGTTGCCGAACTCGACCCGCTTGACCAAGCCATTGACGATCTCGCCGATCCGCCCCTTGAACTCTTCGTAATGGCGTTTGCGCTCGGCCTCGCGCACTCTCTGGACAATCACCTGCTTGGCGGTCTGTGCAGCGATGCGACCAAAGTCGATGGGCGGCAGGGGCTCGACCAGAAAGTCGCCCAGCTCAGCGTCGGACTTGCGAGAGCGCGCCTCGTCAAGGGAGATTTGGATGGCTTCTTCCTCGATCGGGTCGGCGACCTCCAGATAGCGCGCCAGTTTGATGGCGCCGCTTTCGCGGTCGATGGAGGCGCGGATATCGTGTTCGTGTCCGTATTTGGACCTTCCCGCCTTCTGGATCGCCTGTTCCATGGCCTCCAGGACCTCGTCGCGTTCGATCCCCTTATCGCGCGCAACGGTCTCGGCTACTTGCAGCAACTCGGGACGTGTATAAACAGCTTCCTTTTCCATGCTCGGCACGCTTTCCAGTATTCAGTCTTCTTTCGAAGACGGTGTTAACTCTTCGGTTAAGACCAGCGCCGCCCGTTCAATGTCGGGGTACGGCAGGTCGATAGCGGTATCGCCGTCTTCAAGGCGCACCGCATCGCCGGTGACCCCAAGAAGGCGGCCCTGGAACCGTTTGCGTCCGTTGATCGGACGCCCGGTTTTGACTTTGGCATGGTGGCCGGCGAAACGCTCGAAATCGCCGATCCGAACCAAGGGGCGGTCGATGCCCGGTGAGCTTACCTCCAAGGTGTAGGTGCTCGAGATGGGGTCTTCGGCGTCGAGGATGACCGAGACGGCACGGCTGATGGCGGCACAGTCGTCGACCACGATCGATCCGCCGTCCGACCGTTCGGCCATCACCTGTAGGCTCGGCTTGTTTCCACCCGACACGTGGACCCGTACGATGGCAAAGCCCATGGCTTCGATCGTCGGGGCGATAAGTGTCTCGATGCGCCCGGGCAAATCCATGCTGGCGATCCATTCCCTTGCGTCCTTGGACACTCGCAACCCCATAAAACAAAAGGCGGGCCAGTGGCCCACCCCCATCAAACCCGATCACAAGGTCGGGCTTAACGAGACCAAGTGGTTGCGAGAACGGGAGGGACTATAAACAGACGACGGACGAAGACAAGAGTTTTGTCGTATTGCTGGGCGTCTCGTCAGTCGGCCCGGACACGGCTGCGGCGGCAAAACCCGAGGTGGACCGAGGCTAGTCCCAGGCCGGCCGCCTTGCGTTCGTAGCGAGTCTCAACACCGTCGGGAGGACGCCGGCGCCAGTCGCCGGGCCTCCGCGCGAGCCAGGCGAAAGCGGGATTGCGGATCGTATGGTCCAGGGTCCAGCGGACGTAACCCATGTGGTCGGTGGCGAAGCGCAGTTCGGCGCCGTCCTTCATGACGCGGGCCAGTGCGTTCAGGGTCCCGGGCGCGATGAAACGCCGCTTGTGATGGCGGGTCTTGGGCCAGGGATCGGGAAAGAGGACGAAGACACGGCCGATGGAAGCTTCAGGAAGGGAGCCCAGCAAAAGGCGCGCGTCGTCGTTGAAGATGCGGATGTTGGTCAGGCCCTCGCGTTCGATGATCGACAGCAAGGATGCGACGCCGGCGACGTAAGGCTCGCAGCCGACCATGGCGGTCCCGGGATGGGCACCGGCTTGGGCGGCCAGGTGTTCGCCGGCGCCGAACCCCACTTCCAACCACACGTCGGAAGGTGGGGCGCCGAAGGCGGCGGCCAGATCGACAGTGCCGTCCGGCTCGGGCGGGGCCAGGCGCAAGGCCGGCAGCAAGCGTTCCAACCGTTCCCGGCGGCCCTTGCGCAGACGGTGCCCGCCGCGCCTGCCGTACCAACGCGGTGGAGGTGCGTTCTCAGCGGTCGTCACGCGGCGCCGAAAGCCGACTTGAGATCATCGACCAGGTCGGTGCGTTCCCACGAGAACCCCCCGTCCGCTTCCGGTTGCCGGCCGAAATGGCCATAGGCCGCGGTGCGGGCATAGATGGGCCGACTAAGGGTTAGGTGCTGGCGGATACCGCGCGGCGACAGGTCAACCTGATCGCAAAGCACTTGGGAAATCCGGTCCTCGTCCACCTGGCTGGTGCCGTGGGTATCAATGTAGACCGACAACGGCTTGGAGACACCAATGGCATAAGAGAGCTGGATGGTGCACCGGTCCGCCAGCCCCGCCGCCACCACGTTCTTGGCCAGATAGCGCGCCGCGTAGGCGGCCGAGCGGTCGACCTTGGTCGGGTCCTTGCCCGAGAACGCGCCGCCGCCGTGGGGCGCTGAACCGCCGTATGTGTCGACCACGATCTTGCGGCCGGTAAGGCCGGCATCCCCGTCGGGACCGCCGATCACGAACTTGCCCGTCGGATTGACGTAGAATTCGCTCTCGTCGCACATCCATCCGTCGGGCAAGACGTTAACCACGTGGGGACGGACAATCTCGCGCACCTGTTCCTGACCCAGACTTTCTCCATGCTGGGTCGAAACGACCACGGAAGTGGCACGCACCGGCACGCCGTTCTCGTACGCCAAGCTCACCTGACTCTTGGCGTCGGGGCCGAGGCCGGGTTCGGTACCCGAATGGCGCGCCTCGGCGAGGGAGCGCAATATGGCGTGGGAAAATTGGATGGGGGCGGGCATCAGATCGGGGGTTTCACGGCACGCATAGCCGAACATGATGCCCTGGTCACCGGCGCCCTCATCTTTGTTGCCGGCGGCGTCGACGCCCTGGGCAATGTCTGACGACTGGGCGTGCACATGGACCCGCACCTCGGCCTTTTGCCAATGGAAACCGTCCTGTTCGTATCCGATCTCCTTGATCGCGGCTCGGGCCACATCCTCTATGACGCCGTGGGTGAGGTGGTCGGGACCGCGCACTTCGCCGGCGAGGACGACCAAATTAGTGGTGCACAGCGTCTCGACGGCGACTCGTGCCTCGGCTTCCGCCGTCAGATAGGCATCGACGACGGCATCGGAAATGCGGTCGCAGATTTTGTCGGGGTGTCCTTCGGAAACAGATTCGCTGGTGAATAGATAGTGGGACTTGGGCACGTTCATGGTCTCCCGGTTGGCTGAATAAAGACGAAGGACCGGGGCACCGACAACAGCCTCACGCACCGCAGCGGAAGCTATTCAAAGAAAGCCCACTTAGCGCCTTTTTTTGCGTGGTGGCAAGCGGTCCAAATCCATCCACGTCCAGACGCCATGGTGCGTCCGGCGGCAGCACTTTTTGCAAGCTTTGTTTCGGGCGTCAAGGGAATTCGACAGTACCGGATAGCCCGCCCGGCTTTAAGAATCGTCGCCGGCCCTGCCCAGGGACTTGGTTAACTCGAAAAGTCGCTTACGCACCTTTGGATTGGCAATGCGATAATAGGCGCGAACCAATTCCAAGGTTTCGCGGCGGCTTAATGAATCAGCCTCGTAGGAGGCCTGAGGCTGGTCGTGAAAGCCGCCCGCGGGAGGTCCAACCGTCTTCGCGATGTCGTCGGGCATGTCGTCGTAAAAGAAGGAAACCGGCACGTCGAGGATGCGGCTGAGTTCAAACAGGCGGCTGGCCCCGATGCGGTTGGCCCCGCGTTCGTATTTTTGCACCTGCTGAAAGGTGAGGCCCAGAGCTTGGCCCAGCTTGTCCTGACTTAGGCCGAGCAGAGTGCGGCGCAGACGAACCCGGCTGCCAACATGTATGTCCACCGGATTCGGCGTGCCGGGTGGATAGCGTCGTGCCGATCCACGGCGACCGCGGCGCGATTTTGCTTCGTCCATTGTCGAGGGCCATCAATTGCAGGGTTAAAATGAGAACAATAGGTGTGCACACCTATTGCTATCAGAAACTCGCACAATATGTCGATAACTACGTTATACCGTCAACATGAATATTTCAAAAAAAGTTAATTTTTCAGACGTTTATCGCTTAGATAGTAAGAGATCGTTATTTTCCCGGATTAATATTTTTGTCATCTGGCGTGCGTATGCCTTCGGGCATAAAATATGCCGCCATGGTCAAGGCGATTGATAGGAGCACAAAGACAGCATTGCCCAGGCGCGCAAAAGGGGTTGATTGAACAAGGGCGGCGGGAAGATCGCCGTCGATGACGCCTTGCCGCCCCAGTTCCAGGGAAGCCACGGTCCTCCCGTAAGGATCGATGATGGCCGAGATGCCGGAATTGGCGACGCGCACCAGGGGCACGCCTTCTTCGACGGCGCGCAGACGGGCGGCGGCAAGGTGCTGATAGGGCCCCGACGAACGGCCGAACCAACTATCGTTGGTGAGATTGAGAAGCCACTTCGGACGCTCGCCTGGACCTGTCACCCGGCCAGGGAAGATGATCTCGTAGCATATCAACGGGCTGAACGGTGGAAGGCCCGCCACGTTCAGGGTCGTCGGTCCGGCACCGGGTGAAAAACCGGTCCGGCCCTGAGTCACCTTGGCGAAGGACAGAAAGCGGCTGAACGGTACGTATTCGCCGAATGGCACCAGATGGGCCTTGTCGTAGGTGCCGACCACCCGGCCCCCGGGATCGACGGCATGGAGGCTGTTCCATACCCGGTACGGCTTTTGGCCGGGCGCCGTGATACGGGGCGCGCCGGTAATCGTGACGCCACCTTGCGGAGTTGCCCTGCCGATGAGCCTGAGCGCCTCGGCATCGTTGGCGAGGGGGAAGGGCACCATGGTTTCGCCCCAGATGACGTGGGTCGGCGGCACCCCGCCAAGCGCCGGGTCGGCAACGCTCATGCGGAGCTGTTGCTCCAGGTGGCGGCGGCGCAGCTCGGGTCGCCACTTGAGCTTTTGGGGAATACTGGCCTGGACGATGCGCAGCCGCACACCGTCAACGATGTCGTCGCCGGCCGTCGCCAGACGCGCCACGCCCGCACCCCAAACGACGGTCAGCGCCACGCCGGCTAATACGACGGCGGCGATGGGGCGCCATCCCCGGGTGGCGTTATCGGCCAGCACCGCGGGCATCGCGGCGACGATGACGGTCAGCAGGCTGAGTCCATATATGCCGGTGACCGCGGCCATCTGGAGCATGGCGTCGGAAAGCGTCCACACGGTGCCGATGAGATTCCAGGGAAAGCCTGTGAAGGCCCATCCACGAAGCCATTCGAAGGCCGTCCAGGCAACGCCGATAATCAACACCCGACCGAGGCCCCGGGTTCGGCTGGCTTTGGTCGTCAGGACTGCAAGGCCCGGGAAGACGGCCATGATTGCCGCCAATCCGAAGACGGCGAACGGGATCATCCAAGCAAACTTCTCTGCTTCGACCAAGAGGGCAAAGGCGATCCAATGGAGGCCAGCCACAAAATAGCCAAAGCCGAACCACCACCCGACGGCAAAGGCGGTCCGCCATCGCCGGGCCCCGTCCAACAGCCACAACAGGCCGACAAAGGCGGGAACCAAGAGCACAAGCAAATGGAGTGGCGGCAAGGCTGCCGTGGCCAGGACGCCAAGCCCGGCGGCGGAAACGGGGCGCCGCCATCCAGAGAGGTCACCAACGCGCCCTTTTAGCGCGACCAGGAAATTATTCATGTATGCCCGGCGCCAGGCCGCGCACCTTGATCCGCTTGACCCGCCGCGGGTCGGCATCGACGACTTCGAATTCCAGGCCCGATCCGTGGGCGATCAGTTCGCCGCGGATGGGAACACGTCCGGCCAGGGCGGCAACAAGACCGCCGAGGGTTTCGACGTCTTCGCGCTCTTCGTCGGTGAGGATCGCGCCGGCGATTTCCTCAAGGGTCTCGACGGGGACCCGGGCGTCGGCGTCCAATGTGCCGTCGTCATGGCGTATCAGTTGGGGCTCGTCGGTACGGTCGTGTTCGTCCTCTATCTCGCCGATGATCTCCTCGACCAGGTCCTCGATGGTGACCAGGCCGTCGACACCGCCGAACTCGTCGACCACCAAAGCCATGTGAGAGCGTTTGACGCGCATCTCCAACAACAGTTCAAGGACTTGCATGGAGGGCGCTACGAACAGTACCTGACGCAGCACCCGGGACGGCAGAAAGTTCTTGTCGTCGCCGCGCCATGCCAGGACGTCCTTGATGTGAATCATGCCCATGGCGTCGTCAAGGGTTTTGCGATAGACGGGTAAGCGGGAATGGCCCTCCTGGGTCATGATTTGGGTGACCTCAGCCAGGGATGTACTGGCTTCGACGGCGACAATGTCGGCGCCGGGCACCATCACGTCGTGCACGGTGCATCCACGGAGGTCGAGCACGTTGGCAAGAAGCCGCTTTTCGTCCTTGTCGAGGGGAACCTCCTCGCGTTCCTCGATTAACTCCTCAAGGGTGTCGCGCGCCGAGGACTCGCCGTTGCGACCGCCGCGCAGGCGGCGCAGCCATCCGCGCACGGTGCTGGTCAGGAAGGTTTCCTGGGCGACCCCATCATCTCGGGGCGAACTGGTGGACGACTCGTCGTTCATCTCTCCTCGCCGTCATCGGGCACGGTCACGGTTTCGATTTCAACGCCGAGGGAGGCGAGCGCCCGGCTTTCCAACCCTTCCATGCGCTCGGCGTCGGCGTCGGACTCGTGATCGTGACCCAACAGATGCAGTATACCATGCACAATCAGGTGACTTAAATGGTCGGCCAGGGCGGTCCGCAAGTGTGCGGCCTCGGCAGCGGCGGTCTCGTAGGCGACGACCACGTCGCCCAGCATGATCGGCGTTCCCGGCACGTCCACGTTGTCGAGACCGGGAAAGGCCAGCACATTGGTTGGCTTGTCCTGATCCCGGTAGGTCCGGTTTAAGTCCCGCATCATGGTGTCATCGGTCAGCATCAGGCTAGCTTCCGCCCAGGCGATACCCGATGCGGCCGCCACGAAAGCGGCTTGGGCAGCGCCCTTGCATAGGTCTTGCGCCCCCGGTAGTGCGGTGATCCAGGCAGGGCAAGAGACCGATACGGCGACATCCAGGCCCGTTGTCATGTGTCCGGCTTTTCGCCGTCGCCCTTTTTGTAGCGCGCCCCGGTTCCGCGCCGCCTTTCCACCGCTTCATAGGCGCCCACGATGCGGGCGACCAAGGGGTGGCGGACGACGTCGCTATCGGTGAACCGCACCACAGCAATTGTTTCATTGCCTTCCAAAATATCAACCGCCTCCCGAAGGCCTGAACGCGTGCCGCGCGGCAAATCGACCTGGCTTAGATCGCCGGTGACCACCATGCGGGAATTCTCGCCCAGCCGGGTAAGGAACATCTTCATTTGAACGGCTGATGTGTTCTGTGCCTCGTCCAGGATGACGAAGGCGTTGGCCAGCGTTCGGCCGCGCATGAAGGCCAGGGGGGCGACCTCGATCTCGCCGCGCTCCATGCGCTTGGCAACCTGCTGGGTGGGTAGCATGTCGTGCAGCGCGTCGTAGATCGGTCTCAGGTAAGGGTCGACCTTCTCGCGCATGTCGCCCGGCAGAAAACCCAGTTGCTCGCCCGCCTCGACCGCCGGGCGCGACAAGATGATGCGATCGACCTCGCCGCCGATGAGCTTCTCTACCGCTTTAGCCACCGCCAGATAAGTCTTACCAGTGCCGGCAGGACCCAGTCCGAATACAAGCTCGGCTTCGTCGATGGCGCGGATATAGGCCGCCTGGGTAGGAGAGCGCGGAGAGATGTGGCGCTTGCGTGTGCGGATAACGGGATCGTCGTCTATGTTCCCGGCGCCGCCCGGTCCGATCATGCGAAGCGCCGCATCGACGTCATCGCGGTCAACATCCATGCCGTCCTTTAGCCGCTTGTAGAGGCCGTCGAGGACAGCCCGGGCCACCTTTACGCCGCCGGAATCTCCGGCCACGGTGAGGACGTTTCCGCGGGCGTTGAGCGACACATCGAGGGCCTGTTCGATACGCGCCAAGTGAGCGTGGTGGGAACCGAAGAGCTGGATCAACAGCGTGTTGTCGTCGAATTCCAGCTTGACGGTGGCGTCTTCGGCGCCATCGGCGGTGATCGGGGCGGGCGTCGACGGTGCAGTCAAGCGCAGGCCCTCTCACTGTTGGTTGGCACTTGTCCGTCGTGGTGCGCCAGAACGCCACTCAGGCTGTTGGCGTAGGCGGCCTCGACACGGACCGCGACGATGGCGCCAAAGGCATCTTGGGGCATTCGTGCGTGGACCGCTTGCATATACGGGCTGCGGCCCACCAGTTGCCCGGCGTGCTTGCCCGAACGCTCGAACAGGACAGCCATCACCTGACCTACGGACCGTTGGTTGAACGATTGCTGTTGTTCGTTCAACAATTCCTGTAGGTGGGCCAGACGTTCGCCCTTGACGGCGTCGGGCACCTGAGTATCCATCGTTGCCGCCGGGGTTCCGGGGCGGGGGTTGTATTGAAACGAATAGGCCTGGGCAAAGCCAACGTCGGCGACCAGATCAAGGGTGGCCTGGAAATCGGTCTCGCTCTCGCCGGGAAAGCCGACAATGAAATCCGACGATAACGCCAGGTCGGGCTTGGCCTCTCTCAGCCGGTCGGCCAGGCGACGGTAATCGTCGGCCCGGTGACGTCGGTTCATGGCGGCAAGCACGCGGTCGGATCCCGACTGCACGGGCAAGTGCAGGAACGGCATAAGCCCCGGTACGTCCCGGTGCGCAGAGATCAGTTCGTCATCCATGTCGGCCGGATGGGACGTGGTGTAGCGGAGACGGTCGAGGCCATCGATTTCCGCAAGTTCGCGAATCAGGCGTCCCAGCCGCCACGTGCCGCCGTCCGGCGCCCCACCGTGATAGGCATTGACGTTCTGGCCGAGGAGGGTGATCTCGCGCGCTCCGGCCCGGACCAAACTCCGAGCCTCTGCCGCCACCGCCGCCGCTGGGCGCGACTGCTCGCTGCCCCGGGTATAGGGCACGACACAGAACGTGCAGAACCTATCGCAGCCCTCTTGCACGGTGAGAAAGGCGGTGGAGCCATCGAGGCCAGGGGTCTCGGGCAAGTAGTCGAACTTGGACTCAGGGGGGAATTCGGTCTCAAGGATATGGCCTTCGCCATCCATGATCCGCGCCACCATGGCCGGCAAGGTATGATAGGTCTGGGGCCCGAAAACCAAGTCGACGAAAGGGGCACGGCGCAGAAACTCTTTCCCCTGGGCCTGGGCGACACAACCCGCAACCGCCAGGATCATGCGCCCGCCGGCTTTTTTCTTGCGCTCCTTGAGGGGCCTGAGGCGGCCCAGTTCCGAGAACACTTTCTCGGCCGCCTTCTCGCGGATGTGGCAGGTGTTGAGGATAACCATATCCGCCGTCTCTGCTCCGTCGCAGCGGACGTATCCCAGCGGCGCCAGGACATCCGCCATGCGGGTGGAGTCGTAGACGTTCATTTGGCAGCCGTAGGTCTTGATGTAGAGTTTTTTTGCCAAAGCCGCTCCGCTATTGCGTCACGCGACCGCGAAGGGGAGAGAGTATCGTCTCTCGTTCATCCCCCATCGGCATCAACTCTTGCTCTTCTTCGGGTTCAGGGCAACGCCGTAGAGTTCCAACTTGTGGCCGATCAGTTGAAAACCGAATTGTGCCGCCATCTTTTCCTGCAGGGCTTCGATCTCTGTATTTTGGAATTCGATCACCCGGCCCGTTTGAATGTCGATCAAGTGGTCGTGATGCTCGTCGGTAATTTCCTCATAACGCGACCGGCCGTCACCGAAATCGTGGCGTTTCAATATCTCTGCTTCTTCGAACAGGCGTACCGTTCGGTACACGGTGGCGATGCTGATCCGGGGGTCGATCGTGGAAGACCGTTGGTAGACTTGCTCCACGTCGGGATGATCAGAGGCATCGGACAGCACACGCGCAATTACCCGGCGTTGGGCCGTCATCTTCATGCCCTTGTCGATGCATTGCTGTTCGATACGTGATACTTGCGGCATGACCTATTTCTCGGCCACGGGGTCGTTACGAAACGCCAATAAAGGACCGAATTTTCTTGGCAATAGTCAGCTCGCCTTGCGGCGACGCTTGCGTGGCTTCGTGCCGAGACCTATTTTCTTGGCCAGATTGCTTCTGTGCTTGGCGTAATTGGGCGCCACCATCGGATAATCCGAAGCCAAACCCCAACGCTCCCGATATTCCTCGGGCGTCATGTTATAGGCGGTCTTGAGGTGGCGCTTAAGCATCTTTAGCTTTTTCCCATCCTCAAGGCAGACGACGTAATCGGGGGAAATTGATTTTTTTATCGGAACGGCGGGCTGCGGCCTCTCAGGCACGGCCGGCGTGGTTCCCACGATCACCAGAGTCTTGTAAACATCCTGGATCAATTGCGGAAGATCACTGATCGCGGTGGAATTATTACCAACGTGGGCGGCGACAATTTCCGTGGTCAGCTCAAGCAGCTCGCTTGGATTTGTATTCTGGGTCATCTAAAAAGAATCCTCTATTTTAGTTCTCGAAGGATATATAATTGACAATGCATGGCGGCGCAAGAACTTAGCATGAAAGATATTTCAAAAGACGGTAAAACGTGGGACGTTGATCTCTTTCTTGATATAACACAAGAAGTCTGTCCGCTTACGTTCGTCAAGACCAAGCTTTTGCTCGAAAGCATGTCACCGGGTCAGACTGCTGCCGTCCGTCTGTCCGGCGACGAGCCCCTGGAAAATGTACCACGGTCCGTCCGCGAACAAGGGCACACTGTTCTCACCTTGCAAGCCGAAGAGCCGGCTGAGTCCGAATTTATCCACGTCCTCGTCATTCGCAAGGAAGACGTCTAAGCGCTTAATCCAAGGACCGGGTAACGGCCGGGGGCCTTAAGTAAAGGGGCGACGGCGGTGACAAGATCTGGCCCGGCCGCCAGTGCTGGGCGGCAATTCGGGCGACGACTGCCGCGTCGGGAAGCCCTGGCGCCGTGCTCAAGGACACTGAGATGCCGGCCCGCTCCAGCGCCGCTGCGACCCGAGGGGCGGCGTTCCCGGCGACGGTCAGTGGCCCCGGGGGAAATGCGCCATTGAGGCGTTCCGGCACCACGGCACTGGGCAAATTCAGTTGATTCAGGTCGCTATCGAACGACTGGGCGTAGACATCGTCCCGCTTGGTTTCAAGAACGACGAGCACCGTCCCGGCGTTCCGTTCGGCGGTGGCGACGCCGGCGGCCACGGCATCGAGTGTGGTCACGCCAAGGCAAGGCAGGTTGGCAGCCAGCGCCAGACCGCGTGCCGCCGCCAGACCAATGCGCAGGCCCGTAAAGGCGCCTGGCCCGATGGTCACCGCCACCAGATCAATGTCTGAAAACCGGGCGCCGGCCTCGGCCATTACTTGGCGCACCATGGGCATTATGGCTTCGGACTGGCCGCGGTCCATTGGGGCGAAGTGCTTGGCATCGACGGCACCGTCACACCACAGGGCGACCGAGCAAGCCGTCAGGGCCGTGTCGAGGGACAAGATGTTCAAAGCGTATCCCCGTTTAGGAACCGACAGTATACTAAGGTTCGCCGACGACGATACAGGCCACCACACTCATGAACCTTGTTGAAATTACCGCCGCCGGCCACGGTGTTCTCTTCGATCTGGCCTACGCCGGGGCCGGCAACTTCACGGGCCGGCCCGTCTATCGGCGCCGGGCTTGTTACCTGCACGTCGATGCCGCATCGCTGCTGGCCGACGCCATCCGTATGGCGGCGGTCCAGGGATTGCGCCTGAAGATCTTCGATGCCTTTCGCCCGGCGGAAGCGCAGTGGGTTATGTGGCGCCATACTCCGGACCCCGAGTTTCTGGCCGATCCCAGGCGCGGTTCGCCCCATTCGCGCGGCGTCGCCGTTGACTTGACCTTGGTCGATGGCGCCGGGCGCGACCTCGACATGGGCACCGACTTCGATGCCTTCACGGCGCTCTCTCACCACGGTTCGATGGCGGTGTCGGCCGAGGCCCAGCGCAACCGTGCCTTGCTGCTTGGCCTGATGACCGCAGCGGGCTGGGATTTTTATCGTAACGAATGGTGGCACTATCAAATGTTCGACAGCCGCCGCTATCCGCTCCTCGGCGACAGCGTACTGCCCGTTGCCATGATGTAGAACACGGGTCGATGTCAGAAGTGGTAGGCGATGCCCAACCCGACATAGGCCTGTGCTTCAGTTCCCGAGGTCTTGACCAAGGGACTGTCGGCGGCATCGCCAATCAGATAGTGAGCCTTGACGATGCTAATAACGCTCCACGCCTTGGAGATGTCGTAAGTCAGATTGACACCCAGACCGACGTCGTAGAATCCGGCTCCGGGGCTGTACTCCGACAGAACGCTGTCCGAGGCCTCGCGAGAATTGACGCCGAAATAGGTCTTCATTTCGTTGGCATTGATGACAGTGGTATTGGCGCGCGCGATGAGGCGCCAATCCTTATTAATCCTGGTGCCGTAGGCGGCGCCCAGATTGAGCCGCGCGCCCTCGCTGCTGCCGCTAACGCCATACAGGACACGAGTGTCGAACTTCCAGTGGTTGAAAGCGAACTCGGCGAAGGCGCCGATCTGGAAGCCGGGATCCACGTCGTTTATGCCGGTCGGCCGGTTGTCGGCTCCCCAGTAGTAGGTAGCCATCGGTCCGACCCGGAAGTTGCGGGTCTTGTAGGCGTTCCAACCGAGGCCCTCCTGTATGCTACCGGCACTATCGAGCGCGCTGAGGAAAGCGACGTCGCGGTATCGGATATCGAGGACCGGCAAGGGGGCGGCAACGTAGTCATTGGCGCCCTCGTACTCCGGCTGCAGTGCCACACCGGCACCCAAGGTGAAGTTCCAATCACTGTTTGTCGCCGATGCCTTCTGGGCCGCCGCGCCTGCGGTCGCCAGAATTAGCCAAGCCGCCGCCACAACGGCAATACGCGATATGTCCACGAACTTTCTCCCTAGGAGTCTCCAACCCTCGCCCATACCCTTCCCGTAGCGCGCCAAAAAATCAAGTCTTTCCGTGTACCGGGCGCCTGGTGCGCCGGCCACGGTTCTTGTATTCGGCCAAAGAAATGGGAAAGATGCCATCCATGCCTCACGGAACCGCCAGGAACCCGCGCCGCCGCTGGACGAAAAATTCCAAGACACGGATCATCGCCGTCTTGTTCGCGGTCTACTCCGTCTTTGGATGGACGGCGGCTGGGGCGAGGGCGGCCGAGTCCGCCGTCGTCTTTATGTATCACCGTTTCGCGGAACCCGCCTATCCGGCCACCAATATTTCTGTGGAACAATTCGAGGTCCATCTTGGCGAGCTCGGCCGTGGCGGCTACACCGTCCTGGCGGTGCCCGAAATCCTGGATGCCATTGACCGCGGCACAGAGCTTCCGGACCGTACGGTGGGCCTGACCATCGACGACGCCTATCTTTCCGTCTACACCGAGGCATGGCCGCGGCTGCGCGAGGCGGGATACCCCTTCACACTGTTCGTTGCCACCAATGGGGTGGACGGTGGTTATGCCGGCCAGATGACCTGGGACCAGATCCGCGAGATGGCGGCGGCCGGGGTAACGATCGGTGCCCACACGGCATCCCATCTTCATATGGCGCGCAACGACCGCGTACGTAACGCCGAGGCCTTGGCGCTTTCGAACGCCCGCTTCGAGGCTGAGTTAGGCCAACAGCCGACTATCTTTGCCTATCCCTACGGCGAGGCCAGCCTGGAGATCCAAGGATTGGTCCGCGACGCTGGTTACGTTGCCGCCTTTGGTCAGCATTCGGGGGTGTTGAACCGCTTGGGGGACATTTTTTACCTGCCCCGTTTCGCCCTTAATGAAAAGTACGGTGAGCTCGCCCGGTTCCGCCTCGCCGCTAACGCCCTGCCCCTGCCCGTCAACGACATTACGCCGGCCGACCCCCTGGTCGCCCAGGACAATCCGCCGGCCATCGGGTTTTCGGTCACGGCTGGTGTAACGGGGTTGGACCGCCTGGCGTGTTACGCGTCCCACGAGGGGAAGGCTAAGATGGAGCGCTTGGGCGACACCCGCGTTGAGATCCGTTTGAAAACACCCTTGCCTGAGGGACGCAGCCGGCTCAACTGTACCTTGCCAACAAACAGCGGCCGCTGGCGCTGGTTCGGCCGCCAATTCTATGTCGCGCCCTGAAGGGGCGCTGCGTATCAGATCACGGGTTCGATATTCGGCTTGCCGTCATGAAGGCGGGCGTCGTCGAGGTGACGCAGCCGATTGACGGAAATGATGGATCGGATGGTCTTGACGTAACCCGCGCCGCGCTCCGAATAGCGGGTCAGCCGGCCGGCCAAAACCATGCCGTCTATGGGCTGTCCGCGGGCGCGCATGGCCGCCCGATCACGGCGAAACACGGTATAGGCCCGATGGGTGTTGAGGTTGTTGGTATAGGCGCGGACCGAATCGATGAGGGCGCCGAAGGCTTTGATTCTATGGGTCTTGCCTTCGTCGCGCCGGACCGGTGTCATGTGACGATTGGCGGAGAACACCCACTGGCCGAACAATGCGTTGCCCTCGCGCACGAAACGCGACGTGCCCCAACCGCTCTCCTCGGCCGATTGGGCCAGGGCCAGGGATGGGGGAATGATGTCCATGCGGCTCAGCAGGCCGTCCATGTCGCCCTGCGCCACGCCGTAATGATCGAATTGGCCAGCCAGCCATAAGCGGTCAATGGCATCGAGGTTTTGTGCCAGGCGCATGCGGTAGCGCAGGTCCCAAACGCGCTTGCGCTCGGCCAGGGTCTCCTCGTTGATTTGCAGAATTAGGGGCAGAACGGTCTTGAAAAAGATCGACTTGCGCACCCTGACTTCGCGGATTTGCCCTAAGTCGGGCGGCAGGCTGGCGAAGAAGATGCGGGGCACCCGATCGTCACCGGAGAGCACGGAATCGAGATCGTAGCCCAAGGTGTCGAAGGTATCCGAAAAGGTGCGCGCCGTGGCCCGCGCGATGGCGCGGTCGAGGGCGACGCCCTGGTCGAGGAGCGTCCGCTTGGGTGCGATGGGCAGGGTGGCGGACAGTCGCAAGCTGGCCTTCGGCGCCGATGTGGCCTGGGCCGGCGGATCGGAAACCGTGACCCCGACAAGGACCACGATCAACGCCGCGATAAGAACCACGGCACCATGTTCAAAAAGCTTCACGACGTTCCCCGGCGCGGATCGATTGTGATCCTCGCCCCCCCTTGCCGTCGATAGAGACGATCAATACCCATGAAAACGGCCCCTGCTCCGTTGGCGACACGAACGTTCAAGCCTTCGCATAAACGTCATCCTAGCGGAACCTTGGGCCGGCAAATCGTCGTGGAGTCTAGTTGATTGTACGTCGGGGTCAAGACCGCTCGTTGTCGCCCTATTCGACGGCCCGGACCTCGGAGACTTCGGGCACATAGTAGCGCAGCATGTTTTCGATGCCGTGCTTCAAGGTCACCGTCGAAGACGGACAACCCGAACACGCCCCTTGCATGCGCAGATAGACAATGCCGTCCTCGAAGCCGTGGAATACGATGTCGCCACCGTCCTGCATCACCGCCGGGCGCACCCGGGTTTCGATTAATTCCTTGATGCGGGTTGCCGGGCCGTCGTCCCCATCCTCGCCGGCCCCGTTACCGACATCGTCACCGGCATCGAGAAGGACCGGCTCACCTTGGGTGAAATGGTCCATAACGGCGCTCAGGACCAGGGGCTTCATGAACTGCCAGTCTTTTTCCGCATCCTTGGTGACGGAGATGAATTCGGTGCCCAGAAAGACGCCGCTAACGCCTTCAATGGCGAACAGGCGCTGGGCCAAGGGCGAACGCTCAGCCGCCGCCTCGTCGGGAAAGTCGGCCGTACCGCGCTCCAGGACCGGGGTGCCGGGAAGGAACTTCAGCGTTGCCGGATTGGGGGTGGCCTCTGTCTGAATAAACATTGCAAACCTCGTCCGTTGGCAGGGTTGTGCCGCCACTGTTCCTAAATGGTCCCAAAACGGCCCGGCGTCAAGCGCCCGGCTCCCTACGGGCGCAGGAAACCGACCACGTCGTGGATCTTCTCAAGAATCGGTTGAGAGAGGGCACGCGCCCTCTCGGCGCCGTCGCGCAGCACATCGTCGATAAGCGCCGGTTCGGCCATCAGCCGCCTCATCTCGTCTTGGATGGGAACCAGAACCGAGACCGCCTTATCGGCCAGTTGCTGTTTGAAGGTGGAAAACATTTGGCCCCCGAAACGGGCGCAGACCTCGTCGATGGTTTCGTCCGCCAGGGCGGCGTAGAGGCCCATCAGGTTGGTCGCCTCTGGACGTCCCTCTAAGCCCGCCGGGCTTGTGGGCAGGGCATCGGGATCGGTCTTCGCCTTGCGGATCTTGGTCGCGATGGCGTCGGCATCGTCGGTCATGTTAATGCGCGAATTGTCCGAGGCCTCCGACTTGCTCATCTTTCTGGTGCCGTCGCGCAACGACATAACACGGGTCGCGGCGCCGAAGATCAGGGGTTCGACCAGGGGAAAGAGGTCGGTTCCGAAATCGTTGTTGAACTTTTGGGCGATGTCGCGGGTCAGCTCAAGATGCTGCTTCTGGTCCTCACCCACGGGCACATGTGTAGCTTGGTAGAGCAAGATGTCGGCGGCCATCAGGTTGGGATAGGCGAACAGGCCGACGGATGCGTTCTCGCGATGTTTGCCCGCCTTCTCCTTAAACTGGGTCATGCGATTGAGCCAGCCCAGGCGGGCGACGCAGTTGAAGATCCAGGCCAATTCCGCGTGGCCGGAGACCTGGCTCTGGTTGAAAATGATGTTGCGCTTCGGATCGATGCCGGCGGCCAACAGGCCGGCCGTTACCTCGCGGGTGCTGGCCGCCAACTCCTTAGGGTCCTGCCATTGGGTGATGGCGTGCAGATCGACGATGCAGAACAGGCATTCGAATTCGTCTTGCAGGCGCACCCAATTGCGGATGGCGCCCAGGTAATTGCCGAGATGCAGGTTCCCCGTCGGCTGAACGCCCGAGAAAATGCGCTTCATGGTGCGTCCCTCTCATACCAAGGATGCCAACGGGCCAAGGATGCCAACGGGGCGGTGTTATGGAGCCAAAGCCCAGGAGCGTCAAGCGGGGTCCCGGCGCAAGAATCGCTTTATGTCGCCGAGGCCGGTGGCACCGGTGAGTACCGCCGCCACGGCAAAGACGCCAAGGCCGCCCGCGATCAGCGCCGCCAAGGCCAAGCTGCGCGACGCAAAGGCTCCGGCCAGCGGTTCCGCCAACGCCCAAGCGCCCAGGGCCACCGCCCCGCCCATGACGGCGCTGGCCAACACGGTCATCGATGCCCGTCGGCGCAGGCACGCATCGATGACCAGGAATCCGCGCCGGCGCAACAGCCAAGCTAGCCAACCCGCATTGAGCCATGCCGACAACGAGGCTCCAAGCGCAATGCCGACGTGGCCGAAGAACTGCATTAAGATGATATTGAGGACGACATTGGCGGCCATCGCCCAGGCCGCGATTCGCACCGGCGTCGCCGTGTCTTCGCGGGCGAAAAAGCCCGGCGCCAATACCTTGATCAGAACGTAGGCCGGCAGGCCGGAGGCGAAGGCGGTCAGCGCCGCCGCCGTCGCGGCACTATCGGCGTCGGTAAACGCGCCGCGCTGGAACAGCACCGAGACGATCGGGCCGGGTATGAGGGCCAGGGCGACCGCCGCCGGCAGGGTGAGAAGGAGCGCGATTTCCAGGCCCCTGTTCATGCTGTGGTCGGCGGCCTCGGCCTGGCCGCCCTTGATCTGGCGCGACAGGGTCGGCAGCAGCGCCGTACCCACCGCCACCCCGACAACGCCAAGCGGCAATTGGACGATGCGATCGGCGTAATAAAGAAAGGACACAGCCCCGTCGGATATCAGGGACGCCAAAATGGTGCCGATCAACAGGTTGATCTGATAGGCACTGGCGCCGAACACGACGGGTAGAATACGCCGGCCCAAAAGTTTAACCTTGGGTCCCAGGCGCGGGCGTACCACCGATACCGCCACGCCGGCGCGCCGGCAATGGAACGCCAGCCACAGAAACTGGACCACGCCGGCCGCCGCCATCCCCCAGGCCAGAGCATGCCCGGCGGTCTGGGTCAGCGGCGTCAATCCCACGATGGCGCTAATCAAGGTGACGTTAAGCAGCACCGGGGCGGCGGCGGCGGCGGCGAAACGTCCTAGGGAATTGAGCACGCCTGACTGCAGCGACACCAAGGAGATGAAGATCAGGTAGGGAAAAGCGATGCGCGACAACTCGGTCGCCATTTCCATCTTGCCGGGGATGGCGTCGAAGCCCGGCGCCAGACCGAACATGGCCCAGGGCATGGCAATTTCGATCAAGGCAACGAACACGACCAAGATGAAGGCCAGGACCGAGAAGGCCTGATCGGCGAACTGCCTGGCTTTTTCTTGACCTTCGGTTTCCAGCAACCCTGAGAAGAGGGGCACGAAGGCGGCGCTGAACGCACCCTCGGCGAACAGGCGGCGGAAGAGATTGGGAAAGCGGAATGCAACGAAGAAAGCATCGGCGATCATCCCCGCGCCCAGGAAATTGGCGATAAGAATGTCGCGCGCGAAGCCAAGGACGCGGCTCACCATGGTGAGGCCGCCGACGGTGACGATGGACCGGGCCAGTGTCATGGTACTTCTGTAGCCGTAAATAGTGGCCGCGAAAAGGCGCCTTGGTATTACTCCGCCGCCTGGGCGTCGTTGGCCGGCGGTTCGGCCACCGCTTCGATCAGGCGCTCACGGATGTCGGTCAATCGTTCCTCGTGCTCCATCTTCAGGCCGAACACGTCCTTGACGTAGAACACGTCGACGACGCGCTCGCCGTAGGTCGAGATGTGGGCGCTGGCGATCTGCAAACCAAGCTCTGTCAAGGCCGAGGTGACATCGAAGAGAAAACCGGCGCGGTCGCGGCCGTTGACCTCGATGACTGTGTGGCCGGTGCTTGCCCGGTTGTCGATCAGGATCCGGGGCGGCACCTTGAAAACCTGGGTACGGCTGGGCAAGGCGCGCCGGCGCACCAGTTCCAGCTCGCGGTCCGGCCGCAGGTGTCCGGCGAGGGCGTCCTCGATGCGTTTCCACAGCTTCTTTAGGCGCTCGGCGTTTTCGAAGGCGCCGCCTCGTGAATCCTGGATGGAAAAGCTGTCCAACGCCATGCCGTTCGCGAGCGTCACGATCTTGGCATCGACGATGGCGGCGCCGGTGAGCGCCATGGCGCCGGCGATCTTGGCGAACAGACCGGTGTCATCGGCGGTGTAGATGAGGATCTCGGTAACGTCCGACGATGGATCGACCCGGGTCTCGATGTGCAGATCAAGCTCACGGTGCTCGGCTTCGCGAACGGCCCTGGCATGGTGCACGTGGGTGTCGGTATCCAAGGTCAGCCAATATCCCGGGTAGCCCCTCTCTATATGTTCCTCGATCTCGGCAGCGGACCAATCGGCGAGGCGCTGACGCAGGGCCTCTTGGGCTCTCTCGACCCGTGCCTGGCGGTGTTCCGCCGATACGCCGCCGGTCATTTCCTCGACGGCGCGATAATACAGCTCACGCAATAGCGTCGCCTTCCACGCGTTCCACACCCCGGGGCCAACGGCACGGATGTCGGCGACGGTGAGGATCAAAAGCAGGCGCAGGCGCTCTGGCGACTGCACGACGCCGATGAAGTCGCTGATCGTTTTCGAATCCTCCAGGTCGCGTTTGAAAGCGGTGGCACTCATCAACAGGTGGTGGCGCACCAACCATGCGGTGGTCTCCGTTTCCCACTCGCTGAACTCCATACGGTCCCCCATCTTGAGGGCGATCTCGGCACCCAGAACCGAATGGTCGCCACCCCGGCCCTTGGCGATGTCGTGCAGCAACAGCGCCAAATAAAGGACACGCCGGGACTGCACCTCGTGGACCACCTCCGAGGCCACCGGGTGGTCGTGCTTCAAGGTCCCCTTCTCGATAGCGGCCAAGATGCCGATGGCGCGGATGGTGTGCTCATCGACGGTGTAGACGTGGTACATGTCGTACTGCATCTGAGCGACGACACGCCCGAAATCAGGAATGAAGCGCCCGAAAACCCCGGCCTCGTTAAGACGGCGCAGCGCCGTCTCGGGACCCTTGGGCGAGGTCAGAATCTCCATGAACAGACGGTTGGCCTCGGCGTCGGCCCTTAGCGCGCCGTCGATCAGGCCCAGGTTCTGGGTCGCCAGGCGAAGCGCCTGGGGATGGATGTCGAGGTCGTGGCGCTGGGCCTCATAGAAGAGGCGGATCAGCTTCAAGGGCTCGGCGGCGAAGGCATCGTCGCCGTCGACGGTGAGGCGGTCGCCGTCGACGCGAAAGCCGTCGATGCGGCCCTTGGCCGACAGAAATCCGGGCAGGCGGAAAAATGAATGGCGCTTCTTGTGGCGTTCCTCAAGGACGGCGCATAGAACCCGGGTCAGGTCGCCGACGTCCTTGGCCGTCAGGTAATAGTGCTTCATGAAGCGCTCGACGCCCTTGGTGCCGGCGTGGTCGCGGTAACCCATGCGTTCGCCGATGACGGTCTGCACGTCGAAGGTCAGGCGCTCCTCGGGACGGTCGGCCAGGTAATGGAGGTGGATGCGCACCGTCCACAGGAAGTTCTCGGAACGGGCAAAGTGGCGGGCGTCGTCGGCAGTCAGCACCTTGTGCTCGACCAGACCGCCGACGTCGGACACCGGATAGAGGTACTTGGCGATCCAGAACAGGGTCTGCAGATCGCGCAGTCCCCCCTTGCCTTCCTTGACGTTGGGTTCAAGGACGTAGCGGGTGTCACCCATGCGTTCGTGGCGGCTGTCCCGTTCAGCCAACTTGGCCTCGACGAAATCGGGTCCCGTCGCGGCCACGACTTCACGGGCGAAGCGGGTCTCCAACTGGCCGAAAATCTTCTGATCGCCGCACAGCCAGCGCGCCTCAAGGAGGCTGGTACGAATGGTCAGGTCGTCGCCCGAAAGGCGGATGCAATCGGCTACTGAACGCGCCGCGTGCCCGACCTTGAGGCCCAGATCCCACAGCATGTAGAGCAAGGATTCGATAACCTGCTCGCCGTGCGGCGTGAGTTTGTAGGGTAACAAGAACAACAGATCGATGTCCGAATAGGGCGCCAGTTCGCCGCGTCCGTAGCCACCGGTGGCGGCGAGGGTCAGTTGCTCGCCCTTGGTCGGATTGGCCACGGGATAGAGGTGCGTCACGGTAAAATCGTAGAGACCGCGCACCAATTGATCGATGAGATAGGAATTGGCGCGGACGACCTCGGAGCCGGGTGCCGCCGCCTTCTCGAAGCGGCGCCTGATCTCGGCCCGCCCGCCGGTCAGTGCCGCCTTGAAAAGCTCGATCGCCTGGGGCCGCAGCGCCGATGCCTTTCCGCCGATCAGGTCGGACAGATCCCCGGCCAGGGCCTTGCGGTCGATGATGTCGCGCGGTTTGGGCACACGAGCCATGGGGGGTCCCCGATTTGCCGCCGCGTTCTTTATATAGGCAAGCACCCCCGGCCCGCATCCCCTTTCGCCATTGGGGTTGCCGTCGTACACTTCCGCTCATGGGTGCGACCAAGACCGCCGCGACCATGCGCGCCATGGTGCTTGACGGCGCGGAACGGCCGCTTGGCCTGAGACGGATTGCCCGCCCCGAGCCGGCGGCGGGCCAGGTCCTGGTCAAGGTTGCGGCCTGCGGCGTCTGCCGCACCGATCTCCATGTTGTCGATGGTGAGCTGACCGAGCCCAAGCTGCCCCTGGTGCCCGGCCACGAAGTGGTGGGCGGCGTGGTCGAAACAGGGGAGGGGGTTGAGGGCCTGGGCACGGGCGAGCGGGTCGGTATTCCGTGGCTGGGATGGACCTGCGGGCGCTGCCGGTTCTGCCGGGTGGGTCTGGAAAACCTGTGCGAGAACACCCGCTTCACCGGCTATCAGATCGATGGCGGCTATGCCGAATATGCGCTTGCCGATGCGCGCTATTGCTTTCCCATCCCGGACGCCTATGGCGATGCGGACGCGGCGCCGCTGCTCTGCGCCGGCCTGATCGGCTACCGCGCGCTGCGCAAGGCCGGCGATCCTCAGCGCCTTGGCCTCTACGGCTTCGGTGCCGCCGCCCATATCGTCATCCAGGTGGCGCGTCACGAAGGACGCCAGGTGTTTGCCTTCACCCGGCCGGGGGATACACAGGCACAGGAATTCGCGCTGAGCCTCGGTGCTGTTTGGGCCGGGGCCTCCGACGAGACGCCGCCCGACGCGCTTGACGCGGCCATCCTTTTCGCCCCGGTCGGCGCCCTGGTACCCGCCGCGCTCAAGGCCGTCAGGCCGGGCGGCCGGGTGGTCGCGGCCGGCATCCACATGAGCGACATCCCAGCCTTCCCCTATCACCTCTTGTGGGGTGAGCGCGAAATCGTCTCGGTCGCCAACCTGACGCGCCAGGACGGCCTCGATTTTCTGGCCCTCGCACCCCAGGTGCCGGTGCGTACCACCGTCCAGCCCTATCCCCTGGCCGACGCCAACCGGGCGCTTGACGACCTGCGTGCTGGCCGCATCGAAGGCGCCGCGGTGCTGATGACGGAGACCTGAGCGGGCGCGGCGCTCATTCGCTCATCAGGGCCTTCAGCTGATAAATTAATTCCAGGGCGTCCTTGGGCGTCAGAGTGTCGGGGCGCACCTCGGCCAGGGCTTCTTCCAGGGCCGACGGTTCGGCTTCGTCCACCCGACCGGCACCGGCGGAAAAAAGCGGCAGGTCGTCGGCAAGGCGGGTCAGGGTTCCCGACTGCTCGCCTTGCTCCAGGTTTTTCAGGACTTCTTCGGCGCGCGCCACGACGGTGCCGGGCAGGCCCGCCAGCTTGCCGACGTGGATGCCGTAGGAGCGGTCGGCGGCGCCCGGCGCGACTTCGTGGAGGAAGACCACGTCGCCTTTCCATTCCTTGACCCGCATGGTGTGACAGGCCAGCGCATCAAGGCGCGCCGCCAGCGCCGTCAGCTCGTGATAATGGGTGGCGAACAGCGCCCGCGCGCGGTTGACCGTGGCCAGGTGCTCGACCACCGCCCAGGCGATGGAGAGGCCGTCGAAGGTGGCCGTGCCGCGTCCGATCTCGTCAAGGATGACAAGCGCCCTTGGTCCCGCCTGGTTGAGGATGGCCGCCGTTTCCACCATCTCGACCATGAAAGTGGAGCGCCCGCGGGCCAAGTCGTCGGCCGCCCCAACGCGCGAGAACAGGCGATCGACGACACCGATACGGGCCTCGGCGGCGGGCACGTAGGCACCGATCTGGGCGAGGATGGCGAGGAGCGCGTTCTGGCGCAGAAATGTGCTCTTGCCGGCCATGTTGGGACCCGTCAGCAGCCACAGGCGGCCGCTGTCCGTGGAGGTCTCGCCGAGGGTGCAATCGTTGGCGACGAAGGCGCCGCCGTCACCCGCTTCAAGGGCCGCCTCGACGACTGGGTGGCGTCCCGCCACGACCGTAAACTCCAAACCGTCGTCGACCACCGGACGGCAGTAGCGGCGGTCCGCGGCAAGGCGCGCCAGGGCGGATGCCACGTCGAGGCGAGCCAAAGCAGCGGCCGCCAGAGCCACCTCGGCGGCCCGTGTCGTAACGTCGGCCACCAGTTCTTCGAACAGGGTCAACTCCAAGGCCAGGACCTGGTCGGCGGCGCGCCCGATGCGTCCTTCCAGCTCACCCAACTCAACGGTCGAATAGCGCACTTGGTTGGCCATGGTCTGGCGGTGGATAAAGGGGCTGTCTTCGCCCGTCGGCATGTTGTCGGCCTGGCGCGCCGGCACCTCGATGAAGTAACCGAGCACTTTGTTGTGGCGCACCTTGAGGGCCTGGATGGCGGTCTCATCGGCGTAGCGGCTTTGCAGGTTGGCAATGAGGCGCCGGCTTTCGTCGCGCAGCGTGCGCAGTTCGTCCACTTGCGGCGCGTAGCCCGGCACAATGAAACCGCCGTCGCGCGCGTTGACCGGCAGCTCGGGAGCCAGGGCGCGGGCCAAGCGGTCGACAATCTCGCCGTGCGCTCCCAACCCGGCGACGCAGTCCTCGATGCCCTCGGGCGGCGACGCTGCGCGTCCACCCGCCACGGTCTGGCGCACCTCGGCGGTCAGCGCCAGTCCGTCGCGCACGGCGGCCAAGTCCCGGGGCCCGCCGCGGCCGAGGGTCAAGCGCGACAGGGAGCGCTCTATATCGGGGCAATCGCGCAACTTCTCGATCAGCGCATCGCGCAGCGGTTCGTCCTCGGCGAAGAACTGGACCATGTCGAGGCGCTGGCCGATGGCCGCCGGCTCGGTCAGCGGTGCCGCCAGATGCGACGCCAACAGGCGCGCGCCGGCGCCGGTGACGGTGCGGTCGATGACCGAAAGCAGGTTGCCCCGGCGCTCGCCGCCAAGGGTCTCCGTCAGCTCCAGGTTGCGCCTTGTGGCGGCGTCCATTTCCATCACCGCACCTTGGATAAGTCGGCGAGGCGGAGCGATGCGCGGCATGTGTCCCTTCTGGGTCAGCGCCACATAGTCGATCAGCGCCCCGCCGGCGGCCAATTCGGCGCGTGAGAAATCGCCCAAGGCGTCCAGCGTCGCCACGCCATAGAGGGCTTCCAACCGGCGCCGGCCGTTGTCGCTGTCGAAGCGGCTGTTCGGCAGCGCCGTCAAGCGGTCGCGCCAGTCTTCGAACGGGTTGCCCGGCTTTGCGTCCTGGGCCAGGTTCTCAGGCACCAGAATCTCGCCGCCGTCGAGGCGTGCCAGGGCGGCGCCGAGTTCGCCCTTGGCCACCGGCTGCAAGGTGAAAGACCCGGTCGAGATGTCGAGCCAGGCCAGGCCAAGACCCCCCGCGGCTTCGGCGCAGGCAACCAAGAAGTTGTGCCGACGCGCGTCCAAAAGCGTGTCTTCGGTCAAGGTGCCCGGCGTCACCACGCGCACGACCGCGCGCTGTACCACTGCCTTTGGGCCACGCTTCCTGGCCTCGGCCGGGTCCTCGGTTTGCTCGCACACAGCGACCTTGAAGCCAGCCCGAATGAGCCGTTGCAGGTAAACCTCGTGGCTGTGCACCGGGACGCCGCACATGGGGATGTCCTGGCCCAGGTGCTTGCCGCGCTTGGTCAGGGTGATGTCCAGCGCCCCGGCGGCGGCCACCGCGTCGTCGAAGAACAGCTCGTAGAAATCCCCCATGCGATAGAACAGCAAGCCGTCGGGGTGGTGACGCTTGACGTCCAGATACTGGACCATCATCGGCGTGATGGCGCCCGCCGTTTTCGACAGCGGCGCGGGGGACTTTTTTTCGGGCGATGTCGTGATCTGTGTCAAGGTCAGAAAGGCGCTCGCGGTTTATTCTTAAGGATGCGAAAGATAGCACGGCGGGACCGTCCGGGGCTATGAAACAGAGGCCTTCACGGTTTATAGTTTTTGGCCCGCGAAACGGAAACCCGAGAGCCGAGGTGTCGTCATTTCTGATGCCAGCCGGGAAGTGGTCGGTTTGTTCGCCGGCCGGGAAAGTTTCGAGACCGCCGTCGAGGCATTGACGGCGTCCGGGTTCGAACGCGTAGACCTCAGCGTACTCGGCTCCCACGAATCGATTGATGCGGCGGGACATCGAGGCAAGCCGTGGCGTGACGTTCTGACGGCCCTGGTCGGGGAGATCAAGTACGAAGTGCCGTTGGTGGCGTCCGGCGCCGTCCTGCTGGCCGGCGGCCCGATGTCGGCCACCATCGCCGGACTGGTAGCGGCCGCCGTCGGCAGTGTCGCCGCCAAGGAAATTATCGACGAAGTCACCTCAAGCCCGCACACCGAAGATTTTGCCCGCTCGCTTGAGGCAGGCGGTCTCATTCTCTGGGTCCGCGCCGACGACAGCGAGAGGGAAAGCACCGCCATCCGTATCCTGACCGATCACGGCGGCAAAAACGTCCATACGCACGAGGGGAAAAACAATGGCCCGTAAAACCCAATCCAAGCGCAAAGACGACCATCCCGAACACGTCACCGACAAGGAGGCGCTGGAAATGCACGCCTCGGGCCGGCCGGGAAAAATGGAGATCCGTGCCACCAAGCCCCTAACCACGCAACGCGATCTGTCGCTTGCTTATTCGCCGGGCGTCGCCGCGCCGTGTCTCGAGATCGCCAAGAACCCGGCTCTGGCCTACGACTACACGTCCAAAGGCAATCTGGTGGCGGTGATATCTAACGGGACCGCCGTCCTGGGCCTCGGCAATCTCGGTGCCCAGGCTGCCAAGCCGGTTATGGAAGGCAAGGCGGTGCTGTTCAAGCGCTTCGCCGACATCGATGGAATCGATATTGAGGTCGATACCGAAGATGTCGACGCGTTCGTCAACTGCGTCCGTTTTCTGGGCTCCGCCTTCGGCGGTATCAACCTGGAAGACATCAAGGCGCCGGAATGCTTCGTCATTGAGCAGCGCCTGCGCGAGATCATGGATATCCCGGTTTTCCATGACGATCAGCACGGCACCGCCATCATTGTTGCCGCCGGACTAATCAACGCCCTTGACCTCACCGGCCGCGACATCAAGAAGACGCGTCTTGTGGTCAATGGCGCCGGTGCCTCCGCCATAGCCTGCATCGAGCTTCTTATCGTCATGGGCCTGCCGCGCAAGAACGTGGTGCTGTGCGACACCAAGGGTGTCATCTATCAAGGGCGCAAGGAGGGCATGAACCAGTGGAAGAAAGCCCTTGCCGCCAAGACCAAGGTACGCACCCTGGCTGAGGCGGTTGAGGGTGCCGACGTCCTTTTCGGATTGTCGGTGAAGGGCGCCTTCACCAAGAAGATGATCAAAAGCATGGCCGCAAGGCCGATCGTCTTCGCCATGGCCAATCCCGATGCCGAGATCACGCCCGAAAACATCATGGCGGTGCGCGACGACGCCATCATCGCCACCGGACGATCCGACTACCCCAACCAGATCAACAACGTTCTTGGCTTTCCTTACCTCTTTCGGGGCGCGCTCGACGTCCGCGCCTCGACCATCAACGACGAGATGAAGATTGCCGCCGCCCGTGCCCTGGCCGATTTGGCGCGCGAGGACGTTCCCGACGAGGTCGACGCGGCTTATTCGGGGCGCCATCTTCACTACGGTCCGGACTATCTCATTCCGGCACCCTTCGATCCGCGCCTCGTCGTCGCCGTGCCCTCGGCGGTGGCCAAGGCGGCCATAGAGACCGGCGTCGCCCGCAAACCGATCACCGACATGGCGGCCTATCGCAATGAGCTGTCGGCCCGCCTCGACCCGACGTCGGGCAGCCTGCAGGCCATCTTCGACGCCGTCCGGGCCAATCCGCGCCGGGTCGTCTTCGCCGAGGGCGAAGAAGACAAGAGCATCCGTGCCGCCATCGCCTTCCGCAACACGGGCTATGGCACGCCGATCCTGATCGGGCGCGAGGACCGGGTGCGCGCCGCCTTGGAGCGGCTTGGCCTATCAAAAACGGAAGCCCTGGAAATTCACAACGCCAAGCTCTCGACGGCGACGGGCAAGTATATGGATTTCATTTATAAGCGGCTTCAGCGCAAGGGAGTGCTGTATCGCGATTGCCAGCGCATGGTCAATCAGGACCGCAACGTCTTTGCCGCCTGCATGGTGGCGCTGGGCCACGCCGACGCCATGGTAACGGGGTTGACGCGCAACTATTACGTCGCTCTCGAGCAGATCACGCGGGTCCTTGATCCCCAGCCCAGCCACCTTGTCTTCGGGTTGACCCTGTTATTGGCGCCGGGCAGGACCTTGTTCCTCTCCGATACCGCCGTGCATGAACTGCCCTCGGCGGCGGAACTCGCCGAGATCGCCATTCAAACGGCGGCCGTGGCGCGCCAATTGGGCCATGAGCCACGCTTGGCGCTGGTCTCGTTTTCCAACTTCGGCAATCCCAACCTGCCGCGCTCCCAGATGGTCGCCGAGGCGGTGGCCATCCTCGATTCGCGCAAGGTGGATTTCGAGTACGACGGTGAGATGAGCGCCGATGTGGCCCTCAATTCGGAGCTTCTGGCGTACTACCCCTTCTGCCGCCTTTCCGGTCCCGCCAACGTCCTCGTTATGCCGGGACTGCACTCGTCCCATATCTCCACAAATTTGGTGAACGAACTGGGTGGCGGAACGGTCATCGGTCCGCTTCTCAAGGGCCTCACCAAGCCGGCCCAAATCGTGCCGTGGAGTGCCAACGTCTCGGACGCGGTGAACATGGCGGCCCTGGCGGCGTACGACTCGCTGGATTGAGGTTTATTCATACGGCACCGTCCCGCACCCCCTCCTGGCCACCCATGGCATTGTAAATGCGGGATCGGTTACACCGCATGATTTATATCCGCTTTACCCCCGAAAGCGGACATTCGGAAGGGAGACGCTAAACGTCCGCTTATGACCCAAGGCAGACATTCAGAATCGATAGACTTACTCTCCCATGATACATAGAATGCCAACCCTTAGCGCGATTGGGAGAGAATAGTCTTCATTACTAATTAATGTGGCCGGCGCCGCCCTATCTCGACGCCAAGGCCAATTCGCGTAACAATCAGATTTGGCATGCCGCGTATTTAGGCTGCCTCCCGTATTGGGAATCCCAGATTTGCTCATTGGAGCCGCCCCTGCAAGATCCTTCCAGGCGATAAGTCAGAACTGCTTTTATCGGCTACCCTTCCCGTCGCCGCGAAGACATTATATCGCCCGGTTTTGTGCCGCCGCCCTTGTTCTCCTTTGCCTCACCACGCCCGCTCAAGCCGATTTCATGGAAGGATGGCGCGCCTATCAGCAAGGTGAATTTGAAACCGCGTTGCAACACTGGACCAAGCTGGCAGAGGAAGGCGATCCGGTCGCGCAATACAATGTCGGCGTCATGTACGACGAGGGCACTGGAATCAACAGGGATGTCTCTAAGGTCGTTGCGTGGTGGAGAAAGGCCGC
>JASLZL010000009.1 GCA_030754885.1 Rhodospirillales bacterium | reverse complement strand
GGGAAAACCTGTCTTCTTTGCAAGAATCGATTGGGTGCTTCGTGCTACGATTTCGCCGTCGATTTCAGCGAAGGATTCCGCCGTGAGCCAAATCAAGACGTCCAAGCGCAACCTGTCAGCCGCCACGCCGTCGAACGTGGTCTCGCCCCATGACCTTGCTTGCCTTAAGGAATTGGAGCGCAAATCGCTGTGGCTGTCGGCGTGGATGATCCACCACGCTAACCACCTGCGCCCCAGCCGCGACGGCATCAAAGTCGGTGGCCACCAGTCGTCTTGTGCTTCGGCGGCAACGCTCTTGACGGCCTTATACTACGGCGTCCTGCGGCCGGACGACCGGGTCGCCGTCAAGCCCCATGCCTCGCCGGTGTTCCACGCCATCCAGTACCTACTGGGTAACCAGACTCTGGACAAACTCAAGGGCTTCCGGTCGCTCGGCGGTGCCCAGTCTTATCCGTCGCGCACCAAGGATACCGACGGCGTCGATTTCTCCACCGGGTCGGTGGGCATGGGTGTCGGCGCAACGCTCTTTGCTTCGCTAGTCCAGGACTATGTGCATCTGCACGGCCTGGTCCCGGATGACCGTCCGCCGGGTCGCATGGTGGCGGTGATGGGCGACGCCGAGCTTGATGAAGGCAACGTCTTCGAAGCCCTGTTGGAAGGCTGGAAGCACGACGTGCGCAATTTGTGGTGGGTGATCGATTACAACCGACAAAGCCTGGATGGCGTGGTCAACGATCACCTGTTCAGAAAGATCAACGACTTTTTTGGGACCGTCGGCTGGAACGTGGTCACCTTGAAGTACGGCAAGCGCCTGCAGGCGGCCTTCGAGGGGCCGGCGGGCGAAGCGCTCCGCCAATGGATCGACGATTGTCCCAACCAGCTCTATTCGGCGCTTTGTTTCAAGGGCGGCGGTTCCTGGCGCGAGCACTTGAAGAACGACCTCAAGGGCACACGAGGGCTTAAGGAACTCCTCGACGGCCATGACGATGATTCGCTCCACGGTCTGATGACTAACCTTGCCGGTCACGATATGGAAGCGGTGCTGGAAGCCTTCCACACCGTTGCCGACGACACACCTCAGTGCTTCGTTGCCTATACGGTTAAAGGCTATGGCCTGCCACTGGCCGGGCACAAGGACAACCATTCGGGCCTGATGACGGTGGAGCAGATGGCGGGCTTCAAAGAAAGCATGGGCATCGCCGACGGGGCGGAGTGGGAGCCCCTCGCCGGGCTTGATATGGACGCCAAGGCGCTCAGGACATTCATTGATGCGGTTCCCTTCAAGGGTCGCTCCAAGGAGGCTCCTCGTGCCCCCGCAATTCCCGTCACAGCCGTTGTTGCACCGGAAGGTGAAGCCCTGTCGACCCAGGAGACCTTCGGCCGCATCCTGAACGACCTTGGCAAGGGCGAAGGGGAGTTGGCGCAGCGCATCATCACCACCTCGCCGGACGTCACCGTGTCGACCAACCTTGGCGGCTGGGTTAACCAGCGCGGCCTGTTCGACCGCACCGACAAGCCCGATACTTTCCGTTTGGAGAACGTGCCCTCGGCCCTGAAGTGGGTGATGAAACCGACCGGCCAGCACATCGAACTGGGCATTGCCGAGAACAACTTATTTCTGATGCTGGCGGCGGCCGGGCTTTCGGAATCACTCTTTGGCGCCCGTCTCTTGCCCGTCGGCACGCTTTACGACACCTTCATCGGGCGTGGCCTCGACGCGCTGAACTATGCTTGTTATCAAAACGCGCGGTTCATGGTCGTGGCCACGCCCGCCGGCATCTCGCTGGCACCCGAGGGCGGTGCCCACCAATCGGTCAACACGCCGCTGATTGGCCTAAGCCAGGACGGGCTTACGGCTTTCGAGCCCGCTTTTGCCGACGAACTGGCGGTGGTTATGGCCTGGGGGTTCGAGCACATGCAGCGCGATGACGGCGGCTCGGTTTATCTTCGGCTCTCAACCCGGACCCTGGAACAGCCCAAGCGTGCCATGACCGAGGGCCTGAGGGACGACATCGTCGCCGGCGGCTATTGGCTGCGTCCGCCGTCACCCGGCGCAGAGCTGGCTGTCGTATACTCGGGCGCCGTCGTGCCTGAGGTGCTGGAGGCTCACACGCAGATTCAAGAAGACATCCCCGGCGCCGGTCTCCTGGCCGTGACCTCGGCCGGTCGGCTGCATAGCGGTTGGGTGGCGGCAAGCAAGGCGCGGGCCCGGGATCGGCACGCGGCCCCTTCGCACGCCGAAAGCCTCCTGGGGGCACTGGCCGCCGACGCCACGCTGGTGACCGTTTTAGACGGTCACCCGGCGGCGCTTGACTGGCTAGGTTCGGTCGGTCGTCACCGGGTGACGCCCTTGGGGGTCGATCGCTTTGGCCAATCGGGCGACATCCCCGATCTATTTCGCGCCTACGGCATCGATGCCGAGGCGGTACTGGACGCCGCCGCCGAAGCCAGCCTCAGGCGCATCGCCTGAATTGACAGTGACGAAAAGTCCTTCGCTGGCGCTCAGTGTACTTTTCGTCAAATCTTTGATGAGAAAGGTGGTCTTGGGGCGGCCCGGCGAGCCCCCTTTCGCTTATCTACTTTTTCCAAGATTTGCGCACCAAGAGCGCAAATCTTGGAAAAAGGGTCCAGCCACGCCGAAGGCCGTGGCTGGGTACACAACCTCAATTCTGCCCGCCGAGCCGTCTCAAGGGCCGATTTGGCAATATTGAAACCGGGAAAAAGTACACCGAGCCGAAGGTGAGGGACTTTTTCACGACCGACTAGGCGGTGGCCTTGACCGGCTCCCAAGCCAAGGAATCGTTGTAAGCGACCAGGGCCTTGGCGGCTTTCTCGACGACCGGCTTGTACGTGTCGGCGAGGTTGGTGACCAGCGGCAACACAGGCCCCATCTCGGCGATGCCGGTGAGCGTAACGGCATCGTGCAGAACCGTGATCGGCCCAATGGCGTCGCGCAGGTCCTCAAGGGGTTCAACGGCGGCCCAGATCGCCGAAGCAGTTGCATAATCACCGCGTTTCATGGCCGCGAACATGGCCACCGAGGCCGCCGGCGCCAGTGTTGCCGAGCCCGACATCATGGACCCCAGGCCGAATGTGCGGTGTTGGGCTACCGCCGGGCGCTCGCCGACGATGATGAGAAGATCCCGATCAACGACCTTGACCAATTCATCCAGCATCGGGTCAACCGATGAATCGGGGCGGTTGGTGCCGTACTTGATGCCGCAGACCTGGCCGTCATCGACGAGACGTGCCGTCAGGTCCGGTGTCAGGTAGGGGTCGGTCTTGAGGTAGAGGATGATCGGCCGGGCCAGGGTCTGGACCAGTTCGCGGATTGCCTTGTCGACACCTGCCGGCGTGGTACCGAAGGCCTGAGGCAGCGTGATGAAGGTAGGGAAGCGGGTTTCTTTGGCGATCACCGCCTGGTCCGTCATCTTGCCGTAGTCGGGACCGATGGAAGGGATGAACCAGCTTTCTTCGCCGCCCAAATCGGCCAGCAGCTCCAGGGCTTCCGCGTATTGCCGCAAGGAGAGGCCGTAGAAATTGGCGTTGCCGCCATAGAGGTGGTTGGTTATCCCCTCCATCTCCAAGTGGGCGACAAGGCGTCTGTTCTGTTCCTCGTTCAAGGACAGATCGGCATTGCGCGCCAGGGGCGGCACGGACATTAGCGTTTCGGTCAGGTCGGCGGCGGTCACAGGTGTCGTTTTCATAAACTGCCTCCATGGGTGAAGCGCGGCGGCTTTGTTTTTGCCACCTTTTGGTTGGGCGATGGGCGGTGCCTAATTGGCGGCCAGATTAAGGTTTCCAGCGTTCAGCCGCCCCATGGCGAGAAGTAATTGATAGACGGCGATACGTTCATCATAGGACGCGGAGGTGAAGTTGATGCGGGCGTTAAAAATTTCGCTTTCCGCGTCGAGGACGTTGATCACCGTCTCCTTGCCCGCCTCACGCAGTTTCTGGCGTGAATCAAAGACCTCGGAGGCGATGTTTATGGCGTTCTCCAGGAGTTCCAGGCGCTCGCGCACCGTCAGCAGGGCCTGCCACGACACCTTGATCTGTTCGATGACCTTCCGCATGACGAAGCGGTGGTTGTCCTTGGAAGCGCCATAATCGTGCGCCGCCTGGGCCAGGCTGGCCTTGGTCGAGAAACCGGTGAACAGGTTCCAATTCGCCTCCAGCAACACCGAATAGTCGTGCCGCGTGCCGATGGTCGCGTTCTTGTGTTTCTCGTAATTCCATCGGCCCACCAGATCAAAGGTGGGCATGTATTCGGCCCCGACCGTGCGCCGGCGTTCCTTTACGGCCTCAATATTGGCATCGCTGTTGGAGACGGCGGGGTTCTCCTTCAAAGCGATTTTGATGGCGGCTTCCAATTCGCTCGGCAGCATCTCCACCAGCGGCACGGGATCCATCATTGCCTCAAGATCGGGAGCGTGATCGAAAACCTGAATATAATGGCTGATGGCGTCTTCCACGCCGCCTTCGAAGTTGACCCGCCGTTCCTTGGGGGACTTGGCTTGCAGGACATCGACGGCGATGCCCGAGCCGCGCTGCACCCGTTCGTCCTCAAGGTTGAGCTGGATCTGGATGGTTTCTTCGTTGGAGCGCGCCAGATCGACCAAACGGCGCTGACGCAGGACGTCGATATAAACCGTAATGCCCTCGAACGTCGTGTTCTGGCGGGTACCCTCCAAGGTGATGTCGGCGATCGCCCGGTTGAGGCGCGCCGTCTTCACCGCCGAGGTCGTGGCGAAGCCGTTGAAAAGGCTTTGGGTCACGGTCAGCCCAAGGACGTTGCGTGTACGCTCCCACGCCTTGGAATCGAATTGTTTGGCGCGTTCGGTCGGGGTATCGATGTATTCAGCTCCGCCGTCGGCATTCGCCGCCACGGTCGGATAAAAGCCGGCCAGGGCCTTGTCGATTTCCTTGCCCGTGGATTCGGCGGTCTTCGAAGCGGATTGAATTTGGGGGTGATCCGCGAGCAATCCCGCCAGTTCGCCATTCAACGACTGGGCGTGAACACCCGCCGTGACAGCAAACATAACCCCCGACGCAAAGGTCGTGGAAATGATGCGGAGCGCTCTCAAATCGACTCTCCCATCCGATAACCTCGGCCAGCGAGGCCTTGGAGCGGGTTGAAGTCTATCGCGAACGATTCGCCGCGTCAATTTAAGGATTTTCCAGACTGGATTGAAATATAAGGGATTTATTTACTTTTCATTGCTATGGGCAAGCCCGTCAGTCGTCCGCGGTGCCGAAGCCGCCGCCGCCTGGAGTTTCGACGACAAAAACGTCGCCCGCCTTCATTTCCACCATACCCGTACTCCCAAGTTCGGTCACGGTTCCGTCGATGCGCTCGATGCGGTTGCGTCCGAGGGCCCCGGGTTCGCCGTTCGCCAGGCCATAGGGGGGTATACGCCGGTGGCCCGAAAGTATTGCCGCCGTCATGGGTTCGATAAAATGGATTCGCCGCTCCACCCCGTTGCCACCCCGGTGCCGGCCTCGCCCACCGCTGCCGCGACGGATGCGAAATTCCTCAACCCGCACCGGAAAGCGCCATTCCAGCACTTCCGGGTCGGTGAGGCGCGAATTGGTCATATGGGTGTGTACGGCGTCGGTTCCGTCGAAGTCCGGACCGGCGCCCGAACCGCCGCAGATGGTTTCATAGTACTGATAGACGTCGTTGCCGAAGGTGAAGTTATTCATCGTGCCCTGGGCCGCTGCAACAACGCCGAGCGCCCCATAGAGGGCATCGACGACGGCTTGGCTGGTCTCCACGTTGCCTGCCACCACCGCCGCCGGATAGCGTGGTCTCAACATATTGCCCTCGGGTACTACGATTTCTAGCGGTTTGAGACAGCCGGCGTTGAGCGGTATATCATCGTCGACCAAGGTGCGGAAAACGTAAAGCACGGCCGCTCGGGTGACGGCGAATGGGGCGTTAAAGTTGTCGTCCAGTTGTTCCGACGTGCCGGTGAAGTCGATGACGGCGCGCCGCTCCGCCTTTTCGATTCGGATGCGTACCTTGATTTTGGCGCCGCTGTCCATTTCGTAGGTAAAGGCGCCGTCGCTCAATACATCTAGCACTCGGCGCACGGATTCCTCGGCATTGTCCTGGACGTGGCCCATGTAGGCCTGGACCACGTCGAGTCCGAAGTGCGCGACCATCTTACGCAGTTCCTGGACGCCGTTTTCGTTGGCTGCGATCTGGGCGCTCAGATCGCCCACCGTCTGTGCCAGGTTGCGCACCGGCCACGGCCCGCCGGTCAACAGTTCCTCCAGCTCGGCCTCGCGGAATCGACCCTGCTCGACAAGACAGAAGTTGTCGATAAGCACCCCCTCGTCTTCCACCGTCTTGCTGTCGGGGGGCATGGACCCCGGGGTAATGCCGCCGATGTCGGCGTGGTGGCCGCGTGCCGCGACGAAGAATAACAGCCGGCCGTCGGTCTCATCGAAAACCGGCGTGACGACAGTGATGTCGGGCAGATGGGTGCCGCCGTTGTAGGGCGCGTTGGTGACATAGACATCGCCTGGCCGCATGGCTCCGGCGCGCTCGCGGGCAATGGTCTCGACGCTTTCGCCCATGGAGCCCAGGTGTACCGGCATGTGCGGTGCGTTGGCGATTAGCTCACCGTCGCCGTCGAACACGGCGCAGGAAAAATCAAGACGTTCCTTGATGTTGACCGAATAGGCGGTGTTTTGCAGTGTTGCCCCCATCTGCTCGGCAATTGACATAAAGAGATTGTTGAAAATCTCCAGCATCACCGGATCGACGTCGGTGCCAATTGCGACGCGGTCGGGGCGTGGCTCTACGCGCTCCAGCACCAGATGACCAAGGCGCGTCGTTAAGGCCCGCCAGCCGGGCTCGACGACGGTTGTGGCATTGGCCTCGGCGATGATCGCGGGGCCGTCGATGGCATCGCCGGGCATAAGGGCCAAGCGGTTGTGCACCGGGGTCTTGTGGATGGCGCCGGCGGTGTGCATGCGGACCATATCGACGGGCTTCAGGGGCGCCACACCCGCCATGACCTCCAATTCGGGCTCGTCGGCGGTTTCGGTGGCGCCCTGGGCCTCAACCGAGACCGCCTCGACGATATAGCCGCGGCCTGGCATGACGAAGCCGAAGCGCCGTTTGTGCGCATCTTCGAAGGCCGTTTGCATGTGCGCCCGGGTATCGAAGGCGACGATTAGCGCCGTATCGGTGCCGTCGTAGCGCAGGTGCGCCTGGCGCAGCACCGTTATGCGGTCGCCGCCGATTCCCTGACCTCGGACCTCAGCCCGGGCCTCGGTCTCCAGGGTTTCCAGGTGGTGCGACAACTCGCCCGTGATTCCCGCTTCCAGCGGCGCCTCGACGGCGCGCTCGCGCATGGCGCTGACATCGGCCAGCCCCATCCCGTAGGCCGACAGGACGCCGGCATGGGGATGGATGAGAACCCGGCTCATGCCCAGGGCGTCGGCGACCATGCAGGCGTGCTGTCCGCCGGCGCCGCCGAAGCAGTTGAGGGTGTATTCAGTGACGTCATAACCGCGCTGTACCGAGATCTGCTTGATGGCGTTGGCCATGTTTTCGACGGCAATGGTAAGGAATCCCTCGGCCACCTGGCGTGGGTCGCGGTCGTCGCCGGTCGCTGCCTTGATCTCCTTGGTCAAGGTGGCGAAGTGCTGGCGTACCACGTTGGCGTCCAGGGGCCGGTCGGCCCCGCGACCGAAAACGCTGGGAAAGAAATGGGGCTGGACGCGACCCAGAAGAACGTTGCAATCGGTTACTGTCAGGGGGCCGCCGCGGCGATAGCAGGCGGGCCCCGGATCGGCGCCCGCCGAATCGGGGCCGACCCGGTAGCGGGCGCCGTCGAAGGCAAGGATTGAACCGCCCCCCGCCGCTACCGTGTTAATGCGGATCATCGGGGCGCGCATACGCACCCCGGCGATGACCGTCTCGAGGGTGCGTTCGAAGGTGCCGTCGAAGTGCGAGACGTCGGTCGACGTGCCCCCCATGTCAAAGCCGATGACCTTGTCGAAGCCGGCCATGACGGCGGTGCGCGCCATGCCGACGACGCCGCCGGCGGGCCCCGAAAGGATCGAATCCTTGCCCTGGAACAGGGCCGCATCGGTCAAGCCCCCGTTGGACTGCATAAACATGAGCCGGGTGTCCTTAAGCGCCCCCGCCACCGTATCGACGTAACGCCGCAGGATTGGCGTGAGGTAAGCGTCGGCCACCGTGGTGTCGCCGCGTGACACCAACTTCATCAGCGGGCTCACCTCGTGCGAGACGGAGACCTGGGTGAAGCCGATTTCGCGGGCCAGCTCCGCCACTAATCTCTCGTGCTTGGGATAACGATAGCCGTGCAGGAAAACGATGGCGGCAGAGCGGATACCGTCCTCAAAGGCCGCCGTCAGATCTGTCCGGGCGCTGGCCAGGGCCGGCGGACTGAGCACCGTGCCGTCGGCGCCGACGCGCTCCAGCACTTCGACCACGTGTTCGTAGAGCATCTCGGGCAACACGATGTGGCGGTCGAATAGCCGCGGCCGGTTTTGATAGCCGATCCGCAAGCTGTCACCAAAGCCCTTAGTGACGACGAGGACCGTCCGTTCGCCCCGGCGCTCCAGAAGGGCGTTGGTGGCCACCGTCGTTCCCATCTTGACCGACTGGATGTCGGTCGCCGGGATGGGTGTATCGGCGTCGGTGACACCGAGGAGTTGGCGGATAGCCTCAAGCGCGGCGTCGTCGTATTGTTCGGGGTTCTCCGACAACAGCTTGTGGCTGACGACGGCGCCGTCGGGCTGGCGCGCCACCACGTCGGTGAATGTGCCGCCACGATCGATCCAGAACTGCCAGTCGCCTTGGGAAGAGCCGTCGTTCATTGGATACCTCGCCGTTTGCCGGACTGTTATAAGGGAACATGCCGCCAAGGAAAACGGGAACGCCATGACCAAGCGACCACGCCGCACCCTCTACCCTGAGATCGATCCCCACGACCACGGCATGCTGGCGGTTTCGGGGGGTCACCAGGTTTATTACGAGGTATCGGGCAACCCCGCCGGCAAACCGGTGATCTTTGTCCACGGTGGCCCCGGCGGCGGCAGCCGGCCGATCTATCGCCGCCTGTTCGACCCCGGGGCGTGGCGTATCGTTTTGTTCGACCAGCGCGGATGTGGACGCTCGACGCCTCATGCGAACCTCGACCACAACACGACCTGGGATCTCGTCGCCGACATGGAGCAATTGCGCGAGAAACTGGACATCGAGCGGTGGATGGTCTTTGGCGGGTCGTGGGGCTCGACCCTGGGGCTGGCCTACGCCGAGAGCCACCCCGAGAGGGTCACAGAGCTTGTGCTGCGCGGCATCTTCATGCTGCGCCAAAGTGAGCTCCGATGGTTCTATCAGTCCGGCGCCAGCACGCTTTACCCGGATGCCTGGGAGGGCTTCGTAGCACCCATCCCCGAGGCCGAGCGCGGTGACCTAATGGCCGCCTATCATCGCCGATTGACAGGCGACGACGAGTCCGCCCGCCTGGCGGCGGCAAAGGCGTGGAGCACCTGGGAGGCCGCCACCTCGTCGCTCCACTCCGACGCCGAGCACATAGCCGAGGCCGGCGAAGACGCCTTTGCCGTCGCCTTTGCCCGAATCGAGTGCCATTACTTCGTTAACCGCGGCTTCTTCGAGGGCGAGGACCAGTTGCTGCTGGGTGTGGATCGCATCCGCGCCATCCCCGGCGTCATCGTCCAGGGGCGCTATGACGTGGTCTGCCCCATGGCCACCGCCTGGGATCTGCACCGGGCCTGGCCCGAGGCCGACTTGCGCATCGTCCCCGACGCCGGCCATGCATTCTCCGAACCGGGCATCTTGCACGAATTGATCGAGGCGACGGACCGCTTCCGGGAGTAGGGCGCCGCGTCTCTCTCCGACGCCCGCCTATTGAACCACCTGGGTGTGGGGTGCTATTCCTGTGGCCGGCCGCGCCGGGCCACCCGCAAGGGAAGGCCGCCGCGCGCGGCGGTGTGGAACGGCTTTCGGGTCAAGAGTGAATACTAACGCAGCCACGGCAACGCGCCGGGCCGCCGCTTCCCAGGTGGACGGTGGCGACGGCGGCGGGATTTTATCCAAAGATGGCGCGCCGTCTGGGACGGCAGGGACGCTTTTGCGCATCATCCGACTGGCGCTCAAGCATCGGTGGCGGGTCGCCATCGCGTTTGTCACCACCATCGTCGCCGCTAATTTCCAGCTTCTCATCCCCCAGTTCCTGGGCCAGGCGGTGGATTTTGCCCACGGCCTGCTGGCCGGCGGCCCGGGGAGTGAGGAAGAGGCAGAGGCGGCGCTGCTCACCACCGCCTTTATGTTGCTGGGCGCCAGCATCCTGCGCGGTGGTTTCACCATGCTGCACAACTACTTAGGCGAGTCCGTCGGCCATTTGGTCGGCTACGGCCTGCGCCTTGCCTATTACGAAAAGCTGCAGCGGCTTAGTTTCGGATTTTACGACCGGGTGCATACCGGCGATCTGATTACGCGCGGGCTGTTGGATCTGGAAGGTGTGCGCTTTTTCTTCAACGCCGGGATGGTTCGCCTGGTTCTGCTTGCCAATCTGATCGGCATTGGGTCCTTTCTCGTCATCAGCGCGGACACGGTGCTGGGCCTGCTTGCCTTGAGCTTCGTGCCCTTCGTTGCCTGGCGCTCGTCGACGGCCCGGCTCAAGCTGAGGAAAATGTGGCGCCTTTTGCAAGAGCGCATGTCGGAGCTGTCCCTGATCATGGATGAGAATCTGGGGGGCATTCGGGTGGTGCGCGCCTTCGCCGCCCAGGACCATGAGATGGGTAAGTTCGACATCGCTTCCGAGCGTGCCCTCGACATGGCCAATCAGCGCATCGGGGTGCGGGTGCGCAACACGACCGCTATGACCTTTGCCTATTTCATCGCCATGGGTCTGGTGCTGTGGTTCGGCGGCCTCAAGGTGATCGACGGTGAGATCAGCGTCGGCAAGCTGGCCGAGTTCCTTGCCTTCATGACCATCCTGCAAATGCCGGTGCGCCAACTCGGCATGATGGTGAACGCCTTTGCCCGCGCCTCGACCTGCGGTGCGCGGCTGTTCGAGGTGCTCGATTTGGAGCCATCCATCCGCAACGCGCCCGACGCACCCGATCTCAAGGTGACCGATGGGGTGCTGCGCTTCGAGGACGTGGACTTCGCCTACCGTGACGCGACGGGTGACGAACGGGTGCTCAAGGGCGTTAATTTCAAGGTCGGTCCCGGCCAGGTGCTCGGCATCGTCGGTCCGCCGGGCAGCGGCAAGTCGACCATCGCGCATCTGATCCCGCGCTTCTACGACGTCGGCGGTGGGCGCATCACCATCGACGGCCAAGACATCCGCAATGTGAAATTGGAGAGTTTGCGGCGCGCCGTCGGCGTCGTCCAGCAAGACACCTTCATGTTCACCGCCTCGATCGAAAACAACGTCGCCTACGGCGATCCGTGGGCCGACGGCGAGCGCATCGCGCGCGCCAACCGGGCGGCTCAGCTGCACGACTACGTGAATCGCCTGCCGATGGGATACGAAACCCTGGTCGGCGAGCGCGGGGTCTCACTTTCCGGCGGCCAGCGTCAGCGGCTGTCGATAGCCAGGAGCGTCATGCTCAAACCTTCGTTCTTGGTCTTCGACGATTCCACCGCCGCCATCGACGCCGCCACCGAGCAGCGCATCCGCGCCGCCTTGAAGGACACTACCCAAGACCGCGCCACCATCATCATCTCGCACCGGCTGAGCTCGCTGATGCATGCCCATGAGATCTTGTTCATCGAAGACGGGCGCGTCGTCGAGCGTGGCTCCCACGAAGAATTGATCGCCGCCGGTGGGCGCTACCGCGAACTCTATATGTTGCAGCTAAAGCCGGCTGATGGGGAGGAGAGGTAGGATGGCCCCGGGCCGCCAAAGCACCGCCAATCCGGACCGAGAAAAGCCGCCCCGGGCCGTCGTCGGATCCCAGGTCGGCCACGACGAAAAGATGTTCGGCGCCGCCTTCGACGGCCACGTGGTGCGCCGCTTTGCCGGCTTCCTCGTGCCCTATCGGCGGCGCCTGGCGGTGGCCGTCGGCTCGGTTTTGGTCTATACGGCGAGCCAGATCTCGATCCCGCTGGTCATCCGCCACGCCATCGACGACGCTCTCATCGCAGGCTCCAACCGCGAACTGTTGGAATTGGTGGTGATGACATTTTTCGCCGTCATCGGCGTTAACTACCTGACCAACTTTTTACAGGAAATAATCGTCGGGCGCGTCGCCGAGCGTATCCTCATCGACCTGCGCCGGGCCATGTTCGAGCACCTGCAAAGGGTCGGCCTTTCGTTCATGGACAAGACCGAGGTCGGGCGCATGATGTCGCGCCTGCAAGGCGACGTGAACGCCATGCAGGAGTTTCTCGAAAATTCGGTTTTCGCCGTCGGCGACTTCGTCCTTTTGATCGGCATCATGGCGGTTCTGCTGACCCTCGATTGGCAGCTCGGCCTGTTGACGCTTTCGGTGGTGCCGATCTTGTTTTTCGTGCGCATCGTCTGGCTGCCCTACGCGCGCAAGTCCTTTGTCAGGGCGCGCGAGACCGTCTCGACCGCAAACGGTGCCCTGGCCGAGGCGATCCACGGGATGCGCACGGTGCAGGGCATGACCCGCGAGACGGTCAACTTCGATCTCTACGATGAGAAAGCGACCGACAACCTGCGTGCCAACTTGAGCTCCAGCAGGTTCGCCCAAGTCATGGTGCCGATCGTCGATTTCCTGACCGGCGGCGCCATGGCTATCGTCATTGTCGTTGGCGGCTCGATGGTGTTGTCCCAGCGTCTCGACCTTGGTGTCATGGTGGCATTTCTCTTTTACGTGCAGCGCTTCTTCGATCCCATCCGCTCGCTGACCATGCAATACAGTGTTATGCAGCGCGCCATGGCTTCGGGCCAGCGTGCCTTCGAGGTGCTCGACGTGCCGCTCGATATCAAGGATAAGCCCGACGCCCAGGCGCCGGCCGAAATCGACGGCTCCGTCGAATTCCAAAACGTCAACTTCGGCTACGCGCCGGATCAACCGGTGCTGAGGAACGTCAGCTTCCGTATTGAACCCGGGGAGACGGTCGCCCTGGTCGGTCCGACGGGTTCAGGCAAGACCAGCACGACATCGCTCGCGCATCGCTTCTACGATGTGTGGGAAGGCCAGATCCTGGTCGGTGGCATCGACGTGCGCGACCTGACCCAGGCGTCCTTGGGGCGCCACGTGGCGATGGTCCTGCAAGAGCCGTTCTTGTTCACCGGCACCGTCTTTGAGAACATCCGTTACCGCACCACCGAAGCGACCCGCGAGGGGGTTGAGGCGGCGGCGCGGGCCGTCGGGGCGCACGACTTCATCACCCGCCTGCCCCAAGGCTACGACACCCCGCTAGAGCAGCGCGGCAGCAACCTTTCGTTGGGCCAGCGTCAGCTCCTGAGCTTCGCCCGCGCCATCGTCGCCGACGCCCGCGTCCTGATCCTCGACGAAGCCACCGCCAATATCGACAGCCATACCGAGATGCTTATCCAGCGCGCTTTGGCCCGCTTGCTTGAAGGGCGCACCGGACTGGTCATTGCCCACCGCCTGGCCACCGTGCGCGGCGCCGACCGCATCATCGTGCTGCAGGACGGTGAGATCATCGAGACCGGCAACCACGATCAACTGGTCGAACACGGCGGCCTCTACGCCAAGCTCTATTCGATGAACTACGCCTCCTTCGACGACGTTCCCGACGAGTTGGTGCGCCAAGTCCTGAGCAGCACCTCGGCGACGTAAGCTCGCCGCTAACCAAAACGTGATGGGTCGGCGTCTTGGCGCGGCGCGCCGGGGGCGATATTGTCGCGCCCCGATGGGAAAGACGAACATGCGATGGAAACGCGGAACGGTCCTGACGGCGCTGATCATAATCGCCGCGCTCGCCCTGGCGGCGGCCTGGGGCAGGGCCACCATGGCCCATGATGGCTGGCGCTCGGCGTCGCGCGAGTCGGCCGGTATAGCGCCCGATCCTGCCACCACGTCGGAGGCCGTGGTTCAGGTCTACGCGGCGCGCGCCTGGGGTTGGCGCGGTAGTTTCGGCGTCCATAGCTGGATCGCCGTCAAGCCGACGGGGGCACCGGCTTTCGACGTCTATGAGGTGATCGGCTGGCGCGCCTACCGGGGTATGTCGGCGCTTAGCATTTCCAACCGGCCGGCCGACGGCCGCTGGTTCGGCAACCTGCCCGAGCTTATCGCCGAGATGCGGGACGACGGCGTCGACGCGGTGATCGCGCGCATCGATACCGCGGCCCGCGCTTACCCCCACGCCAAGGAATACCGGGTGTGGCCCGGCCCCAATTCGAACACTTTCACCGCCTTCGTCGCCCGCGCTATCCCTGAGCTGCGCGTCGACCTGCCGCCGACCGCCATCGGCAAGGACTATCTGCCCAACGGGGACATCGTCGCGACGACCCCCAGCGGCACCGGCTTCCAGTTCTCGTTGTTCGGCCTTTTTGGCATTCTGGTTGGCGTCGAGGAGGGCTTAGAGGTCAACCTGCTGGGGCTCACCTTCGGCATCGACCCGGTGGACCCGGCGCTCAAGCTTCCCATCGTCGGGCGCCTCGGCCCGAACCGGGGGTAGGCGCCGCAATGCCAAGCCGGCACTGAGGAGAATGGAACATTAGTAAGCGCACGATTTTGTTTGTCGCACCACTTTTGCTTGCCGTCGGGATTGTGACGTCGTGCGCCGGTTTGGAGCATATTGGCGAAGAGTCGGCCGTCGCCGGGGATCGCGCAAAGGCCCGGGCCGGCGACGTGGAAAGCGCCTATGGGCTGGGGTTGCGCTACACCAGTGGGAATGGCGTGAACCAGGACTATTCGGTTGCCGCCGAGTGGTTTCGCCGCGCCGCCGAGGGCGGCCATCCCCGCGCCCAGTACATGTTGGGGATCGCCCATTATACCGGCCGCGGCGTGTCCCACGATCCGAGCCGCGCGGTGCCCTGGTTCGAGAAGGCCGCGGCGGCGGGCAATGTCCGCGCCCAGTTCCAGCTTGGCGATGCCTATGCTAACGGTCGCGGCGTGGCTAAGGAGCAGGCCTGGGCGGCGCGCTGGTTCGCCAAGGCGGCAATGGCTGGGCATGCCGAAGCGCAGTATTCATTGGGCGCCATCCTTGCCGCTGGCCTGGGCATTCCAGAGGACCGGATGCAGGCCGTTAAGTGGCTGGCCATCGCCGAGAGCAACGGGCACACCGAAGCATTGACCCTGCGCAAGGCCATTGCCGGAACGATCACGCCTGATGAGCGCCTGGAGGCGGAACGCCTGGCCTCGGCGTGGAAGGAGCGCCCGCCGATTGAATTCGCCGATGAGCCAACGGTACGGTTCGTCCAAGTGGCGCTGGCCCGTCTCGGATATGAGGTGGGTCCCGTGGACGGCATTGCCGGTCCGAAGACCATGGAAGCCGTTGCCCGGTACCGCCAGGCATCCCGACTGCCCATTGGCAGCATTACGCCGGAAATGTTGAAACCCCTGCGCGCCGACTTGGCGGCGGCGGTCTCAGCGCCGTCCCGATAGGGGTTTTCACCCGAGGTCGAAACAACGAAGCCCGGCGCGATATCACTCAGCGCCGGGCTTCTTCAATTGTTGGAGGGGAGGGGTTTACTAAGGCGTCGGTTCCTCGGGCGGGGCTGCGGATTCGATGCCCAGCAGATCGTTGACCGCCGCCACTACCTCGTCGGTGACGGTCTTGTTGGCCGCTGCAGACAGGGCCTCGGCCTCCGTTTCCGCGGCATTGGCCAACGAGTCCTCGGCCTCGGCCAGTTCGGCCTGTGCTGCCTCAAGCTCGGCCGTGAGCCCTTCGGTTCCCGCCAACTGTGCGTCGATCGCGGCCCTTTCCTCCTCCGTGAGGTCGGCCGCGAGTTGGTCTTGGAGGCTAGCCTGCTGTGCCTCCGTGAGGGTTGGGTCGGTGGCGAGTTGCTCCTCAATCGCCGCCCGCTCCGCCTCGGTCAAGTCGGCTGCGACCTGGTCCTCGAGGGCAGCCTGTTCTTCGGGCGTGAGGGTGCCGGCGTCGGCGATCTGGGTTTCCAAATCGGCGATGGTCTGGTTGAGGGTTTCGATCTCGCCGACCAGGGACCCGATGCCGGTCACCGCTGCCTCGTAGGCAGCTATCCGGCCAACCCTGGAGTTGGGCGCGGCGTTGGCCCGCGCCGTGGCCGAGGCATGCGCCGCGTTGAGGGCGCCAAGCGCGCTGGCGATGGCGCCGTGGTTGTTGCCGAGGCCTTTGCCGGACCCGGGCTCTGATCCAGAATTCGAACCCGATTTGGCGCTGCTGCCGGAGCCACTCTTGTTCTCGCCTTGGCCACCTGAGTTGGAATTGGCGCTGGCACCGCCGCCACCGCCACTATTTCCCCCGCCATTGCCGCCACCACCACCATCATTCTTGGCATGCGCCGCAGATGGGACAAGCAGATCAGGGGAAATATCAATGGCGACCGGTGCCGCTATCAGGGCAAGCGCGGTGAGACCGACCGAAGCCACGAGATCTAAGCGAATTCCATAACAACGCATGGATGCCTCCAGTGATGTTCGCTCGTTATTGCGCCAAGCAAGGCCAGTCGCGGAGCGGATGGATGTCTAAGTGTCCGGCCCGAAAAGAGTTGAGTGATTTCAGGGCATTGTGATTCTCTCGTTTGTGTCGAAGCAAATGAGGGAACACAACATGTGGACTGAAATCACTCGCCCGCAGTATGAGCGGCCTGGCCTGCGTTACGCAAGCGACCTGACGGACGAGGAATGGAACGTGATGGCGCCGTTGTTGCCGCCGGAGAAGTGGTT
>JASLZL010000008.1 GCA_030754885.1 Rhodospirillales bacterium | reverse complement strand
AGGGCCTGGCTCATCAGCCGCGCCTGCAGGCCGACATGGGTGTCGCCCATCTCGCCTTCAAGCTCGGCCCTCGGTACCAATGCGGCGACGCTGTCGATGACAAGAACGTCAACGGCGCCCGAACGGACCAAGGTGTCGGTGATCTCCAACGCCTGTTCGCCGGCATCGGGCTGGGAGATTAGAAGGTCGTCGACGTTGACGCCGAGCTTGTGGGCATAAGCAGGGTCAAGGGCATGCTCGGCATCGACGAAGGCACAGGTGCCGCCCTTCTTTTGAGCCTCGGCGATAACGTGCAGCGCCAAGGTCGTCTTGCCCGATGCCTCGGGCCCATAGATCTCGACAACGCGGCCCCGCGGCAGGCCACCGATGCCAAGTGCTATGTCGAGGCCGATCGAACCCGTCGAGATGGCTTCGGCCTTGACCGCGCTTTCGCGTTGGCCGAGCCGCATGATCGAGCCCTTGCCGAAAGCGCGCTCAATCTGGCCGACGGCGGCATCGAGAGCCTTGTTCTTGTCCATGCTTTTCTTGTCTTCGTTATCCACGATGCGTAATGCGCTTTCCGACATGGCGTCCTCCACTTATTCCACAGGGCGGTCCGTGATGCAATGGACCCTAATGTACATGCTTTGTTCCACCTTGCAAGCACTTTTATTAAAGTGTTGATATAACACGGTAATATTAGGAGGATTCACGGAACGTTCACGCAGAGTCGTGACGGCGCCGCAGAAAGAGGCAGCAACGTGGCGGCTTCACCTATTCAGTCTCTTCGATGGCGTCGACCTTCTCGGCGTAGAAGGCCATGTGGTCCTTGATAGCGGCAACCGCCTCCAAGGGGTCCTGGTAGGACCACACCGCATTTTCGGCGCTCAGGCCGCCGACCGTCAACGTCCAATAGGACGCATCGCCCTTGTGAGGGCAATGGCTGTGATGGGCGGTGGGGTTCAGATGTTCCATGCGCACGTCGGCGCCGGGAAAGTAATGGACCGGCGCGTGGCCGCCCTCGTGCATGACAAGGGCGCGGCGGCTTTCGGCGACGACGACACCGTTAAAGACGACCTTGACCGCGACGCCGAGGGGGATGATCTCGATGTGGGCGCTCACACCGAAAAACTCTCGCCACAGCCGCAGCGGCCGGTCTCGTTCGGATTGCGGAAGACGAAGCCCGATTGCAGCGTGGTTTCTTCGTAATCGATCTCGGTGCCGAGAAGGAACATGACCGCCTTCGGATCGATGCAGATGGCGACGCCCTTGTCTTCGACCACGTCTTCGCCGGCGCGCCGTTCCTCGGCATATTCAATCACGTAACCAAGGCCCGAACAGCCGGTCGTCTTGACGCCGAGTCGCAAGCCAAAGACGGGCCGTTCGCTCTTCTTGACCAGTTCCTTGACCCGCTGGGCGGCGGCGTCGGTCAGGCTGACCAGGCGCATGGCCCGGCCGTCTTGTTCGTCGATCGCGTTCATTCGATTCCCAACGCCAGCTTGGCGTCCTCCGCCATGAGATCAGGGCTCCACGGCGGATCCCAGACCAGTTCCACGATCACCTCGCCGATGCCCTCAACGGCGGCAACCGCGTCGGCCACCTGTTGGGGCAGTATCCCGGCCACCGGGCAAGCCGGCGATGTCAGCGACATATTGATCTGGGCGCCGCCGTCATCGGCGATCTTGGTCTCATAGATAAGCCCCATATCGTAAATGTTCACCGGAATTTCGGGATCGAAGACGGTACGCATGGCCTCGACCACCTGTTCGTCGGTGGCGACGGGCGCGCCCGGTTGCAAGGGCGCCCCGGCCCGCGCCGTCTCTTCCTCGCCGCCCATGGGGGCGGGTGGGTACATACCGGGGGGCAGGTCATAGGGTCCATACATTGCTGTCGTCTCCTCGGGAATCCGGCTCAGTCCTCATCCTCGGTGCTGACCGCGCGCCGGCCCTCCATGGCCGCCTTCATGGTGTGCCAGGCGAGGGTGGCGCATTTCACGCGCATGGGAAACTGGCGCACGCCCGAAAGCACCTGAAGCCGGTCGACGTCATCCTCTATTTCCGGGTCGACGACGTTGGTCTCCCCCTCTTCGTCGCCGGCGCACATGTCGTGGAAGTTATCGAAGAGCGCCTTGGCCTGGGCTTCGGTCTTGCCCTGCAGGACCTCGGTCATAAGTGAGGCCGAGGCCACGGAAATGGCACATCCACGGCCCTCGAAAGTAACATCCTTAATCAGGCCGTCGTCTCCGACGTTGAGAAAAATTTCCAGTTGGTCGCCACACAACGGGTTGTGGCCATGGGCGCAGTGGGTGGTCTCCTCGGGCTGGCGCAGGTTGCGCGGGTTCTTGCCGTGGTCGAGGATGACCTCTTGATAAAGCTCGCGCAGATCGTCGGACATCAGGCAAAAATCTCCCTCACGGATTCCAGGGCGTCGGCCAAGGCATCGACCTCAGCCCGCGTCGAGTACATAGCGAACGAGGCACGCGACGTCGCCGTCACCCCAAGGCGCTTCATCAGAGGCTGGGCGCAGTGATGGCCGGCCCTGACGGCGACGCCGGAACGGTCGAGCACGGTGGCGACGTCGTGCGGATGGGCGCAGTCCATGGTGAACGATAGCACACTCGCCTTGGCCGGCGCCGTGCCGAACAGGCGAAGACCGTCGATAGCGGACAAGCGCTGGGTGGCGTAGCCAAGGACATCGCTTTCGTGGAGTGCGATGCGCTCTTTTCCCACCCCGGTGACATAGTCGAGCGCCGCCCCAAGGCCGATAGCCTGGACAATCGACGGCGTGCCGGCCTCAAAACGAGCCGGCGCATCGGCCCAGGTTGTTTCCTCGAAGGTGACGGTCTTTATCATCTCTCCGCCACCCTGATACGGCGGCATGGCGTCGAGCAGCTCCGCCTTGCCATAGAGCACGCCGATGCCTGACGGGCCATATATCTTGTGGCCCGAGAAGGCGTAAAAATCACAGTCCAGGTCCTGCACATCGACGGGCAGATGAATGGCCGCCTGGCAGCCGTCGAATAGCACGCGGGCACCGCGGGCGCGGGCTGCATCGACAATGCGCCGCGCCGGCTGGATGGTACCCAGGGCATTGGACATGTGGCTGATCGCCACCAGTTTGGTGCGCTCGGTAAACAAATTTTCGAAGCCTTCGAAGTCGAGCTCTCCGTCGTCGCTGATCGGCGCCACCTTGAGGACGACGCCGTGGCTGTCGCGCAGCATCTGCCAGGGGACGATGTTGGAGTGATGTTCGACCTCCGAAATGATGATCTCGTCGCCAGGCGCCAAGAAAGCGCGGCCGAACGAGGCTGCGACCAGATTGATCGATTCGGTGGCGCCGCGTGTAAAGACGATTTCATTGTCGTGGCGGGCATTGAGGAAGCGCCGCGCCTTTGTGCGCGCCGCTTCGTATTCGGCGGTGGCGCGCTCGCTCAAATAATGGACGCCGCGATGAACGTTGGCATAGGTAGTCTCATAGGCGTCGCGCACCGCATCGAGGACGGCCCGCGGTTTCTGAGCCGAGGCCGCGTTGTCGAGATAACAAAGCGGATGGCCGTGCACCTGGGTGGACAAGATGGGAAAGTCGGCGCGGACTCGTTCCACGTCGTAAGCGTCGGCCTCTGCCTCCTGCACGGTCAATACCCTCGATGACTCGTTCAAGTCACGCTCCATGATCAGCATTGATACCGGCCAGGCGACGCGTCAGGGCAGCACTCATGGCGGCGGCGATTTCAGGCGAGGCGATCTCATCAACGACATCGCCGAGAAACGCCTCGGTGAGGAGTTGGCGAGCCTGAGCCTCGGGAATACCGCGCGCCAAGAGGTAAAACACCATGTCCTCGTCCAACTGTGCGGCCGTCGCGCCGTGACCGCATTTGACGTCGTCGGCGTAAATCTCAAGCTCCGGCTTGGCATTGACCTCGGCGCCCGACGACAGCAAAAGCGCCTTGTGAAGCTGGTGTCCGTCGGTCTTTTGAGCGTATTGGCGGACCAATGTCTTGCCCTGGAAGACGCCGCGTGCCGTGTCGCCGATAACGCCCTTGAATACGACCCGTGAAGCGGCGCCGGGGCCAGCGTGGTCAATGAATACGGTGTTGTCGACGTGGGCCTCGCCGTCCGCTACGTAAGCGCCGGCAAGGCAGCATTCAGCGCCCGCCGCCGCCAGGCGCACCCGTGTCTCGTTGCGGACCACACGGCCGCCAAGGGTCAGGACGAAGCCGTTGTAGCGGGCCTGACCGGCGAGGCTGAGCGCCGTTGCCGCGATATGGTAGGCATGCTCTGTCTCGTCGACCAACTTGGCGTGGTCGAGCACCGCATCTTCTTCCAAAATCATTTCGACGACGCTGTTAGAGAACGTCGGCGCGCCTTCAAGGCCTAAGTGGCTTTCGATCACCGCCGCCCGGCTGTCGCGCCCGGCGATCAGCAAGTGGCGCGACTGGAACATGGCCGGTGTCGAGGCGGCGGCCAGGAAAATCAAGTGAAGAGGCTTTTGGAGTTGGGCGCCGTCAGCCAGCTTGATCGCTACGCCGTCGCCCCAAAGAGCCGCGTTAAGGGCGGCCAGCGGCATCCCGTCAAGGTCAAGAACCCTGCCCATGTGCTCGGCGACCCACCCCGGCGCCGCTCCCGGCTTGCCCAGGTTAACGATTTCTATTCCCTCGTCCGCCAGGCCGTCGTCCGACAACTCAGCCCTATAGCACCCGTTGACAAAGACGAGCCGGTGGGCCCCGGCCATATCTGCGATGCGCCCATCGGGGACCGTTATTCCGTCAGGCGCGGAAATTCCGGGCTCAAAGGCGGACCGGGTCAAGCCGTCGAGACGGGTGTATTTCCAGGCCTCCACCTTGGCGTGAGGCAGGCCCTCTTCGCGGTACACCGCAAGCCCGGCGCGGCGTAACGCTGCCGCCCAGTCGGGCTGGTCCGTGTCCACCGCTTCAAGGCGGTCAAGGAACGGTGCAGAATCCGTGGTCTTGGCGTCCATGACGTTTCTTCCCGTTCCTTTAGGCCGCGGCTGCGTCGAGGAACTCGGCGTAGCCCGATTTCTCAAGTTCGAGGGCCAGTTCCTTGCCGCCCGACTTGACGATGCACCCCTGGGCCAGCACGTGCACCCGGTCCGGCACCACGTAATCGAGAAGGCGCTGGTAATGGGTAATCAACAAAACGCCACGGTCGTCGGAACGCTGCGCGTTGATACCGTCGGAGACGACCTTGAGGGCGTCGATGTCGAGGCCCGAATCGGTCTCGTCAAGGACCGCCAGACGGGGCTCAAGGATCGCCATCTGAAGAATTTCGTTGCGCTTCTTCTCGCCACCCGAAAAGCCGACGTTGACCGGGCGTTTCAACAGATCATCGGTGATGCCCAGTTCCTTGGTCTTACGACGTATCACCTTGACGAATTCCATGGCGTCGAGTTCGGGTTCGCCGCGCTCGCGCCGCCCTGCATTAAGCGCTTGGCGGAGAAAGGTGGTGGTGGTGACACCGGGGATTTCGACCGGATACTGAAAGGCCAGGAAAACACCCTTACGGGCGCGTTCGTCGGCATTCATCTGCAAAAGATCCGAGCCGTCATAGCGCACGCTGCCGCCGGTCACGTCGTAGCCCGACCGCCCGGCGAGGACGTGGCTGAGTGTACTCTTGCCCGAACCATTGGGTCCCATGATGGCATGCACTTTGCCCGCCTCGACATCAAGGCTGATGCCACGCAGGATTTCTTTGCCGGCGACCTCGACGTGCAGGTCTTGAATCTCGAGAAGTGCCATAAACGTTGTATCCCTATTTCGTCCTTAAATTAGGTCGGCGGCGCCTCAGCCGACGCTGCCCTCAAGGCTAATGCCGACCAGCTTCTGCGCCTCGACGGCGAATTCCATGGGCAAGGTTTGCAATACCTCCCGACAGAAGCCGTTGACGATCAGCGATACCGCCTCCTCTTCACTCAGACCGCGCTGTAGGCAGTAAAACAACTGGTCTTCGCTGATCTTTGATGTCGTCGCTTCGTGCTCGACGTTGGCCGTCGGGTTGCGCGATTCGATGTAGGGCACGGTATGGGCGCCGCACTGGTCGCCGATCAGCAGGCTGTCGCATTGGGTATAGTTGCGGGCGCCTTCGGCCTTGGGCTGGATACGCACCAGCCCGCGATAGGTGCTGTCGGCGCGGCCCGCCGAGATGCCCTTGGCGATGATGCGCGAGCTTGTGCCCTTGCCGATGTGGATCATCTTGGTGCCGGTGTCGGCCTGCTGGCGGTTGTTGGTGATGGCCACCGAATAGAACTCGCCGACCGATCCCTCGCCCTGCAGGATGCAGCTCGGATACTTCCATGTGATGGCCGAGCCGGTCTCGACCTGGGTCCATAGAATCTTTGAGTTGCGGCCGCGGCAGGCGCCACGCTTGGTGACGAAGTTGTAGATGCCGCCCTTGCCCTCGGCATCGCCCGGATACCAGTTCTGCACCGTCGAATATTTGATCTCGGCGTCGTCCAGGGTCACCAGTTCGACCACTGCGGCATGGAGCTGGTTCTCGTCGCGCATGGGCGCCGTGCAGCCCTCCAGATAACTCACGTAGGAGCCTGCCTCGGCGACGATCAAGGTGCGCTCGAACTGTCCGGTCTGCGCCGCATTGATGCGGAAATAGGTGCTCAGTTCCATGGGACAGCGCACGCCCTTGGGAACGAAGACGAAGGTGCCGTCCGAAAACACCGCCGAGTTGAGGGTGGCGAAAAAATTATCCGAATAAGGCACCACGCTGCCGAGATACTGGCGCACCAGATCGGGGTACTTTTGCACCGCCTCCGACATGGCGCAGAAGACGATGCCCATCTCTTCGAGCTTCTTCTTATAGGTGGTGGCCACCGAGACCGAGTCGAAGACGGCATCGACGGCGACACCGGCCAACATCTCCTGTTCTTGGAGCGGGATGCCCAGTTTCTCGTATGTAGCCAACAGCTCCGGATCGACCTCGTCCAGGCTTTTCGGTCCCTCCTTGGTCTTAGGCGCGGCGAAGTAATAGGCGTCTTGGTAGTCGATGGGTGGATAGGTGACCTTGGCCCACGTCGGCTCCGCCATCGTCTTCCACATCCGAAAGGCCCTGAGCCGCCATTCGAGGAGCCAGTCGGGCTCTTCTTTTTTGGCCGAGATAAAGCGCACGGTGTCCTCGCTCAAGCCCTTGGGCGCCCTCTCCATCTCGATATCGGTGACGAAGCCGTACTTGTACGCTTCTCCGGTGGCCAGTTCCTCGACCGTCTTAGTTTCCATGGCCATCTCGCTCGTCTCCGTTCTTCGGTTGTCGCTGCTTAACGCGTGGCACCGTCTGCGAATGCACCGTGGGTTGCGAACGGCCCCACTGCCATTTCGGCCAGCGAAACTTCGTTCAAAGCCCGGTGAATGACCGTATTGACCATTTCCCAGCGCCCGTTCATGGGGCAGGTTTGTTCGTACTCGCAATTATCGTGGGTGCCATCGATGCAGGCGGCAACGGCGAGGGGACCTTCCACTGCCTCAATAATTTGGGCTACGGAGATGTCTTCCGCTGTACGGCCCAAGCCGTAACCACCAGCACGCCCGCGATGGGCTACCGTGAGCCGACCTTGGGTCAACACCTTGAGCAGCTTCGCTACCGTCGGTTGGGGAATTGTCGTCTTGCGAGCGAGATCGGCCGAGGCCACGATTTCACCGCTTAGCGCCAGTTCCGTCATAAGCACGACGGCGTAGTCGGTCATCTTGTTAAGGCGGATCATTGGAACGAACCCATACAGGACTATTCCCGTACCGTTTATTTATACCGCGGCGCACCAATGTCAAGGACCAAACCGCATTAGGGGCATTTTAAACACCCATGAGCGCACATTGATTTAAGTCACTGCGAGCATCCGGGTCTTCGATTAAAACCTCTCGCTATGGCTGGGACGCTAAAGGGAACGGGCGTTGAAGACCCATCGTCTCCATAAAGCACAGATAGGGCAGGCCTTTCCGGTCATCCAGGAGGTATCCAAGACACTCACCTTGGATACCTGGACCGATTACGCCGAAGGCATTCTATCCGGGCCCACTACCGGAGCGAAGAGCTGCGGGGTCATTGTCGCTGAAACCCAAAGCAAGCGCATTCGCGGATTGTTCGTCTACAAAGTCGAGGACAGCCTTGATCACGGCCTCTCCCTGGTCATTCAGCATTTAGTCCTTCCCGGGCTCGGCCGCACCACGGTTGCCACGGCGCTTTATGATTCTATCCGCCGCCTGGCCGCGAAGAACAGGTGCGTGTGTATCCGCATTGAGGCCCCCCCCGATTCAAAGTGGGACATGGAATTTTTCCGCAAGCAAGGACAACGGGTGATCAACCGGTTGCTCTGCCTGCCGGTACAAGAGTTCGATCCGTTAGAAGGGCCGACTGCGTCTTAGGGCGTCGCTTAAGAACGTCCACCCAGCTCATTCAGACGCTCCGCCTCAAGGATCACAACTTGGCGTTTGTTGGGCAGAGAGAGAATGCCCTTCTTCTTGAGGCGGCTGAACGACCGGCTCACGGTTTCCAACGACAGGCCCAGGTAGTCGGCGATATCCCCACGCCCAACGGGCAAGGTCAGGGGGTCCACCGACCAGCCGGCGCGGGAAAAGCGTTCGGCGAACTCCAACAAAAAGCAGGCGACGCGCTCGTCCGCCGTGCGGCGCCCCAGCAGCAACATATGGTCCTGGGCCAGGGTCAGTTCGTCATTGACGATTTCGAGCAGCCGCTTTTCCAGCCCCGGACTGCGATCGAATAGGTCCAGCAGCGGCCGGCGCGGAAAAACGCACAATCGAGCCCGACTGATAGCCTCGGCCGAATACATGAACTGTCCCCGCGACGGCATGCCCAAGAAATCGCCGGGCAACAGGAAACCGGTGATCTGGACCCGACCGTCGACCAGCGACTTGAAAACCTTAATGACGCCTTCGGTGACGGTGTAGGCGTGATCCCCGGGATCTCCCTCCAGAACCACGAATTGGCCCGGCTCGATCCATTTTTGGGTCATCATGCGGCCCATCTCGACGATCTGCTCGTCATCCAAGATGCCGCATATAGCGGTTCGGCGGGCACCGCATTCGTGACACCCAAAGTCCTCGATCCGGCCGTGAAGGCTACACGGACCGGACGCGTATGTTGGACCGAGGGAGTGCTCCGAGGTAAATACCGCCATTAACTATTCCCAGATGCCGATACGCAGATAGCCGTGCGCGGACTATACACACCCCGGCCCAAGCCGCAAGAAAAAGGCCCCGCGCCACGACGAAGCGGCGAGATGGAATAAGCAACACGGAGCCGAAATCAACCAATGGGAACTTGTAGCGCGGGCGACGAAAGGGCCGAATGGTCGATTACCGCCGGGCACGGGAACACCCTCGGCGTTGATTCCCCACGCGCCCTCGTGATAGCTCAACCAATGGCGCCGGCCACCCGGAGGAAACCCCATGATCCCTTGCCAACGCGATCTCTTCGAAATCCCCGACACGGTAGCCTATTTCAACTGTGCTTACATCGCCCCCAACCTGAAGAGCGTGCGCGCCGCGGGTGAGGCCGGCGTGGCGCGCAAGTCAACGCCGTGGACTATCCACTACAAGGACTTCCACGACGAGGTGGAGACGGTGCGCGGCCAGTTTGCCCTCCTTGTCGGGGCCGAAACCGACGATGTCGCCGTCATCCCGGCAGCCAGTTATGGTGCCGCTACTGCCGCCGCCAACATTGCCGTCGAGCCGGGAATGCGCATCGTCTTTTTGGAGAATCAGCACCCCAGCAACGTTTTTCCCTGGCGCGAGATGTGTGAACATCGCGGGGCCGAGGCGGTGATCGTGGCAAAGCCCGAGGATGACGACTGGACGCCCAAGGTGCTGGCCGCCATCGACGAACGTACGGCGATCGTCGCCCTCCCCCACTGCCATTGGTGCGACGGTACGGTTGTTGATCTGGTTGCCGTCGGTCAGCGCTGCCGTGCCGTCGGGGCGGCCCTGATCATCGATGCCACCCAATCCGCCGGCGCCATGCCCATCGACGTCAAAGAGGTGCGCCCCGACTTTTTGTTCGCGGCGGGCTATAAGTGGCTGATGTGCCCCTACGCCTTGAGCTTTCTTTACGTTGCGCCGGAGCGCCAGGCCGGGCGGCCGCTGGAGGCCAACACCTTCGATCACGCAGGCACGGACGGGGGACAGACATGGCAGGGCGGCACCTTGCAATACCCCAGCCAATGGTCACCGGGAGCGCGGCGCTTCGACATGGGTGAGCGCGCCAACTTCACTCTCATGCCCATGGCCGCCGCCGGCCTTGGCCAAATTTTGGAATGGGGCATCGGCGACATCAATCGCACCATCGGGGCATTAACCGACACCATCTGCGACGGCGCCGCCCAGCTTGGCTTCGCCGTCCCGCCGCCGGCGGCCCGTTCTGGTCACCTGACTGGGCTACGCTTCCCCGACGGCGCACCGATGGGGGTTCAGGACCGATTGGAGGCAAAAGGCGTCCACATCTCCATGCGCGGCGACACCGTCCGTGTCTCCCCCCACCTCTGGGTCAAGCAGGCCGACATCGACCGCCTCCTGGAGGCGCTGGCCGAGGAAATGCCCAGCGCCTAAAACAGACCGACGATCTCACCTGTCTCATCGACGCCGATGGAATTGGCGGCGGGCACTCTGGGCAGGCCAGGCATGGTCATGACGTCGCCGCAAATCGCGACCACGAACTCGGCGCCGGCGGATACCTTGATGTCACGGACGGGCACCACGAAGCCGCTTGGTGCGCCCTTAAGGCCGGGATCGGCAGAAAGCGAGTACTGGCTCTTGGCAACGCACACCGGATAGTAGCCGAAGCCGCCCTTCTCGGCGGCCTCGAACTGGCCCATCACCTTCTTGTCGGCGACGATGTCATCGGCGCCGTATATGCGCTGGGCGATGGTCCGCATCTTCTCCCACAATGGCATGTCGTCGGGGTAGAGAAGCTGGAAATCGGCCGGTTTCTCGTCGATGATGCGCACGACCGATTGTGCCAGCTCCTCGGTGCCTTCGCCCCCCATTGCCCAGTGGTCGCACTCAACGACGTCGACGCCTTGCTCGGCCGCGACCTGCATCAAAAGTTCCACTTCGGCCTCGGTGTCGGAGCTGAACTTGTTGACGGCGACGACGACCGGCACGCCATAGCCGCGCAGATTTTCGATATGGCGGACCAGGTTCGACGTTCCCGTCTTGAGCGCCGCCACGTCTTCGTTTTTGAGATCGTCCTTGGCCACGCCGCCGTGCATCTTGAGTGCCCGAATCGTCGCCACGATAACAACCGCATCGGGCGAGAGACCGGCCTTGCGGCACTTGATGTCGAAGAACTTCTGGGCCCCGAGATCGGCCCCGAAGCCCGCCTCGGTGACCACATAGTCGTTGAGCTTCAACGCCGTCTGGGTCGCCAGCACCGAGTTGCAGCCATGCGCGATGTTGGCGAACGGGCCGCCGTGGATGAAGGCCGGATTGTTCTCCAAGGTCTGCACCAGGTTGGGCATGAGGGCGTCCTTGAGAAGCGCCGTCATGGCGCCGTCGGCGTTGAGCGCGCTGGCGCGGACCGGTTGGCGCTCGCGGGTATAGCCCACGACAATATTACCCAGGCGCCGCTGTAGGTCGGCAAGATCGGTGGCAAGGCAGAAGATGGCCATGACCTCCGACGCGACGGTGATGTCGAAACCGTCCTGGCGTGGGAATCCGTTGGCGATGCCGCCCAGATTACAGACAATCTGACGCAGCGCCCGGTCGTTCATATCGACCACCCGGGGCCAGACGATGTGGCGTGCGTCGATGCCTTCGGCATTGCCATAATAGATGTGATTGTCGAGCAGCGCCGAAAGAAGGTTGTGAGCGACGCCGATGGCGTGGAAATCGCCGGTGAAATGCAGGTTGATATCTGCCATTGGCACGACCTGGGCATAGCCGCCGCCGGCGGCACCGCCCTTGATACCGAAGCACGGACCGAGGGACGGCTCGCGCAGGCACATCATGGCCTCCTTGCCGATGCGGTTAAGGGCGTCGCCAAGACCGACCGTGGTCGTCGTCTTGCCTTCGCCAGCCGGCGTCGGGGTGATCGCCGTCACCAAGATAAGCTTGCCGTCGGGCTTGTCGGCCAGCGAACGGACATAATCTAGCCCGATCTTGGCCTTGTAATGACCATAGGGCTCCAAAGCATCGGCGGGGATGCCGAGCTTGTCCGACGCCACGTCGGCGATGGGCCGCATGTTAGCGGCACGCGCGATGTCGATATCGCTCTTCGGATCTAAGTGTTGTTTGGCTTTTTTCATCGGTCCATCCCAGGTTCGGTTGCGGCCAAAGACCTGCCGCGGCGCACCTTAATCGCGGATTCGCGGTCGAGCAAACGGATTTCTAATGGACTGCGACGCCGCCTTGGTTAAAATATGGCCGACAACGTTCGACAATGGCCGCCGCCGGACGGCCCGAGAATCCACTGCCTTCCATTCTCAGGTCAGGTGCATGGCTCAGATCAACATCATGGTTTCCCGCCACTCGGCGTTCTACACCCCCCTGATCTCAACCATCACGGCTGGTTTCCTTCACGACGAGGGTCTGGAGCCCACCTACTCGGTCGCCACGCCGCGCCGGTCCGTGGCCAAGGCCATCATCGACGGCTCGGTGGACCTAGCCCAGTCGGCGGTGTCTCGGGGCTGGGGACCGCTTGAGCGCGGCCAGCGGCCCGACATCATGCACTTCGCCCAGATCAATGAGCGCGACGGCTTCTTCCTTACCGGCCGCGAACGTGACCGCGATTTCACCTGGGACAAGTTGGCGGGCAAAGAGGTCCTGATCGATCACGGCGACCAGCCGCTTGCTATGTTCCGCTATGCGCTTCACAAGAAAGGCGTTAATTACGCCGACCTGATTCCTATCGACGTGGGCGGCGCCCAGGCCATGGACGAAGCCTTCCAGGCCGGTCGCGGCGACTACGTCCACCAGCAAGGCCCGGCGCCCCAGCAGCTTGAACACGACGAGCAAGGGTTCATCGTCGCCTCGGTAGGCGAGGCCATCGGCCCGGTTGCCTTCTCAAGCTTGATGGCGTCGCGGCGCTGGCTGGGGAACATCATGGTCCGCGCCTTCTTACGCGCCTATCGCAAATCGCGCCTGTATGTCATCGAAACTCCGGCCGAAGAGATCGCCGCCGCCCAGGCCCACTTCTTTCCGCGCACCGACGTCGAAGTCCTGGCCCGCGCCATCGCCTTCTATCAGGGCCTGGGATGCTGGGGGCCCGACCCGCTAATCACCCGCGAAGCTTATGAAGCGGCACTCGACGTCTTTCTCCACGCCGGCGCCATCACGCGCCGCCATCCATATGAAGATGTCGTCGCGCCGCCGCCCGGCGGCGAGGGCTAGCCGTCCAAGTCGTTCTTGACCCAAGCGCCGTCCTTCATGATGGCGGGCAGATGCGCGCCCTGATCTTGCATCAGGCCCAGGTCGTCGAGTGGATTGCCGTCGACCACCAGGGCGTCGGCGAGCGCACCCGGCGCGATGACGCCCAGCTTACCCTCCATGCGTACGACCTCGGCGCCGATCAGCGTCGCGCTCTGGATAATCTCGGCCGGGCTTAGCACTTCGGCCCGAACTTCGAATTCCTGGCTCTGGTGGGGCTGCAACTCACCCACCAGGTCAGTGCCAAAAGCCATCTTGACGCCCGCCGCCTTGGCGATCTCCAGCGACCTGGTGCCCACCGCCAGAACCTCCTTGGCCTTCTCAAGCGCGTGGTCTTGGAGGCCGAATTGGTGGCCCTCATCGACCAACTTACGGTACGTGATCAGCGTCGGCACAAAGTAAGCGCCGGCCTTGGCCATCATCTTGGCGGTATCGGCATCGATGAAGTTGCCGTGTTCTATACTGCGGATACCTGCCTCGACGCAGCGCTTGACGGCGTCGGCGGTATAGGTGTGGGCGAGAACGTATGTATGCGAGCGCGACGCCTCGTCGACAATGGCCTTGAGTTCGTCCATCGAGTATTGAAGAAAATCGATGGGATCGGCCGGCGAGCTGACGCCGCCCGACGCCATGACCTTGATCTGATCGGCGCCGAGGCGGATCTCGTCGCGCGCCACGCGGCGCACCGCGTCGACACCGTCGGCGATACGCGAAACGCCACCGAAATTGCACGGGCACGGGACCGTCAGGTCGGCGCGCGAACGCAAATCGCCGTGGCCGCCGGTCTGGCTCAGGCCACGCCCGGAAACGAACAGCCTGGGCCCGACGAAGAGCCCCTGCTCCACCGCCTGCTTGTGGCCCAGATCGGCACCGGCGGCATCGCGCACGGTCGTGAAGCCGCGCATCAGCATGCCCAGCATCCTCTTCGACGCCGTCGCCGTGACCAGGGACGGCAGCATGCCGATGGCGGCCCAGTTGCCGCGCTTGACCTTGGTCGAGGTGACATGAGCGTGACAATCGATCAAACCCGGCATCAAGGTCCGCCCGCCAAGATCGACGACCTCGGCGCCCGCGGCCTTGATGGCGCCGTCTGAGACCTCGGCGAACAGACCGTCCTTGACCAGCACCTGATGCCCCGTCTTGAGAACGCCCGCTTGGACGTCGAGCAGGTCCAGGTTCTTCAACAGGATTTGGCTCATCGTTTCCTCCCCTTGATGGTATGGCCGCCTTCAACTTGGGATGCGCCCCTTGCACAATAGGACAATGAAGGGACAAGACCAAATCCGCGCCCGGTCGTGCTCTTTCCGTCGCCGATTGGGGTCACGAATGCAGATCCCTTCATGGGTCACAGTGCGATCCCCTAGCGATTACGCTATCTCTTTGAAATTTCTTTCGTGTACCGTCGTGGTTGGCATCTGGAGACACTGGGGATTTTTGAAAAATGGGGAATGTTGGTTCAAGTGCCGAGAACAGGCGCCATCACGAACGCACGGATACCCGCGTCACGGCCCGCTTTCTGTACGCCGGCCGCTGGATCGCCGGACAGATCAGCGACATCTCGGCCGGCGGCGCCAAGATCGATGTCGGTGAGCCGGTCGAACGGCACACCGCCATTACCCTGTGCATTGACCAATTCGGCGAATATGAGGGCGAAATCGTCTGGTCGAGCGGCGGCGCCGTCGGCGTGAAGTTCTCGGAAGACCCCCAGGTTATGTCAGAGGTCGCCGTCGCCGTGGCCCTTCACGGGACCGCGTGATTTGGCATTGCCGTGTCAAGGCCCAGGAACTCTTCGAGTTCACTGCCCCCCCCTCACCTCTCCCGAAAATCCCCCGGTGCGGTTGACGGGTGGCCGAAGTCGCGCGGGGCGACGCCGGCGTGGAACCAGCAGACGAAGCTGTAGACGCTGTAGACGGGGATGCCCAGGCTCTGGCTGAGGGATGCCGAGAAGGGCGCGAAGTTGTGGCACTCGAAGACCACGGCGCCGACGTCGGGGTGGGCTTCGATAAGTTCGCGGCCGGTGTCCAGCATGTCTTGTTCGGCTAGTTCCACGTCCATTTCCAGCTCGCCATTGACCAGTACGCGCTCCAGCTCGCGCTTGCCCTGGGTGCCGGCGACCGGCGTATCGAGCGCCGCGCCCGCCGTGCGCAGGTGATCCTCGTCGAAATGATCGCTGTTGACGGTAATCACACCGACCCTTTTTCCCGGTTGAAGCGTGCGCTGGACCAGCGGGATTTGCATCAGCGAGCTTGCCGCCACCGGCACCTTGCAGTGCTTGACCAGGTCGTCTTGGAAGATCGAGAGATACCCGCCCGTGGTGGTGAGGCCGTCGGCGCCCTCCTTGACCAAGCGGTCGGCGGTCTCGAGGAAGGCATCCAACAAGCCCTCGCCCTTCTCATGGATAACACGCTTGGGCGTGGCGCCCGGCACCACGCCGTAGAGGACCGGAAAGGGCCATGTGGTGGCGTTGCCGACGTCACCCGGCATGCGCGGGGTCAGGACGTCGAGCATCAAAAAGCCGATGCGCGCGCCGTATAGGTTCTTGCCGCCGTAGATCTTGCGTCCAGACATGGTCGTATCCTCCCTAATTTCCTTATCAGTGGTTATATCGTCTCAGGCCATGACGTCGCCGCCGTTGGGCGACAGGGTCTGGCCGACGTAATAGGCGCCGTCCGACGAAGCCAGCATCACGGCGGTGGGCGCGATCTCGGAGGCCGCCGCGAAACGACCAAGCGGCAATTCGGCCAGCTTGGCATCCCGCCATTCTTCGGACAATTCGCGAAACAGGTCGGTTTCTACCGGACCCGGTGCGATGGCGTTGACTAAAACACCCTTGGTTGCCCCTTCGCGGGCCAGGGCCTTGGTGAAGCCGATGATGCCGGCGTTGGCGGCGCAATAATGCGCCTTATCCAGCGTCCCCTTGAGGGCATGTTGGGATGCGACATTAATGATGCGCCCCCAGCCGCTCTCACACACGGCGCCATAGCAGGCGCGGCTGGCCAGGAAGGTGCCGCGCAGGTGGACGGCGATCATGCGGTCCCAGGCCGCCACCGAGACGTTCTCGAACGGCGTCTCGACCGAATGGCCGGCGTTGTTGACCAAGATATCGATCCCGCCCAGCGCCTTTCGGGCCCTGGACACCATGACCGGCAACGCGACTTCGTTGGCGACGTCGCACTCGGCGGCGTAGGACTTGCGTCCCTTATCCTCGATGGCGCGCTTGACCTCGGCCGCTTTTTCGCCGTCACCCAGATGGCAGAAGGCAACATCGCAGCCCTCGTCGGCAAAGGCGAGCGCAATGGCCGCCCCAATGCCACGGCTGGCGCCTGTGATCAGAGCGCGCCGCCCGTCTAATTTATTAGTTTCACTCACCTAGACCTCCACTTTCAGGGGTTCGGTACCCACCTCAACCGCCCAGCGCCTAAGATCGGCGAGCGTGCTGACGTGGATGGGGATGCCGTCACGTTTGCGCCGCACCATCTCGCGTATCCCTCTTTCTCCCGGAAGATAGAGAGCGTCGAAGCCGGAGCGAAGGGGCGTATTCTTTATCTGGCGGATCATGGCATCCATTCTTTGGCGAAATTCCGCGACGGGAAGAAACCAGTCGATGTTGATGGCCTCAAAGTATTGGCAACAGTTGTAAACGTTGTCAAACGGTCGGAACCCGGCTCCCGGGCTGGTAAACAATCCACCGCCGCAAAGGACGCTGGTCAGCATCTCGTGGGTAACGCCGAGGCCAAACGCCTTGTAGCCGCCGAAGGGAAGGAAGGTATAGGCCTCCAAAGCCTCCTTGGCGTCGGTGGTCGGATTGCCATCAAGGCCAAGAGCCCAGTCGGGCGGGATCGGTTTATCCTCGGTGCCGGCCTGGCGCACCTTTTCCACGGCGATGGTACAGGCCATGTCCAAGATCACCGGAAATTCGTCCCCGGCCGGCGCCGCGATGGACAGCGGGTTGTTGCCGACCCGGGCCTGGGTGCCGCCGTGGGGCGGCATCATGGGCACGGAGTTGGTATAGGTCTTGCCGATCATGTCGGCATTCACCGCCATCAGGGGATAGTACTTGGCCGAGGTATAGGAATTAGCGTTGCGCACGCCGACCATGCCAATGCCATATTCGCGCGCCTTGGCGATGGCCATCTCCATGGCCTGCACCGCCACTACCTGGCCCAGGCTGTGGTGGGCGTCGAGAAGCGCCACCGCGTTACGATCCTTGAGCACCGTGACCCGCGATCGGGCCAGGTTGCCGCCCGCCTTGATCCGCTTCAAATGAACATCAAGCATGCGCACGCCGTGGGATTCTTCGCCGCGCAAATCCGAATCAACGTGTACGTCGACCACCGCTTCGGCCTCGCCCCGGGGCGTACCCAGGCCTTCGAACAGGGGAACGCAGGCGCCTAGCAGCTGCTCGGCCGTAACTGTCACGTAGTCGCGGCTCATGGAAGGTCCTCCGACATCGGGCCCAGGGCGCTCACCAGATCGAGAGCCGGCGCGGAAAGCGGGTAAGTATTTCGTTGCCGGTCTCGGTCACCAGCACCATGTCGCCGATCGCCGCCCCACCAAGGCCGGGGATGAAGATATTGGGATGAAACTCGAACAGCATGCCGGCCTGGGCCGTGATGGGATCGGGTCTCTTCTCTTGCTTCGGTGCGGAGGCGTAGGGCTGGGGGAAAGCGGCGCCGACGATGGCTTCTTCATAGGAATGACCAAGCCCATGGGCGTTGCAAAAACGGAAAATATTGCGCTCCTTAGCGTCAGGGCAATGGCGCTGGAAGACGGACTCGAAGGCGGCTTCAACGTCGTTGAGGTCGGCGCCGGGGCCAAGCTTGGCTAGGCCCGCGTCGGCCATCTCCAACGTTACGTCGAAGAGAATTTTGTGATCGTCGCGGAGCGGGCCAAGGTTCCCTGTTCGGATGGCGTGTCCCCAGTGACCGTCGACCATAAGATAGATACCCAGCACCACCTGATCGCCGGGTTTGGGCACGTCGGCGCCGAGGCGCTTGTAGAGCCTGGCGCAATCGGCCTCGGGTCGAACCGTCAACCAAGTCAGGCAATATTCGCAGCCCTCGTGAGTGCCGATCCGTTCGAGCTCGGCACTAACCTGGTAAGCCGCCTTGCCACTGCGCAATTTCGGGCCCAGACCCTCGCACATCTTGTCGCAGATTTCGGCGGCGCGGCGGTGGAAGGCCAATTGCCCTTCGTCCTTGACCATCCGCATGCGGTCGAGGTGAGGGGAGACATCGACCCATTCGGCCTCTCCCAAACCGGCGACCAGATCCTCCCAGACGGGAACCGGGGTTTCGCTACGCCCAATGTAGCCAACGCGTCCCAAGCCCAACCCGGCGGCTTTGAGAACGGTGACAATTTCACGCCCGAAATCGAGGACCGGGGCATAGCGCACATCGGTCAGGTGCGTCCGCTCGGCTGCCAGGTAGTGGAGAAACTTATTGGGCGTCAACACTACCGGCTCGACGCCCGGAATGACGATCAAGACGGACGAATAATGGTGGCTGTCCCAATCGCTGAGAAAGCGCAAATACCCGTGCATGCGGCCGGCCCAGCCAAGCGCGCTGCCCTGGGCATAGACGACGAGGGCGGAGATGTCCTCTCCCGCCAAAACGTTCTCGACCTCGCCGAGGCGTGCTTCAAAGACGGCGGGGTCGACCGTCAGCATGGTACATCCCCTTCATTCACTGGGCAAAATGGCCAGTGGCACAACTCGCACTTTCCCGACCCCGGGTCAAGCAACGCCCTGAGGATCAACCAATTTTCAAGCTATTTCCGCGCGACGCTCAACAGCAGACAGGGACGCAGGATAGGCAAAATATAGCCGGGTGACTGCCGGGGACTCTCGATCTCGTGCAAAGATCACCAAATCAAGGCGAGACAATGCTCGATCACCAGATCCATCATGGTGTCGGCATCGGCCTGCCCGATGGACTTAGCCGCAGGCTATCGTGGCATCGTAAAGGAATTCACGTGGGGACCACGAAGGCTTGACCCACAACGCCAACGGCGCGGCTCCGGTTTTCGGTTTCTTGACCTTGAACGAAGCGCTCTGACCACTGGTCAAACGCAGGCGGCGTTGGGTGACGAGTGATTCGGTGTCGGTATCGTAGATGAAAATGGTACTTGATCCAGGCCAGAGAACTCCCTTGTTGACCACCTGAAATCGGGCCGTCCCGCCCTGACACCGGGCGTTGACCTCAATATTGAGGCCCGTCCGAGCGGTAGTCACCGTCGGCGCGGGAGCCGTTCCATTCCGCGTCTTCTCGCCACCCTTGGCGGGGGTCGGCTCGTTGGAACCGGCGGCCGTCGCGAAATTGGCGAGGTCTCTCACGTCGTCTTCGGTTTGGCTTCCCATCTTCGAGGCGAGGCAACGAACGACCTCGACCCGTTGCTGTACCTTTTCAATATATTCGGCCAATTCCTCGTTTTCGAGCCTGATCTTGTCCTTGGTCACGATGATGGCACTGTCCCGTTCATAAATGCCTTGTAGCTTTTCGACCTGTCGGTCCCACTTTCCGATATAGGGCTCCCAATTGCCGCCGTACTTCTTGTCCACGTAGCGCACGATGGACGGCGAACTGGAAGAAGCCGGCCAGATTGAGATGGCGCTCGACATCATCGACGGCTTTACGGGTTCCAGGCCGCGCGGATGGCTGGGTCCGGGATTGTCAGAAACCTTTGAGACGCCGGATTTCTTAAAGGCGGCGGGCATCGAATACCTTTGCGAATGGGTGATTGACGACCTGCCCTGTTGGCTGACCACCGAAAACGGGCCGATGATCGCCATGCCCTACAACCTAGAGCTCAACGACAGCGTCGTTTATGCCGTTGAGAAGCACTCCTCGCCCGAGATGTTGAGCCGCGTCGAGGAGACGGTGAAAACCTTCGAGGCCGAGATCGCCGAGACGGGCGAGCCGCGCATCCTGACCTTGCCGCTTCATCCGCACCTGAGCGGTGTGCCGCACCGCGCCGGCTATGTGGCCCGCATCCTCGATCTCCTTCAGGGGCGGGACGACACGGTCTTCATGACCGGCGGCCAGATCGCCGACTGGTTCGTGGCCGAGGACGCGAAAACACCCTAAGGCGACACATCGTGGCATATACCCCCGCCCTCGACAGGGCGTTCGCCAAAAGCCTTTCCCTCGCCGAAAGCCTGTTCACCGACATCGGTGAGCGCACCCACGACGGCGTTGGCATCACCCGCGCGACTTATGGCGAGGGTGAGCAAATCGCCCATGACCGGGTCGCCGCGGAGGCTCGGACGCTCGGCCTCGAGGTCACCACCGACGCCGCCGCCAACCTTTACGTGACACTGCCCGGCCGCGATCGCGCCCTGCCCGGCATCGTGACCGGATCGCACCTGGACTCAGTGCCCCGGGGCGGTAACTACGACGGTCTGGCCGGCGTCGTAGCCGGGCTCGTCTGTCTGGCCAGCTTGCGCCGCGCCGAGGTTACGCCGCCCCGCGACCTGACCGTGATGGGCATTCGCGGCGAGGAAAACTGTTGGTTTAGCGCCCAGCATATCGGCAGCCGGGCAGCGTTCGGTCGGCTGCCGCCAAAGATCCTGGATACGGCGGTGCGGGCCGATACCGGGCACACCTTGGCCTGGCACATGGCCGACGCCGGAGCCGACGTGGACGCATTGCGCCGCGGCGAAGCCTACCTGCGGAGCGAGCGCCTGGCGGGCTTTATCGAGCTCCACATAGAACAAGGTCCCGTGCTGGACGAAGCCGGTATTGCCGTCGGCATCGTAAACGCCATCCGGGGCAATGTCCGTTGCCCCGACGTGAAGCGCATTGGCGCCTACGACCACGCCGGAGCGGTACCGCGCCGGCTACGCCGCGACGCCGTGATGGCAAGCGCCGAGCTCGTCGCGGCAATGGAGCACCACTGGCAAAGGATTGAAGACGACGGCGGCGATCTGGTCATGACCTTCGGCCAGCTTGGCACCGATCCCGGGGCCCATTCGCTGACCACCATTCCGGGCTTGGTGCGTTTTACCTTCGACGCCCGCAGCCATACGCAAGGGTCCTTGGATCGGGTCACGGCCGAAATGCGCCGGCTGGCCGACGAAATCGGGCGCCGGCGCGACGTCGAATTCGCATTCCAGCCTTTCACCGGCGCCGCGCCGGCGCACATGGATCCCGAACTGCGGCGGCGACTTGGCGCCGGCGCGCAAGCCCTGGATATGGCGACCTTGGAACTCGCCAGCGGCCCCGGGCATGATGCCGCCGATTTCGCCAGCGCCGGTGTGCCGGCCGCCATGATCTTTGTTCGCAACCGCCACGGCAGCCATAATCCCCGTGAGGAGATGCACATGGATGCCTTCACCGATGGAACGCGCCTCCTTCTTTGGCTGCTCGTCAACTGGCCATAGGGCGGATATCTCCGCCGGTCCGCCATAAGGGTTTCGTTTGCAATCAATGGAAACTATCCTCGTGCCGGATGGATGGTTCCCGCACGAATGAACGAGATCACCAATGCCGCAAAGACTGAACATGAGGGACCCGGGCTTTGAGGCGGCCTTCGCCGCCTTCCTGGATGCCAAGCGCGAAGATGATCTAGACGTCAACCAAACGGTCGGCGCCATACTCGCCGAGGTGCGCGCCAAGGGCGATGAGGCCGTGATTGCCTATACGCAGCGCTTCGACAATTTGACCTTGACGCCCGAGACCATGCTGGTGTCACACGATGAGATCGAAAAAGCCGTCGCTGCCTGTCCGAAGGATGTGTTGCAGGCCCTTGAGCTGATGGCACAAAGGGTGAGCGATTTCCATTCCCGTCAGTGCCCGGAGGACCTGGACTATTCGGACGATGCAGGGCTGAAGTTGGGTTACCGCTGGACACCGATCGAAGCGGTCGGTCTTTACGTCCCGGGAGGCACGGCGGCCTATCCGTCTTCGGTCCTGATGAACGCGCTGCCGGCGAAGGTGGCGGGGGTCGACCGCCTGGCCATGGTCGTTCCGGCGCCTTCGGGAAACCTGAGCTCCCTGGTTCTAGCCGCCGCCAAGATCGCCGGCATTGATGAAATTTATCGCGTCGGCGGTGCCCAGGCCGTCAGCGCATTGGCCTTTGGGACGGCCACCATCGCGCCGGTCGACAAGATCGTCGGTCCCGGAAATGCATACGTTGCCGCGGCCAAGCGCCAAGTTTTCGGAACCGTGGGGATAGACATGATCGCCGGGCCATCAGAGGTCCTGGTGGTCGCCGACGGCGCCAACGATCCCCGCTGGATTGCCGCCGATCTGCTGGCTCAAGCCGAGCACGACCCATCGGCTCAAGCAATCCTGATAACCACCGACATGGATTTCGCCGATGCCGTTCTAGAAGCCATAGATCGACATCTGGATACACTGCCGCGGGCCGAAATAGCGCGCGAAAGCTGGGACCGTTTCGGGGCCGTCGTCACGGTGGGCAAACTGGACGAGGCGGTGAGGCTGATCGACCGGCTGGCGCCCGAACACCTGGAACTGGCCATCGACGACCCCGAGACCTTGGCGGCCAAGGTTCGCAACGCCGGAGCAATCTTCCTTGGCCGCCACACCCCGGAAGCGTTGGGCGATTACGTGGCGGGTCCGAACCATGTGTTGCCGACGTCCAGGAGTGCGCGCTTTTCTTCCGGCCTGGGTGTCCTCGATTTTGTCAAACGTTCCACGTTCATCGGTTGCGACGCCGAGGTCTTGGCTAAACTTGGACCCGCCGCCCGGACCCTGGCCGAGGCCGAGGGACTTTCCGCCCACGCGCTATCGCTGTCCATTCGGCTGGAACAACGTGGCAAGGACTAAGCCCGCCGATCCGACCGAGAGCAGGCTCGTCAAGGTCATTCTCGACGATCCCACCTTGGCGCCGGCCAGTGCCCCGATCGAGCACGAACGCAAGGCGGCCATCCAAAATTTGGTCGAGGAGAATTACTTCGTCCTCGCCAATGGCACCAAAGGTCCCTATGAGCTGTGCCTCGGTATCATCGAGACCCGGCTCGTCTTCGACGTCCGGTCCCCAACGGATGAGCCGCTGGCGGAGTTCGTGTTGCCGTTAGAGCCGTTTCGCAAAATCATGCGCGATTATTTCGTGGTCTACGATAGCTATTTTCGTGCCATCAAGACCTTGACAGCCTCGCAGATCGAGACCATTGACGTCGGCCGCAGAAGCCTGCACGACGAGGGCGCGGAGGCACTGCGCGAACGCCTTTCCGATAGGGTCGAAATCGACCTTAACACGGCGCGCCGACTGTTTAGCCTGATCTGCGCCCTTTATCAGCGGCGGTGACGGGGAGCCGGCGCCTTGTCAGACCTCCCAGCAGCCGTCCTCTTTGCATGTACGATGAATTCGCTTCGCTCGCCAATGGCGGCAGCCATTCTTAGGCACCTCCACGGGCACAGGATTTACGCCGATTCAACCGGCGTCCGCGCCCGTGAAATCGATGGCTTTGCCGTCGCCGTGATGGATGAGATCGGGATCGATTTGACTGACCACGTCGCGAAAACGTTCGACGACCTGGAAGACAGCTCATTCGATGTCGTTATTTCACTCTCACCCGAGGCCCAACACACAGCCGTCGAAATGACTCGGGTCATGGCGTGCGAGGTGGAGTTTTGGAACACCTTCGACCCTAGTATCGTCGAAGGGTCGCGCGACGCGCGCCTGAACGCCTATCGGCAAGTGCGCGACGAGCTCACGCGCCGCATCAAGGAACGCTTTGCCATGACGCGGGCGGTGGACGTATAAGGACGCTAGCTCGGATTAGCGGTAATTCGGCGAGCCGGCCATGGAAAGGGCTTGACCCGCCGGTGTGTGCGGGCTTTGTATGGCAACCACAGTAGTCACCGATGAGAAATTAATGGCGAAGGAAGACCTGATCGAATTCACCGGCACGGTCCTTGAACTGTTGCCCAATGCAATGTTCCGGGTGCGTTTGGATAACGAACACGAAATTCTTGCCCATACAGCGGGTAAAATGCGCAAGCATCGGATCCGCGTCCTTGCCGGTGACCGCGTCAACGTGGAAATGACACCCTACGATTTGTCCAAGGGGCGCATAACTTTTCGGTTCAAATAACGGCACTCGGTGTATGAGAATTCGGGGATGCCCAAGACCAGCCCCACCCATGACCGCCCCCGCCTGATTCTTGCTTCGGAATCACCCCGGCGCCGTGACCTCCTGAAACAGATCGGCATTGTCCCCGACAAGATCATTTCTCCGCACGTGGACGAAACGGCGCGACCGCAAGAGAAGCCAGCGGCTCTCGCCGGACGCCTGGCCGAAGCCAAGGCCCGCGCCATCGCTGCGTCAGCACCAGGATGTCTCGTTCTCGGCGCCGATACGATTGTCGCCTGCGGTCGGCGGGTGTTGCCCAAGTCCGCCGACGCCGATGATGCCCGGCGAAGCCTTACCTTACTTTCCGGCCGCCGCCACCGGGTTTTTGGGGGCGTTTGCATTATCGGCGGCGATGCACAGGCTCGTCACCGATTGGTGACAACCATAATCTCCTTCAAGCGCTTGGAAGCCGGGGAAATCGAACAGTACATCGCCAGCGACGAATGGCGAGGCAAAGCGGGAGGATATGCGGTGCAGGGTCGTGCCGCCGTTTTCGTTGATAAAATTATTGGGTCCTATTCCAACGTCGTCGGCTTGCCGCTCTTCGAAACGGCGATGCTTTTACATGGTTTGGGCTATTCGGCCGATCGGCATGGGTAACGGGACATGGCACACCGCACGGCACTGATCGAAGTTACGCCCGGACAAAGGCGCATTGCCTTGGTCGAGGGCGTGCGGCTTTACGACTTGATGGTTGATCGGCCCGGCCGGGAAAGCGTGACCGGCAACATCTATTTGGGCCGGGTCGAACGGATACTACCCAGCATTCAGGCCGCATTCGTTGGCATAGGATTGGAACGCTCCGGTTTTCTTGGTCTCGCCGAGGCGCGCCCCTCGATCCATCGGGACGAAAATCGCACTGGCACCGAAGGCATCACCGATTACGTGAGTGAAGGCGACGCCGTTTTGGTGCAGGCATTAAACGATCCCGTTTCCGACAAGGGGGCAAAGGTGACGACCCGGATCACCCTGCCGGGCCGCTTTCTCGTTTACACCCCCGGCCAAGTGGGTATTCGAATGTCGCGGCGCCTGGCCGCCGAGGGCAAGGGCGACCCAATCGAATCCATGGTAAGTAAACTGGCCCGGGACGACGAAGGTTTCATCGTGCGCAGCCGGGCGGGGAATGCGACAGAAGAGTCCCTGACCGACGATATCGACACTCTGCGCGCTACTTGGGAGACGATTACCGAAGCCCGAAAAACGGCCCGGCCAATCGCATGCCTTCATCGGGACCTCGATCCCGTCGAGCGGCTGCTTAGGGATGAGGCCGGCCCCGAGCTTGGGCGGATCGTCGTCGATAACGCAGAGATCCTGGCAGAGCTCCGCGCGGTCTGTTCACGGCTCTCGCCCGGCCTTGTTGACCGTCTGAAAATGCATTCTGCCGGCACGGTGCTCTTCGACGCTTACGAGATCGAAAGCCAAATCGATGACGCACTGGCGCCGATCGTTACCCTGCCATCTGGCGGCAGTATCGTGATAGAGGAAACGACGGCACTAACGGCGATTGACGTCAACACTGGCGGCCGCTCTGTCTCTGGCGGGCCGGAACGGGCAGCCCTGGATGCCAATCTTGCAGCGATTGCCGAGATCGCCCGCCACATCCGGCTGCGCAATCTCGGCGGTCTTGTGGTCGTCGATTTCGTATCCATGCGCCGACAAGATAACCGGCACGCCGTAATCGACGCCTTGCGCGAAGCGGTCTCATCCGATAGCTGTCCCGTTCATATCGCTGGCTTCACCCGTTTCGGATTGGTCGAGATGACCCGCGAACGGCGCCGGGCATCACTTTCGGAATCCTTGCTCGCCCCCTGCCCCGCCTGTACCGGCGCGGGACGAATCAAGTCACCCCAAACGGTTGCCTACGACGCCCTGCGCCACATTCAGCGACAGGCAAGCGTCCTACCAGCCACGCCCCTGACGGTAACGGCATCCAGCTGCGTCATTGAAGTGCTCAAGAACCTGAACCACGAAACTCTGGCGAAGGTGGAAGAGCAGACCGGATGGCCCGTCGATCTAATTTCCGATGACTCGCTAGCCGCCGACCACTTCCAGGTCCAGAGTCGCGGTGAAGTGGGGGAAACGGATGGCTGACCAAAGGTCCACCAAGGGCAACGTCATTCCACTTAAAGAAAGGCCCTGCCCCCAGTGTGGACGGCCAGCGGTAGATCGATTTCGGCCTTTCTGTTCTAGTCGCTGCGCGAATGCCGATCTCGGTCGGTGGCTATCCGGCCAATATCGGATCGCCACCGATGAAGAAGCAAATGTCGACGAGGATCCGCCCGAGGACCACTAGTTCGTCTAATCTTGTTCCTTCTCATCGGCGGAGGCAGCATCGTCCGCGGCCTGACGGCCGGCCTTGGCCATATTCTGAAACAGCCTTACCATTTCTGGAATGGCCGCCGACGGCAGAACAAGCCGGTGGGTTACGCTTCGCACCTCTGCATTGTCGCTACGGTCAATACCAACCACCCGGTAGCAATCCATCTTGACCAATCCCGGCCGAGCAAGGATTCCCGCCACTCCGTCGATGAATATCTCATCGGGTGGCGTTGGGTTCGCGGCGAGCTTGATCTTGGGTCCCTCAGCTTGTGCCTGGTCACCTTCAGTACTATCGGCCATGTCTCTATCCCCTCCCTTCCCGGATTCGATTTATACTTCCATAGTAAATTACACCAAATATTACCCCGTATCACCACAACATGCGCCCTCAAACGGACCATTCCACACCGTCGAGGACACGGCCGGCGGTTCAGGAGGATTCCCGAGCCGCGTGTGTCGCCGGACCGGAGAGCACCAAGCTGAGGAGTTCCGACTGTCGCTTGGTATCGGTCTTGCGAAAGATACTCTTCAAATGGGTGCGCAGCGTGTTGATGGTGACCTTGAAATCACGCGCCATGTCCTCGAGGCGCTTGCCCTGAATGAGGGCTTGCAGCAGCTTGGCCTCGGAAGCGGTGAGGCCGTACGCATCAGCGAGCACGGCGGCGGAGGTGGTCTGCGGCGATTCAGGATCCCGGACATAGAGTACGGCGGAGCCCCGTCTTCCTTGGCGCGGCTCCTTGCCGGTCAGGGGCGCCACGAGGACCGACAATGGCCGCAGCTGCGACGGCCGTGGAATTCTCATGGCACCCGCCTTTTGCGCGCTCGGGCCCGGTTCCGAATTCGCCGCCCTGGCAATCATATCGGCAAGCCGTGCCCTTTCCTTCGCTCCTTCGGCCCTGCAGATGCCGCCCCCGTCGACCTGCAAGCCATCGGCCCGCTTGGCAATGTCGCTCGCTGAGCGGTTCATGGTAATGACCCGCCCGCCGGCATCGACTAGGATCACGCCCAATGGTAGGCGATCGAGGACTTCCGCCGCCTCTTTACGCTGCACGTCCAGGCGGTCGACCAGCCGATGAAGTCGCAAAGCCCGATCAATGTGGGGAGAAAGATGGCGGTAGGTTTCGATTTTATCGTCGTTAAAAACCTTGCTCCGGCGCGGCCGAATGAAACCAATCAAGGCGACCGTATTGGCCGTCCGCATGACGACCTCACCCATGACATGCCAGACATTGACATGGCTGAGGACCTCCCGAAAGAGCGCACTTTTCCCATATTCCTGATCAGACAGGAATGCCTGACGAGTCAGGATGGACCCCTTCGGGGTGTCGGCCGAAACCTTCTTAATGAAATCGATAAGGCGGAAGTCCTCATGCAAGGCCTGCATTAACTTCCTGTCGATAGGACTTGAGCTCCACGAGTTGAAAGCTCCCGTTTCACTATCGACGACGAACAGAACACCGCTCGCGGCACCCAGTTCATCGGCCAGAGTCATCAATCAAAAGGGCACCCACCGCTTTCCGCCTATGGTGCCAATGTATCAGACAGTTAGAACAGCACAAAATCCATCCAGACAGGCTGCCAATCGACGGCGACCCGCAAGCCGGCCCCGGACGCTGGACAGTGAGCGGGAATTTTTCTATAAGCGCCGTTCCGGCGTGGTGTTGAGCGGGCTAGTTTCCCGCCCCCTTCCCCAAGGAACGCCCAGGTAGCTCAGTTGGTAGAGCAGCGGACTGAAAATCCGCGTGTCGGTGGTTCGAATCCGCCCCTGGGCACCACCTTTTCCACAATAAAATCAACATACTAAGTGCATCCATCCGACCTGATGTAAACTCATCAAGGTGCGTTTCTAGGTGCGTTTGTACGTTGCAATAGGGTCCTACTTTTGTCCATTCCCCTTCGACCGCCCCCACCCC
>JASLZL010000007.1 GCA_030754885.1 Rhodospirillales bacterium | reverse complement strand
GCTGCCTTGGATTGGCGCATTGATCGCTTGTCGCTCGGCAAACCCGCGGTGAGCTGGATTGCGCTGGTTGATACCGGCGACATGGACGTGGCGGCCGAATAGGGTCGTCACATACCCGGTCTTGCGGGCGCTGGACCGAATCTCCTCCATATAGTCCCGAATCCCCGGATAGCGCTCGAAATAGGCTTCGATGTAGGCCTTGGCCTCGCCCTGCGGGATGCGCAGCTGGCGCGCGAGGCCGAACGCCGAGATACCGTAGATAATGCCGAAATTGATCGCCTTGGCGCGGTTGCGCACCGCCGGCTCCATGCCGTCGGCCGGGATGCCGAAGACCTCGCTCGCCGTCATGGCGTGAATATCGGCGCCGTCGCGGAAGGCTTCCTTGAGGGTCCCGATATCGGCGACGTGGGCCAGCAGCCGGAGCTCGATCTGCGAATAGTCGGCCGACAGCAGCACGCAGCCATCGTCGGCGACGAAGGCGTGGCGGATCTTGCGCCCTTCCTCGGTGCGCACCGGAATGTTCTGCAAATTGGGATCGGACGACGCCAGGCGGCCGGTCGACGCCACCGCCATGGCATAAGACGTGTGCAGACGCCCGGTTTCGGGATCGATCTGTTCGACCAGGGCGTCGGCATAGGTGCTTTTGAGTTTCGCCAGTTGGCGCCAATCCAGGACCCTGGCCGGCAGGTCGTGTCCCTGGGCCGCCAGGTCTTCAAGCACGTCGGCGCCGGTGGCATAGGCGCCGGTCTTGGTCTTCTTGCCGCCGCCAAGGGCCATCTCGTCGAACAGAATTTCGCCTAGTTGCTTGGGCGATGCGATGTTGAAATCGCGTCTGGCCAGGGTGTGGATCTCTTCGCCAAGGTCGGTCAGGCGGGCAGCGAAATCCTGGCTCAGCGCCTTGAGCGCGGCGGCGTCGACCCCGATACCGTGGCGCTCCATGCGCTCCAACACCGGGATCAGGGGGCGTTCCAGGGTCTCGTAGACCGTCACCATGTGTTCCCCCGCCAAGCGCGGCTTGAGCGTTCGGTAAAGACGCCCGGTGACGTCCGCATCCTCGGCGGCGTACTCAAGCGCCTTGTCGAGCGCCACATAATCGAAGGTGACCTGTTTCTTGCCCGTTCCCGCCACGTCCTTGAACTTGATGGTCTCGACGCCGAGGTGGAGGCGCGCCAGTTCATCCATGTTGTGGTTATGCAATCCGCCGTCCAGGACATAAGACAACACCATGGTGTCGTCGACCGGTGCGATTTGGATGCCGTGGCGGACCAGCACTTGCATGTCGTATTTTATGTTCTGTCCCACTTTGAGGACCGAGGGGTCCTCCAGAAGCGGTTTGAGAACGGTCACGGCGTCTTCAAAGGGGATCTGCGCTGGTGCGTCCTCGTCGGCGCCGTCGCTTTCGCCCAGATCCAGCGATCCCTGTCCGCCCGACGCCTTGTGGGCCAGGGGCACGTAACACGCGCGCCCATCGTCCAGGGATAACGATACGCCGACTAGGCGGGCGCGCATGGAATGCTTGGAAGTTGTCTCGGTATCGACCGCCACGGTGCCGTCTTGGCGGGCGGCCTCCACCCAGCCCTCCAAGGCCTGGCGGGTGACGACCAATTCATAGGCGCGGTCCACTTTGGTTTCGGTTGTCGCGGTCGGCGCTCCGGTATCATCGGTTGGCGCGGCGCCGAAGCGGCTTTCGAACTTGGCGGTGAGCGACTTGAAGTTCTGTGCCTTGAGGAAGCCGAGGAGGGTATCGGGCTCGGGTTCGCGAACGGCGAAGGCCTCCAGCATTTCGTCCACCGGCACGTCATCTTTGAGACGCACCAAATCCAGCGACATGCGCGCGGCGTCGGCGTGATCGATGAGCGATTGGCGGCGCTTGGGCTGCTTGATTTCCTCGGCGCGGGCCAGTACGGCCTCAAGATCGCCATACTCGTTGATCAACAGGGCCGCCGTCTTGACTCCGATGCCGGCGACGCCGGGCACATTGTCGGTCGAATCGCCGGCCAGGGCCTGTACGTCGATCACCTTGTCGGGGCCGACGCCAAAGCGCTCCTCGACCTCGGCGGGACCGATATCGCGGTTCTTCATCGGGTCCTTCATGCGGACGCGCTCGCCGACCAACTGCATCAGATCCTTGTCCGACGATACGATGGTCACCTTGGCGCCGGCTTCGACCGCCAAGCGGGCGTAGGTGGCAATCAGGTCATCGGCCTCGTAACCCGCCATGTCGACGCAGGCGATATTGGCGGCACGGGTCGCCTCGCGCACCAGATCGAATTGAGGAATCAATTCGTCAGGCGGTGGTGGCCGGTTGGCCTTGTAGTCGGGATAAATGTCATTGCGAAAAGTGCGCCGCCCGGCATCGAAAATGACGGCGATGTGGTCGGCGTCGGTCTCATCGACCAGCTTCATGATCATGGAGGTGAAGCCATAGACCGCATTGACCGGCGTGCCGTCGGGGCGCGTCATTGGCGGCAGGGCGTGGAAAGCGCGGAACAGGAACCCCGAGCCGTCGATGAGAAAGACGTGGCGCGGCTTATCGGCGGGCGCGCTCAGTGGCCCGCCGCCGGGTTGGCGTCCTCGGCTATGACGAATGTACAGCTGCAATAGGGGCAGACGATCTCTGTCTTCTCGCCGAAATTCAAGTAAACAGCGGGATGGCCGAGCGGTCCGTCACCGCCGTCGCAGCTGATTGTCCGGGTCGTAACGGCAATGGGTTGTTGTGAATCCATGACTTACCTTAGTGTTAGGGCCGGGCCAAAGATCGTTGACCGCCCGGATGTCCGGATGATACCGATTGCGGCCCGACAATCAACGCTTGCGTCGCCGGCGCCCAGGCGCCCGACCACGGACCCCATGCCCGCCCAGCAACCGAAAAACACCGTTGAGACGGCCAACCTTAATAAGACTTACGCCGGGGACGGCGGGTGAGGCGCGGCCAACGATCCATTGGCACGATCTTGCTGGCGCTGACGGTCGTGGCCTGTGCGCCCCGTATCGACCGGCCCGGCCCGGTCGTGACCATGCCTGTCCTGGAGGATACACAGATGGTGACCAATGACGGCGCTGTTGCCCCGCTGCACCGCTGGCTGCCCGAAACGGACAAGGTCAGGGCGGCGGTCATCGCGCTCCATGGCTTCAACGACTACGGTAATTTCTTTGCCGAGCCGGGCATCTATCTGGCGCGTCTTGGCATCGCCGCCTACGCCTTTGATCAACGTGGTTTCGGTGGCGCATCCGGGCGCGGCATTTGGCCCGGCGTCAAGGCCTACGCCGATGATCTGAAAACGATGACCGACCTGGTGCGCGCGCGCCATCCGGGAATGCCCCTCTACTTGCTGGGGGCCAGCATGGGCGGCGCCGTGATCATGGTTGCCATGACCGGCGACGATCCGCCACCGGTGGACGGCATTATCTTGGCGGCGCCGGCGGTGTGGGGGCGCACGACCATGCCGTTCTATCAGCGTTGGGCGCTTGCCATCGCCGCCCACACCGTACCTTGGCTGACGGTGACCGGGCGCGGCCTCAAAATCCGGGCGTCCGACAATATCGAGATGCTACGCGCGCTGAGCCGCGATCCGCTGGTCATCAAGGAAACCCGCATCGACACGATTTACGGTTTGTCCAATCTCATGGACCGGGCGCTGGCGGCGGCGCCGGCCCTCAGTTCGCGGGCCTTGATCTTGTATGGCAAGAACGATGAGGTGATCCCCGAGGACCCGGTGCGCCGCATGATCGAAAGCCTGCCCGCCGCCGGCCGCCAACAGCGCCGCTTGGCCTATTACGACAATGGCTTCCACATGCTGCTAAGGGACCTGCAAGGCGAGACCGTGTGGCGCGATATCGTGGCCTGGATCGAAGACGCCGAAGCCCCCTTGCCGTCGGGCGCCGATGCCCGCTTTGCGCCGTAAAGCAGACATAATCAAGGATTGCGATTAACGTCGGCTGGTGACCCAAGGCGGACGTAAGGGTGGTTCCTTACTCAAGAGTAACCGTCTGGATGTCGGCCTCGCCCTCGCCGATGCTCACAGTCACCGGGAACGACACGACATGGGCCCGCTTGCCGGCTGCGTCATCGTGGACGGAGAAGCCGAAGGTATACACCTTGCCAGGCTCCAGGATCTTATCGTCCAGGGGATGGCCGGTGTCCAGCTTGCGCCGAATCACCACCGTATACGTGCCGTCGACGCGGCTGCCCTTGGCGTAATCGACGTCGGCCGCCGAGCCCTTGGCGTTACCGACGTCCAGAATGTGGGCCGGCAGGATGTCGCCTTCCTTGAAAGCGACCCCGTCGGCGGACGCGGTGGTCTTGCCGACGATCAGGTGCTTGGCCTTCGCGGGGTCGTTCAGGTCGCTTTCGGCGAGGACGTTGAAGCCGACCGCGCCTTGATCGAACACATAGGCCGGTCCCTGGCGCATCTTGCCGTTGGGCCACAGTCGGCTGCGACCCTCGTCGGCAGCCTTGACATCGAGCACGTTGAAGTCCGCCGCGACGCCCACCGGATTGGTCAGCGCGGCGTCCCAGATGATGAGGTCGAGGAATTTCCCTTCCTCGCGCAAGCCCTTCAGCTCGTCAGCCGATGCGACGGCGTCCCAGGCGGTCTCGTCGGTGCGCGACTCGGGCAGGAACTTGCGCACCAGGCTATTGGTGAGGCCGAACTGCTTGTAGATCGCCCCCACCACCGGGTGCTCGGCGACATCTTCTTCGATGGCTTGATCCTCCATCCCGACCATGGAATCGTGGCACGTCATCCAACAACCCTGATTAGGGTACATATCGACGTTCTCGTCACCGATCATGATGCCAAGGCGATCCGGGTAGATCGCCGGCTGCCCATCATCGACGACCGCTTCGTGCTGGCGGTGGTTGCCGTACCATTGCCATTCGGCGCCGTCATAGCGCATGAAATTGCCCATGTCGCCGGGGCCCTCGCCACTGCTCTTCCAGGAGAAGCGCATGTAGAGATACACCTCGTCATGCGCCGCCTGCACCTCGAGAGGGACCAAGGACACTTTGCCCTCGACGGGATTGGGCTCGATGGAGTGCTCGACGACCAGGGCCGTGCCCAGGTCTTGCTCTTCTTCCCTATGGCATTCTAAGCATGGGTCGCCGTTCTCGACCGCTTTGGCCACCCTCTTGTGCTCTTCGCTACGCACCCACTGATAGCTTGATTGACCTGGATAAAAGAGAGGTAGAATCGTGCTCGGAAGCATCGACCAATCGATCTTCTCGACGTCGGCACCCTTGGCCGGGTCGGCCACTAGCAAGAGCACTCCCAGGGTCGTTCCGAGTAAGACGCTCGTCCAGGTCCGGGCACAAGACCTTTCACAAAGTTCAGTCATGCTTTTTCCTCCCTTAGAAAGTCTTCCCCGGTCGGTGCGCCTATGGGGATTTCATTTTTCTGTGCCTAATTTTAATGAACTAACGCTATTTGTTATCTCCTAACCGCAGCGGGGTTCGTAATATACCCTTGCGAAGATGTCATTGATCCTCGTCATAAGTTGATATTCTGTAGATGATCCCCGAGCCCGTGGTAAACGTTTAGCCATTCCGCGATCAAAGGAACGGCATTCCCGTCACGCCCATCCGATGCCTTATCTGGGCCGTTCATGCGGGCCTAATCATACGGCCCGTCAGGGCATATCTGTCGCCCCACCGGTAAAGGAATGCGGCCCGCCGTGTTGTTCGGCCAGTCCTCGGCTCTCTATGGCGTGTTATGGTGTTTCCCGAGTGGGGTCCCATGGACAACGGTAAGGTTGGTCACGTTCATTTCGGTTCCTACCCGGCTCGGTCCAACTGCTTGCGCAGGCGTGCTATGTGGGCCGGGCCGATGCCGCAGCAGCCGCCCACGATTTCGGCGCCCGCGGCGCGCCACTGGGCCACGATGTCTACGTAATCCTCGGGCGTAAGGTCGCGCAGATCGCGCAGAAGAAGACCTTCACGCTTCCAATCCTTGGCGATGGGTATAAAGGCATTGGCATAGGCGCCGATGGGCCGCTTCGTCTTGGCCCGCAGGAGCGGCATGGCGTCGGTAATAGCGGCCGCGTCACAGCAATTGAACAGCACGGCTTCGACCGGCATGCCGTCCAAAGCGGCCAAGGCCGCGTCCACCGTCTCGCCGCTGCGCAACAGGCCATCGCGCTCGTCCCTAAGCGTCCAAGAGACCCAGACCGGCTTGCCATACTCCGCGGCTGCGCTGGCCGCGGCTGCGGCTTCGCTGGCGCTCGACATGGTCTCGCAGATGAAGAGGTCCACGCCCGACGCCAGGTGGCCAGCGATTTCAGCGTATTCCTCAGCCATGGAAGCGGGATCCTGGGTGTTGGGTTCATAGCTCGCGCGCAGGGGTGGCAACGAGCCGGCCACGCGCACGCCGGCCTTACCGCCGCGCGCCTCGTTGGCCATTTCGACCGCTATACGCGTCATCTCTCCAAGCCTGTCGCGAAGATCGGAAAGCGCCAGGCGATGCGGCGTTATGGCGTAGTTCCAGGTCGTGATCACTTCCGCCCCGGCCGCGATATACTCCCGGTGGACATCGCATACCACCGAAGGCGATTCGATCAGGGCGAGACCGGCGACCTTGGCATCGGCGTTGAACCCGCGCGCGGTCAACTCCGGTCCCATTCCACCGTCGAGTAACACTGTCATTGGCCTTTGCCCTTTGCTTCAAATTTTTCGAGTTCCTCAAACGCCTGGATACTGTAAAGAATGTCGTTTGCCCAGGTCGGAATTTTCGTCTGCTCCTGACCCTTAGCGGACATCTACTTGACTTGCAAAAATCAAGGTCGTTCGCATCCCCTGGCGCGCAGATGGCTTCGTTTGCTGTTCCGCAATATGATACCTTTTCTTGATCCGATCTGAAATTCAGTTACAAGGGAATAGATAAGAATTTGATGTAGCTCAATGCCAGGTGAGCAAATGTCAGTGATGTCATAGTTATTCAAACCATTCATGGAGAAACAAGATGCGACATTTTAAGGTTGGTATCGCTTTCGCAGCCATCGCCATGCTGGTCGCCGCACCAGCCGTTAAGGCCGACGAGATCGTCATCAAGTTCAGCCACGTGGTTGCCGAGAACACCCCCAAGGGGCAAGCCGCCAACAAGTTCAAGGCACTCGTTGAGCAGCGACTGGCCGGCAAGGTCAAGGTGGAGGTCTTCCCCAATTCGCAACTCTTTAACGATAACACCGTGCTTCAGGCCATGCTGCTCGGCGACGTGCAGTTGGCCGCGCCGTCCCTTTCGAAGTTCGGCAAGTACACCAAGAAGCTCCCAATTTTCGACCTGCCGTTCCTGTTCAAGAACATTCAAGCGGCGGAGCGGTTCCAGCAAGGCCCCGCCGGCCAAAAGTTGTTGATGTCAATGGAAAGCAAAGGCCTGATCGGTCTCGGCTATCTGCACAACGGCACCAAGCAACTCTCGGCCAGCAAGCCGCTCCGGGTGCCCGCCGACGCCAAGGGACTGAAGTTCCGCATCCAGACGTCGGACGTGCTGGCGGCACAATTCGAAGCTGTCGACGCACTGCCGCTCAAGAAAGCGTTCTCGGAGGTCTTCACGCTTCTGCAGACCAAGGCCATCGACGGACAGGAGAACACCTGGTCGAACATTTATTCGAAGAAGTTCTTCGAGGTGCAGGACTATATCACCGAGTCCAACCACGGTCTCATCGACTATCTGGTGGTCACCGGCGCCGAGTTCTGGAACGGCCTGCCCGCCGACATCCGCACCGAGGTCAAGAAAGCCCTGGACGAAGCCATCGCCCACGGCAACAAGGTGGCTTTGCAGAAGGCGGTCAGCGATCGCAAGCTCATCATGGATTCGGGGCGCACCAAGATCCTGCAGCTCAGCGACAGCGAGCGTAAAAAGTGGGTCGAGGTCATGAAGCCGGTGTGGAAGAAGTTTGAAGACCAAATCGGCAAGGATCTCATCGACGCGGCGGTGGCGTCCAACGTCGGCAGCTGACCACGCTTGAATTCCCTTTCTGGAGGGAATGCGTTCGTGTTCACGCGCATCATAGACCGGCTGGAGGAGGGAGTTATCTCCCTCCTCCTTGTCGGTATGACACTTATGGTGTTCGTCGAAGTGGTGATGCGCTTCGGCTTCAACACCGGGTTCTTGTGGATACAGGAACTCACGCTGCATACCTCGGCGTGGTTCGTGCTGTTCGGCGCCTCTTACGGCGTCAAGGTGGGCGCCCATATCGGCGTCGATGCCATCGTAAAGATGATCCCGCCGGGACCTAGGCGTTGGGTCAGCATGGTCGCCGTCAGCCTGAGCCTGTTCTACTGCGGTCTCCTTATGTACGGTGGTTGGGTCTACCTGGCAAAGATGCTCAAGGTGGGGATCGAGCTTGAAGACCTTCCCATCCCGAGGTGGATCGCCCATTCGATTCTGTTCATCGGTTTTGTCCTTCTCGCCTTCCGCTTTATTCAGCTTTTTGTGGCGCTGGCCGCCGGCCGGGCAAGCGGCTTCCAACTGGCAGACGAAGCCGCCGAAGTGCTCAAGGAGGTGGAAGACGGTCACGCGGTCCCTAAACGAGGGAAAGGCGAGCCATGACTATCGCGGCGCTCTTCTTCCTTTTGTTCGGGTGCATGTTCCTGGGCATGCCCGTTGCTATCGCGCTGGGATTTTCGAGCGTCGCGACCATCTTGCTGTTCTCCGGCGATTCCCTGGCCTCGATCGCGGTAAAGATGATCGAGAACCTATCCGAGCACTATACGCTGCTCGCCATTCCGTTCTTCATCCTGTCGTCGGTGTTTCTCTCCACCGGGGGCGTCGCCAGACGCCTGATCCGGTTCGCCATCGCCGCGGTCGGCTATATCCGCGGCGGCCTGGCCATGGCCTCGGTCCTTGCGTGCATGCTGTTTGCCGCGGTCTCGGGCTCGTCGCCGGCAACGGTGGCCGCCATCGGCTCCATCGTTATCGTCGGCATGGTCAAGGCCGGCTACCCCGAAAAGCTTGCCGCCGGTGTCATTTGCAACGCCGGTACGCTGGGCATCCTGATCCCGCCCTCGATCGTCATGCTGGTCTACGCCGCCGCCACCGAAGTTTCGGCAGCGCGTATGTTCATGGCCGGGTTCATTCCCGGCATCATGATGGGCGTGATGCTGATGATCGCCATTTACGTCGTGGCCCGCGTCAAGAACCTGCCGGCCCAGGGCTGGGTGGGGTGGCGGGAATTCTCCGGTTCGGCTTTCAGTGCCCTTGGCGGCCTTATGCTGATCTTCATTGTGCTCGGCTCCATCTACGGTGGCGTCGCGAGTCCCACGGAGGCGGCGGCGGTGTCCGCCGTCTACGCCTTCTTCGTCGCTGTATTCGGTTACCGCGACATGGGGCCCCTGAAGGGCGTGTCGTGGCGCCTGGCCGACGAACCCGTGGCCACCTCCGCGATGCGCAACCTCTATCACAGCCTCATCGCGCTGCCCAAGTCCCTGGTCGACGCGGAGGTGCGCAAGGTGGTCATCGACGCCGCCAAAGTCAGCATCATGTTGCTGTTTATCATCGCCAACGCGATGCTCTTTGCCCATGTCCTGACGACCGAGCGCATCCCCCACGCCATTGCCGAGGTGATCGTTCAATGGGGCCTGCCGGCGTGGGGTTTCCTCATCATCGTCAACCTGCTTTTGCTGGCCGCCGGCAACTTCATGGAGCCCTCGGCGATCATTTTGATCATGGCGCCGATCTTGTTCCCCATCGCCGTGCAACTGGGCATCGACCCCATTCACCTTGGCATCATCATGGTGGTGAACATGGAGATTGGCATGATCACGCCGCCGGTCGGGCTCAACCTGTTCGTCACCGCCGGCATTACCGGAAGAAGCATCCTTTGGGTGGTGGGCGCGGCGCTGCCATGGCTGTCGATTCTCCTGGTATTTTTGGTTATAATTACATATGTGCCGCAGGTTTCGCTGTTCCTGCCAGAGTGGATCGACCAACTGAAAGGATACAAGTAACCGGGGGCGCACTGCTGACAAGGGTTCGTGCTAATTTGATGGAGCGATCCCATGTACCAGAAAATTCTCCTCTGTGTTGACCTCCACGACGAAGCGTCTTGGCGCAAATCGCTTCCAGCCGCGGTGGAGATATGCCAGTCGTTCGGCGCCGAATTACACATCTTGACTGTCGTGCCGGACCTGCCGTCGGGTGTCCTCAAACTTTATCTGCCCGAAGGCCGGGCCGTTAACTTGATCCGCGAGTCCGACACCAGTCTCGCGGAATTCGTGAGCCGCCATCTTGCTAAAAGCCCGACGGCACACCAGCACGTCGGACAGGGAACCGTCTACCGGGTCATTCTGGAAACTGCCGGGACAATTGGCGCCGATCTCATCGTCATGGGATCCCACAGTCCGGCCATGAGCGATTTCATGCTTGGCCCCAACGCGGCGCGCGTGGTGCGGCACTCCGACCGATCCGTCCTCGTGGTCCGGGAATAAGACGTTCTTGCTGATGGCCGATCTCGCGCGCCAGCACCGCCGTGGTAATGTGCCGGTCATTCGATGCCGAGTTACACATCCTGACTGTCGTGCCAGACATACCGTCCGGCACCCTCCAACTCTACCAACGCACATCTAATTTTCTAGGCGCCGTTCAGCCTTATCGGCAACGGCAGCGGTGTTAGGCCGCAAAGCTGAGCCGGATAGGTGCCGTCACGTCCGTTCGTGACTAGAAACGGATCTTCCACAGATCACGGCATTGCGACTGTTCTCAGGTGGTAAGCGGCCATGAAATTCGGAAACGTCCGCTTATGGGGGAAAAGCGGACATTATTTTAGGTCGGTATTTTCGTCTGCTTCCGACCCGAAGCGGACAATCTCAAAATGTGTTGAAAAAAAACAATCAGACGAAAAAAATAAAGTTAATCGAGTCACTGTATCGAAAGGCGATCGCTTGGGAAATTATTAAGCTGAGACCAGTTCTGCCCACGCTCGCCGATTTCTATCCAAACGTAGCCTCACGAATTCTTATCGAGGACTAAAAGAATAGTGAATGCTCCGCTTGCAATGAGGGCGGCCCCGAGAAGGTAAACTTCCATGCCGATATCCTTTGCGTCAGCCCAAACCGTGACGTTGAGAAAGATTCTGCCACGCGAAAACCCCTGATATCAACCATATTCTGTAGTTTCGTCATGGATAAACCACAAGATGTGGCAAAATTTCCTGACTTTTGAGGACGGAAGCCGCTCCGATAATTCTTGGTTATAGCTTCTGGCGACACACCATGGAGGCCCACGCCGAGGACGACGTGAGAAACCTCGCTCGTTTCTCAACTGCCGCCGGTCTCGTCTTCACGTTCCGGGGGCGGTCAATCAGGAGTATGCAAACGGCGTTCAATAAGGCGTGCTCGAGAGGGGGTCTTGAAGACATGCGTTTTCCCGAACTGCGTCATACCTTCGCCTCGCGCCTTGTCCAGGGTGGGGTTCCGTTGTATGACGTGATGCACCTTATGGGGTACCAATCGCTCGATAGGGTGTTGCGGTACGCCCATTGGCGCCCGACTACCAGGAAAGGGCCATCCAGGCCCTCAACGCGGTATGGCGCGGTTTGGGCAAACTCAACAGCCGCGAGACGGCCTAGAGTCGGCATAAGGTATTAGAGTAACAAGGAGCACCCGTAGCTCAGCTGGATAGAGTGCTGCCCTCCGAAGGCAGAGGTCACAGGTTCGAATCCTGTCGGGTGCGCCAACTTTTTCATAATGTTGACAAGGGCTAGGGCCCGCCGCCGCCCTCGGTGAGGGAGATGGCGCGGGCGGTTTCTATTACGATGGGGGCCAGGTCGCGCTCGACCCGCGCCGGAGACCAGCGCGGCGAGGGGACGCCGATGTTAACCGCGGCCACGGCCCGACCCGAATAATCGAGAACCGGTGCGGCAACGGAAACATCGCCGATGTAGACCTCCTGTTCGGCGAGCTCGTAACCGACGCTCCGTACTTTTGCCAGGCGGTCCATGATCGCCCGCCGGTCGGTGATGGTGTGGGGCGTGAGCGCGCAAAGGTCCGAGCGATCAAGAATATCCTTGACCTGATCGTCGGGCAGGAAGGCCAACATGGCGCGGCCCGGTGCCGTACAGTATGCGGGAAAACGCGTTCCCAAGAGGACGTCGACACTAAGAACATGGCGGCCCGGGACCCGGGCGACGTAGATGATCTCGGTTTCGTTCAGTTCGCTAAGGTTGACCGATTCCTCGCAGCGCTTGTTGCATTCGCGGAGATAGGGCATCGAGCGCTCGACCAGGGGATCGGTACTAAGATAGGTGAAACCCAGTTCCAGCACACGGGGCGAAAGACTGTACTGCTTGGTCGCTTCGTTCTTG
>JASLZL010000006.1 GCA_030754885.1 Rhodospirillales bacterium | reverse complement strand
TCGGGCGCCAAGGCGGTGCCCATGCCGCTCCACGAGAAGACCGGCTTTTCGTTCAGTGCCGCCGAGGTGCTAGAACAGGTCACGCCGGCGACGCGGCTTATCATTCTCAACAGCCCGGCCAACCCGACCGGCGGTGTCGTGCCGCGCGAAGAAATCGACCGCTTGGTGGAGGGGCTGGAGGCCCATCCCCAGGTCGTCGTGATGTCGGACGAGATCTACAGCCGCATGCTCTATGACGGGCGCAAACACGTCAGCCTGTTGGAGTATGAGTCGATCCGCGAGAGGGTCATCCTCTTGGACGGGTGGAGCAAGACCTATGCCATGACCGGCTGGCGCATGGGGTATGGCGTGTGGCCCAAGGCATTGGCCGAAAAGGCAACGCGCCTTGCCATCAACTGCAATTCATGCGTCAACGCCGCCGCCCAGTTCGCCGGCATCGAGGCCTTGTGCGGTCCCCAGGACGAGCCCGACAAAATGGTCGCCGCCTTCGACAAACGGCGCAAAGTGATCATGACCGAGCTCAACCAGTTGCCGGGCTTCAGCTGTATTGAGCCAGCCGGCGCCTTCTACGCCTTTCCCAACGTCACCGGCACCGGCATCAGCGCCCGCGAGCTTCAGGACCGCATGCTCGAAGAGGTCGGCGTGGCCACCGTTGCCGGCACCAGCTTCGGCAGCTTTGGCGAGGGCTATATCCGCTTCTCCTACGCCAACAGCACCGAGAACATCCAAGAGGCCATCCGCAGAATCAGAGGACTCTTGTAAAGATACCGATAGTCCGCCGACAAATTGAGCACCTGCCTAATCTTTAGGCACGTCCTATATCCACGGCGATTGCCGATTATTCGTGTTTGTGGCTGATACCCGGCCTTTTCCCCGGCCCGAGGCGGTTGGCACGATCCGTGCGCTATGAAAGGGCGACAAGACCGCTTCCGGCGCCTCCGGAGCGGTCCGCACATTGCGCGAGGCATCCGTCGATGAAGAAGATCGAAGCCATCATCAAGCCGTTCAAGTTGGACGAGGTCAAGGAAGCCCTCAACGAAGTCGGCCTACAGGGTATTACCGTCCTTGAAGCCAAAGGCTTCGGCCGCCAGAAGGGCCACACCGAGCTCTATCGCGGTGCCGAATACGTGGTCGACTTCCTGCCCAAGGTGAAGATCGAACTGGTCTTGGAGGACCAATTGGTGGAGCGCGCCATCGAGGTCATTCAACAGGCCGCCCACACGGGCCGCATCGGCGACGGCAAGATATTCGTTTCCACGGTCGAAGAAGCCATCCGCATTCGTACCGGCGAGCGTGGCACGGAAGCCATCTGACGGCCCCGGAGGCCGCCCGCCGATCCATCCATCGCAACAAAAGACCAGAAAAGAGGAACCCCATCGATGACCCTCAAATGCATAACGCCCGCCGACGTGATCAAACATCTCAAGGACAACGAGATCAATTTCGTCGATCTGCGCTTTACCGACCCGCGCGGCAAGTGGCAGCACCTCACCATGACGACGGATTTCATCGACGATGCGGCGTTCGCCGACGGCATCATGTTCGACGGCTCTTCCATCGCCGGCTGGAAGGCGATCAACGAATCGGATATGGCGCTGATCCCCGACCCGGCGACGGCGGTGATGGACCCCTTCTCGGCCCAGGCTGCCCTGGTCTTGTTTTGCGATGTGATGGAGCCGTCGACAGGACAGCCCTATTCGCGTGACCCGCGCTCGGCGGCCAGGCGCGCCGAGGCCTATCTCGGCACCACCGGTATCGGCGATACCGCTTATTTCGGCCCCGAGGCCGAGTTCTTCGTCTTCGACGACGTGCGCTTCGACGTTAGTATGAATAAAACCTTCTATTCCATTGATTCTGATGAAGGTCCCTATGTTAGCGGTAAGATTTTGCCCGAAGGCAATGTCGGCCATCGGCCGCCGGCCAAGGGCGGTTATTTTCCCGTGCCCCCGGTAGATTCCATGTCCGACCTGCGCGCCGAAATGATCACCACCATGCAGGAGATGGGCCTCAGCATGGATAAGCACCACCACGAGGTGGCGCCGAGCCAGAATGAGTTGGGAATGGTCTTCGACACCTTGGTGCGTTGCGCCGACAACATGCAGATTTACAAGTACTGCGTCCACATGATCTCTCACACCTACGGCAAGACGGCCACCTTCATGCCCAAGCCGGTGATCGACGATAATGGCTCGGGCATGCATACCCATCAGTCCATCTGGAAGGGTGGCAAGCCGACATTCGCGGGTTCGGGCTATGCGGATCTTTCCGACGCGGCGCTCTACTACATCGGCGGCATTATCAAGCACGCCAAGTCCCTGAACGCCTTCACCAACCCCTGCACCAACAGTTACAAGCGCTTAATTCCGGGTTTCGAGGCGCCGGTCCTGCTTGCCTACTCGGCGCGCAACCGCTCGGCCTCGTGTCGCATCCCTTTCACCGCCTCTCCGGCCGGAAAGCGGGTAGAGGTGCGCTACCCCGATGCGACGGCGAACCCGTATCTCGCCTTCGCCGCCATGCTGATGGCCGGCATTGACGGGATTCAGAACAAGATCCACCCGGGCGATCCCATGGACAAGAACCTCTATGACCTGCCGCCCGAGGAATTGGAAGGCGTGCCGGTGGTTTGCGGGTCGCTACGCGAGGCCCTGGAAAGCCTGGATGAAGACCGCGATTACCTGAAAAAAGGCGATGTCTTCACCGACGACCTCATCGACGCCTACATGGAACTCAAGTGGGAGGAAGTCTACAACTTCGAGCACACCCCGCACCCGGTCGAGTTCCAGATGTACTATTCGTCGTAGGTCCTTAGAGCAAATCCCGAGCAAACGGAATCGTTTGCGACGACGAATTTGCGTAAAATCAATATGTTAGAGCATTCTCCGTGAGCGCGAGCGATCGGAAAATGCTCTAAGTACGATCGAATAGTTTGTAGATCGAGATCGAATCAAGCCCGCCGTCGCCCTTGGCGATGTGCAGGCGGTAAAGCTCGCTGACCAGGGCCGTGACCGGCATCGCCGTGCCGCTTTCCCGGGCAAAGTCGGCGATGATGCCCAAGTCCTTGTGAAGGGTGTAGACGGTACCGTGGGGGTTGTCGAAGTCGCGTGCCACCATGCGCGGCGCCTCGCGCTGCAATTGGCTTGAATCGGCCGAGCCGCCCTTCATCACTTGCGGCAATACCGCACCGTCTATGCCGCCATCGCGGGCCAGGGACAGCATTTCCGAAAGCACGACCTTAACGCAGGCGTTGATGGTCTGGTTGCACAGCTTGGTCACCAAGCCGGCGCCTTGCGGTCCCATGCGGGTGAAGTTCCGCGCCATGTGCATGACCGACGGGCGCACGGCCTCAATATCCGCCTCGTCGCCGCCGGCGAAGATGACCAGCGCCCCGGCCCGAGCCCCGACCACGCCCCCGGTGACCGGCGCGTCGATCCAGCGCATGCCGGTTTCTTTTTTTAGCCGCGCCGCCATGGCGCGGGCGGCGTCCGGCGGGATGGTGGAATAGTCGATAAGGACTTTGTCCGCCGAGGCGCTCTCGGCAATGCCGCCCGCTCCGAAGACGATCTCTTCCATTGCCGCACCATCGGTGACGCAGGTCTGCACGATGTCGCTGTTGCGCGCCACGTCCGCCGGCGAGGCGCCTTCCTTGGCTCCCTTTTCCAGGGCCGGCACGATCTTTTCGCGGCTTCGATTCCACACCGTTACGGGACACTCCGCGTCGAGCAGGCGTTCCGTCATCGGCCCTCCCATCAGGCCCAGTCCGATGTACCCGAGTGCAGGCTTATCCATGCCCATCGCCGTTTCTCCCCTTGAATGGTATTTGCCGATTGGGCGTCGCCGCCCGCGTGGATCGTAGCACAGGTGCTCCGAAGGGAACCATCGCCGAGGGCGCGACGGACGACGGTTGCTATCCGTGCCGGCTTGGGCAAGCATGCGAACCGTGAATTCGGGGCGGCCGATCGTCCCCAAGGCAGCGGGAGAACACCATGGAAAACCAAGCCGTCAGAAGCGAGCTTATGCGGCGTCTCGCCAACGAACAGCCGCGCCTCGTGGAAACGGCTCAACGGTTGATCCAGACACCAAGCGAGAACCCGCCGGGAAATACCGCCGCCATCGCCGACGTGGCGGTTGAGCTGCTGTCGGGAGTCGATGGCGCCGAAGTGGAGCTGGTTCCCTCGACGGAACCGATCGTCAACGTCGTTGCCCGCATCAAAGGGGCCGTGCCGGGCCGCCGCCTGATCTTCAACGGCCACCTGGATACCTTTCCCGCTGGCGACCGGGCGCTGTGGTCCGACGATCCCTTCGCCGGCAAGGTCGCCGACGGGTGTCTCTATGGGCGTGGTGCCTCGGACATGAAGGGCGGGCTGGCGTGCACGATCCTCGCTTTCGCCATGCTTGCCGAGGTGCGCGACGCTTGGGCCGGTGAATTGGTCGTGACCCTTGCCGGCGACGAAGAAACCATGGGTGTTCTGGGATCGCAGTACCTTTTGGATACGGTGCCCCATGCCACCGGCGACGTCATGATCTGCGGCGATGCCGGCTCACCGATGGTCGTCCGGTTTGGTGAGAAGGGCATGATTTGGCTTGAGGTGACGGCGGAGGGCCGGGCCGCCCACGGCGCCCACGTGCACCTGGGCGAGAACGCCGTCGAGCGGCTGATGGGAGCGCTGGGCGCACTTGTGACCTTGCGCGATTTGCCCGTTGCCACGCCGCCCGAGGTGGCGGATGCCATTGATCAGGCCAAGGAGGTGTCGGAAGCCATCTCAGGGGCCGGTGAAACGCGGGTTCTGACGGCGCTCACCGTCAACATCGGGACGTTCAGCGGCGGTATCTCACCAAACTTGGTCCCCGACCGCGCCCGTGCGGGCGTCGACATCCGCCTGCCCCTCGGCGTCACGGTGGCCGAGGTCGAGGCGCGTATCGCCCAGTTGCTCGATCCCCTGGCCGGTGTCAGCTATCGTATCGACCGGCGTTATGAGCCCAACTGGACCGACCCCGATCACGAGATCGTCCGCCTGGCGGTTAAGAACGGCCAGGAGATATTGGGGACAGCGCCGGTGATTAACATGCGTGTCGGTGCATCCGACAGCCGGCTCTACCGACGGGCGGGCATCCCCAGCATCGTCTATGGACTGACCCCCCACAACCTGGGCGGCGGTGACGAATACGCCACCTTGGATGATCTGTTTGCCGTCTTCCACGTAAAGGCCATGACGGCTTTCGATTTTCTGTCTCTACCGGGAGACGGAATCGCGTGACTTCTGCTCGCGGTGAAAGATGTAGAGGCCGCTTGCCGAGATGACCAGGCCGCCGAGCACTGTCCACGGTCCCGGCAGTTCCGCGAATAGGATAAACCCAAAGAACGTCGCCCAGATTAGATTGGCGTAGAGGATGGGTACCACCGTTGCCGCCCTGGCCGCGTGCAGGGCCTTTATTTGGTACACTTGCGCGACGGCCCCGAAGGCCCCCAGCAAAAGCATGAGCAGCCATCCTTCGGTATCGGGCGTCCGCCAGAAGAACGGTGTCACGGCGCTGAAGACGAGGGTCCCGACAAGGGGCGTATAAACCACCGACGTGAGGGCGGCATCGGTCCGTCCCATGATCCGGGTGGCGATCTGGTAGAGCGCCATCATGGCAGCCCCGGCGAGCGGCACCAATACGGCGAGCTGCACAACCTCGATCCCGGGCCGGATGATCAGCAATGCACCGGTGAAGCCCACCACGACGCTGCCCCATCGGTGTGCCCCGACCCGCTCGCCGAGGAGCGGGGCCGAAAGGAGGGTCACGAAAAGAGGCGCCAGGAAGAGAATAGCGCTCACCTCCGCCAGGGGCATCAGGTGGGCCGAGACCAGGATCAACGACGTCGCGACCATTGTCATTAATGAGCGCAGCCACTGCATGCGGGGCCGGCTGCTGACTAAGGCGGTGGGCAGACGGGTGCGCAGATAAAGCGCCAAAAGCATCATGTGAAAGGCGTAACGGGCCCGGATTACCTGGACCACGTCGTAGTCCAGCGAAAGGTACTTTGCGTTGGCATTGATGGCGGTAAATAACAGCGAGGCGAGAAGCATCCAAATAACGCCGCGCTGTCCGGGCGAAAGTTCGCGCACCCGGAATCGTTGGCGCCACTTATCAATCATCACAGGTGTGCCGGCCGGGCCCGAAACCGGGTCAGCGTTCGCGCCAAACCCTGGGTGCGCTGCCCGGGTGGCCAAAGTCTCTCGGCGCCAGCCCGGCGTGGAACCAACAGAGAAAGCTGTAGATATCATAGACCGGGAGACCCGTCGCCTCACTAGCGGCGCGCGAGAAGGGCGGCAGATTGGTGCATTCCATGACGAGGGCGCCAAGATCGGGGTGATCAGAGACCAGTTTATTCGCGATGGCGAGGGTTTCGCGTTCCACCATTGCCACGTCCATGATCGGGTCCGTGCGTTGGCGCATGGCGATGAATTCATCCGAATCTTCAAACCCGATGACGGGTGTATCGGGGGCGACGCCCGCTGCCTCCAAATGCTTCGACTTGAGGAGGTTGGTCGAGACGGTGAGTATCCCGACCCGCTTGCCGGGCGGCAAGAGGCGTTCGACGAAGGGCACCTGAATCAACGACGACGTCACCACCGGTACCTGGCAGCTGTCCGCTAGTTCCTCTTGGTAGAGCGACATCATGCCGCAACACACAGCGATGCCGTCGGCACCCTGGGCCACCAGATCAAGGGCATCGTCGCGAAAAGCCCGGAATACGTCCTCGCGCGGTGCCTCGTGGATCCAGTTGCGGTTGGCGCCGCGCACGGTCTTGAACAGGACGGGGAACGGCCAAGTCCCGGCGTTGCCCATGTCGCCCGGAATGCGCGGGATTTCCATATCCAGCATCAGTACGCCGATCCGCGCGCCATAGACCGACTTGCCGCCATGAGCCATGCGGCGGCGCCCAGCGTCGCTGTCAGACGCCGACCCCGATTGACGTCCTTCCAGGTCGCGATATATCGCACTGGCTCGTTTCATAGCCCTTCTTTCTGTTGGCGCGCCTCGAAATTCAGGAATCAGTACAATCCCAATTACCGCCCCTGTCAACGCGAAGGCGGTCAGTGGTTGCCGCGGCGCACCTGTTCGCGGTGCAGGATGTAAAGGCCGCTGGCGATCATGAACGTGGCGCCCAACACAGTCCACGAATCAGGCAGTTCTCCCCAGACGAAGAAGCCCAACAGCGTTGCCCAAATCAGAAGTGAGTAGAAGAACGGTGCTACGGCCGACGCTTCCGTCGCCTCGAAGGCCTTGATCAAGGCGTATTGCCCACCGATGCCGAAAATGCCCAGCAGTATCATGAAAATCCATCCCTCGGCGTCCGGCGTCTGCCAGACGAAAGGGACCATGATGCTGGTAAAGAGCACCCCGACCAGAGGTGTGTAAACAAGGGTGGTCATGGCGTGGTCCGAGCGGCTGACAACGCGGCTGGAAACCTGATAGAGGGCGAGAAATGCCGCCGCCCCAAGGGGCACGACGGTGGAGAGCTGAAAGATATCGATCCCCGGACGAATGATGATCAGCGCACCCGCGAAACCGGCGACGACACCGGCCCACCGGCGCGCCCCGATGGTCTCACCCAGCATCGGCGCCGAAAGCGCCGTCACCAGGATCGGGGCGAGAAACAAAAGTGCCGTGATGTCGGCAAACGGCAACAACTGGAGACTGAAGAAAAACAGCACCGTGCAGACGGTAAGATAGAAAGAACGCCAAAGCTGCAAGCCCAGGACCCGCGAGCGCATAAACTGGAACAGACCGCGACCCAACAGCGGTGCCGACATCAGGGCCTGGAAGGCGAAGCGCACCCAAAGCACCTGCAAGGTTGGGTAATCGAAAGTGAGATGCTTGCCGATGGCGTTGACGTGAGCGAACAAAAGGCACGAGAGCAACATCCACAGAATGCCGCGCCGGCGGCTCGCAGCTTCTGAAATTGGATCCATAGTAAGATGCCGCCGCCCTCCCTTCGCCTAGCCCGCCCGCAGGGCGGTTGTGGCGTCGTCGTCGATGATGCCCTTTTCCACATCGACGGCGACCCGATAGATTTCCCTTGCCTGTTCGGCCGATACCAGTCCGTCGAGAACGTCGTCGAGCACTTTCTCAGGCGCCCGTTCAGCGGGGTTACCATAGCCCCCGCCGCCGACGGTCTCGAAGTGGATGAGATCGCCTGAGTGAATATCCATGTTGGTGACCTTCGAAGACATGTCGATCACCGTGCCGTCGGCGCGGATCAGTTTGTGACGCGCCTTCGTCCCCTGATTACCGCCAAGGACGCCTTCGGGGGCGAACTTTTGTCCGTCGGAACGGTTGGTGAAATAGCCGTCGCCGTGCAAGTAACGAAGCACGCGGTAAAATCCCACGCCGCCCCGTTGCTTCCCCGCTCCGGCGGAATCGGTCAGCAACTCATAGCGTTCCATGCGTAGGGGATATTCCATTTCCAGAGACTCGATGGGGCAATCACGGCTGTTGCTCATCAGGCCCTTGGTCGCGTCAAGTCCGTCGCCGACGGGGGTACCGCCCCAGCCGCCGCCATTGAGGTCAAAGAAGACGAAATGGTCGTCCTCGCCGTCGGCAAGGGTGCCCGAGACGGCATAGGAGCTGAGGTGGGAATGGCAGGCGCCGACCGCGTTCTCGCCTCGTGCCTGGTTGAATGCCTTGACGATGGTGTTGGTCATGCGCTCCAGAGTATGAAAGCGCCCGCTCAACGGAGCCGGCCGGGTGGGCCGGACGATGGTACCTTCGGGCGCGATCACCTTGATAGGCCGATAGCAGCCCTCGTTCTGGGGGATCAACGGGCTGACCATGTAGCGCACGCCGCACCAGGTGGCGGCATGGGTCGAGGTAATGGCGCAGTTGAAAGGCCCCTTTACCTGTGCGCTGGAACCCGTGTAATCGACAGTCACGCTGCCGTTGTCGATGGTCACAGTGACAAAAATGCGGACCGGATCGTCAGAGATGCCGTCGCCATCCATGAACCCTTCCGCCGTGTACGTGCCGTCCTCGTAGGCACCCAAGTCTTCGCGCATGAGGCGCTCGGAATTGTCGATGACCGCGGCGACGACCTCGGACAAACGCGGACGGCCGTATTTGGCGACCAGTTCCAACAAGTGCCGCTCGCCAAGCGCGACCGCCGCCATCTGGGCGCGGATATCGCCCAATGTCTTGTGGGGGACGCGAATGTTGGCGCGGATCATGTCGAAAATGTCTTCGTTGACGACGCCACCCTTGACGATCTTCAAGGCCGGAATCATCAGCCCTTCCTCGAAGACGTCCAGCGCATCGGTCGAGGCGCTGCCCGGCGATCGCCCGCCGACGTCGATATGGTGACCCAGCGAGCCGGCCATGCCGACAAATTCACCGTCGGCGAAGACGGGCTTGAAAATCATGATGTCGGGATGGTGGGTGCCGCCTTCATAAGGGTGGTTGAAGATGACCACGTCTTCGGGCTCCAACTTCACCGTGCGGAAGATGGTCTTTGCCGCCTCGCTTAAGGTTCCCTGGTGGGATGGGATGTGTTCGGCCTGGGCGATCAACTCTGCCTGGGCGCCGAAAAGCGCCGTGGTGTAGTCGCCCATCTCGCGGATGATGGTCGAATACGACGTCCGCATAAGAGCGGCCGCCATTTCGCGAACGATGGATATGAGGTGGTTGCTGACGATCTCCAGGGTGACCGGATCAACTTTTTTCATGACGTTTCCCCTTTCCTCAACTCGCCGGCACTTCGATACGCAGGTTGCCGATGGCATCCATTGTCGCGCGGTACCCCGGGTAAAGGACAATCACGGTTCCCGATTCCTCAATCAAGGCTGGGCCTTCGACGGCAGCGTCCGATCCCAGGTCGCCGCGTTCGAAGACGGGACAGACCTGCCAACCGCCCGCATCGCCGAAGTAGGCCCGCCGCTCTCCCTTTGGGGCTGTTTCATTGGCCGTTCCGCCGCCGTTCAAGGGACGTAGCTCGGCCTTCGTCACTTCGCCGATGCCAACGACCCGGTAGTTCATGAGCTCCACCGGTTCGTCCTTGTCTGAATGGCCGAACTGCTTGCGGTGCTCGATGTGAAAGCGATCGAGAAGATTTGTCGCATCGGTATCGCCGATGGCACCGTCGCCTAAGCCGAGCGCCACGTTAACTTCGTAGCCCTGTCCCCGGTAGCGGATGTCGCAAGAACGCTCGAGAGTGACCTTGTCGGCGGCGATCCCTTCATCGGAGAAGGTCTCCATCAGTCGGCTCTCCAATTCAATGAAAATATCGGTGAGCAGCTGCCCTTTGACTTGGTTGCCGGGCGCGAATCGCGTCACGACTTCGGTGTGTTTGACATCGCTCATCAATGTGCCAAGAGCTGATAGGACGCTGGGCTGCACCGGCACCAAGATGGTCGACATGCCCAGTTCCTCGGCGACCAGTCCGGCATAGAGCGATCCGGCGCCGCCAAAGGGCAGCAACGCAAATTCGCGTGGATCGAGCCCCTTCTCGACCGAAACGGCTCGGATACCGTTGGCCATGTTGGCCACCTGGACGCGGACCACGGCCATCGCTGCGTCGGCGGCGTCGAGGTCCAGCGGTTTGGCGATGTTATCCGTAATCGCCGCCTTGGCGCGGTCGGCATCCAGCGCCACTTCGCCGCCCAGGAAATATTTGGGATTGATGAAACCCAACGTCAGCGCCGCATCGGTGCTGGTCGGCTCGGTTCCCCCTTTGCCGTAACAAACCGGTCCGGGATCGGCGCCGGCGCTTTCTGGCCCGACCTTGAGCGTGCCCCGGAAGTAGCGCGCGATGGACCCGCCACCGGCCCCGATGGTGTGAATGTTGACCTGCGGCACCTTAATCGGAAATCCCGACAGATTGCCGTCCGGCGAAAGCTTTACCTGCCCGCCCTGGATCATCGCGACATCAAGGCTGGTCCCGCCCATGTCCATGGTGATCGCATCGTCGATGCCGGCGGCACGGGCCGCGGCCGCCGCGCCGACGACGCCACCGGCCGGCCCTGACAGGAGCGTCTTGACGGGCTGGGCGCGCGCCTGCTGGCCATTCATGAGACCGCCGTTGGACTGCATGATGCGCAGCGTACTGGCAAACCCGGCGTCGCCGAGGCGCTGTGCCAGGCGCTCGATCAACTGGTCAATCTTGGGCATGACATAGGCGTTGGTAACCACGGTGCAGGTACGCTCGTACTCGCGGAATTCGGGGCAGATATCGGATGACAGTGACACGTAGGTATTGGGGGCGCATTTTTTGATTGCGTCGCGCAGACGCTGTTCGTGGCTCGGATCAAGGAACGAGAAGAGAAGCGAGACAGCGACGGAATCAACACCCATTTCCCCAATGGCGGTAGCCGTTCTCTCCGCCTCCTCGTCCGTCAGCGCCCGCACCACCGAGCCGTCGGCGCCGATACGCTCCGCCACTCCGATGGTCAGGCGTCTGGGCACATAGGGCTTGGGCTTTTGCATGAACAGATCGAAAAGCCTGGGTCGCCATTGACGCTGAATCAACAGCGCGTCGCGATTGCCGTCGGTAGCAAGGAGCGCGGTCTTTGCCCCCTTGTATTCGATGATGGCATTGGTGGCGACAGTCGTGCCGAAGATCAGGCGGGTGATCTCGGGTGTCGTTATCCCATGGCGTTGATCCAACTGAACCAGTCCGTCGAGCAATGCCTGGGAGGGATCTTCGGGAATCGAGGGGACCTTCAAGGTGACGATTTCACCGCTATCGGGATCGAAGGCAACAACATCGGTGAACGTGCCTCCGGTATCCACCCCAACGTAAAACATCGCGTTTCCTCTATTACTTTTGGTACGGGAGGCTGGCCCGGCGGCGCATCCTAGCCGTGCTGCCAACCACTATCAAATCCTTTGCACCCGGCCCTGCCGCGCATGGCCTTTTCAGCACAATCACAATGCCGTGACGGTGGTTGATGCCCCGGCCCGCTTGACCGATGATGTGTCGCGGACATCATCGGCAAGGACGCCGTGGCATGATTTCGGTCATCATACCCACGCTGAATGAGGCGGAACGCTTGGCGCGCCTGGTCTCCAAGCTTCAGCGACAAATGCCCCGGTGCGAGATCATCATCGCCGACGGCGGCAGTCACGACGGGACCGTCGCCTTCGCCCGTGCCCTGGGCACCAGGGTGATCCGTTCAGCACCAGGGCGTGGCCAGCAACTGGTCCGCGGTGCTGATATAGCTGTGGGCGATGTTCTTCTTTTTCTCCACGCCGATACGGTCTTTCCCGCGGGTGGTTTGGCGTGTATTGACGAGCGGCTGACTTCTGCACCGGAAATTATTGGCGGCAATTTTCGCCTGTTGTTCGACGGTCATGACGCATTCAGCCGCCGGCTCACCCGGTTTTATGCCTGGATGCGCCGGCGCGGTCTCTATTACGGCGATTCGGCGATCTTTGTCAGGCGCCGGGTATACCAAGCATTGGGCGGCATGCGCCTCGTGGCATTGATGGAGGACTACGATTTCACCCGTCGCTTGGAAAGGTATGGTCCCACCTGCTGTATCGAGGACCCGCCTGTGATCACATCGTCCAGGCGTTTCCAGGGTCGCCATCCGCTCGCCATCATCTGGGGATGGCTGAGGATCCACGCGCTCTACCACTTGGGGGTTTCGCCCGACCGCTTGGCTCGGCTCTACGATTCCGAACGCCGGCGCACAGCTTCCACCAAAGGATTGGCGTCATGAGCGCCCGACGTCCGTTGCACGTGTTCTTGTTGTCCGGCCTTGTCCTGGCGGTGAGCGGCTTCACGCCGCTCGAATCCCTGTTGGCGCCAAAGTCGGAACCGTGGCCGCGCTGGACAGCCCACGATCCTCATTCGACTGCTACCATTGCGCACGATGCCTGGGACGGCTTGCTCAAGAGCTACGTGCATCCGGCACCCGGTGGCATTAACCGCTTTGCCTATGGCCAGGTGAGCAGGGTCGACCGGCAAGCCCTCGACGCCTATGTCGCTGAGCTAGCCGAGGTTGCTATTGACCACCACCGGCGGGCCGAGCAGCGGGCCTATTGGATCAACCTCTACAATGCGCTGACGGTCCGTGTCGTGCTCGACCACTATCCGGTCGCCACCATCCGCGATATCGATATCTCGCCCGGCCTCTTTTCCCTCGGCCCCTGGGACCGCAAACTGGTCACCATCGAGGGCGAAGCCCTAAGCCTGAACGATATCGAACACCGCATCCTGCGCCCGATCTGGAAAGACCCGCGCATTCACTATGCCGTCAACTGCGCCGCCTTGGGATGCCCCGACTTGGCGGCCAAGGCCTTCACCGCCACCAACTCCGATGCCATGCTGGAAGGCGCGGCGCGGGCCTACGTCAATCACCGGCGCGGCGCCCGTGTTGAAAACGGGCTTCTCACCGTCTCCAAGATTTATGCCTGGTATGCGGAGGACTTCGGAGGTGATGCCGAGAGCGTCATTGAGCACTTGAAGCACTATGTCGCGCCCGCCCTGGCTGTGGATATGAAGCGTGCCGGCGGCATCGACGGTTATGCCTACGATTGGTCCCTGAACGATACCGGTGACCGGTGAGCGGGACTCGCGAGACCATCTTGAACGGGCTATCATCGGCAATGGTTCAAAATGGGGTCAAAACCATGGCTGACCGGGAAGCGTGCGGTAACTGCCGATTTTGGCAACCGACATGGAAATTCAAAAAGGAACAGAGCTACACTCAAGACGACGCCCGATTGGACGTTACTAACCCACGCGATACCGGTGGGCTCAGAAAGCGCTCCAACAAGGGACTTTGCCGACGTTACGCGCCGCAGGCTAGCGCCTTAACCACTGTGTGGATGGAAACCGCTAATTCCGATTGGTGCGGCGACCGCGAACGTATTCGCCCGAGTTCAGAGGACACTACGGACTGAGTTCCACTGTCAGGGTGCGCTCGGCGTAGCCGTGCACTTTGTCATGGGCGCGTATGCTAACCCGCTTGACGCCCTTTGGCACCCGTACGCCCGAGAGGCTGCGGGTAAATGGCTGCTCGTTTTCGTGCGGATGAAGAAGGACCCGGGTGCCCAGCACCGTGCCGTCGGGCGCCACAATGTCCCATTTGTCGGCGTAATGGTCCCAACCGGTGTCGGCGTGGCGGAGCGTAACCGAAAAGCGATACGCGCCGTCGGCCCCTTGGCGCACCGCGGCGGCGGCGATTTCCACCTCACCGGCGGTCGCGACCGATGCCGTTAAAAGGGCGATGGCGGTTGCTGTCACTAACGATAGAATCATATCCCCTCCTTCTCCAACCGTTACCCCTTAGTCCGACCGGAATTCCAGGTGAATGTGGCTGTGATGGCATAATTCCATACCGCCCCCACCACGGCACCGGCGGCGCCCGCCAACCACCATGGCGAGCCGGCATCGAACAAATAGATGGCGACGGCTAGGTTGATCAGGGCACCCAGGCTGCAGGCTGCGTAAAAGCTGAAAAGCCCGCGCAAGAAACCGAAGCCCTTGAGCCGCTTGTCGCGATAGGTGAAGACATTGTTGACGAAGTAGTTAAAAGTCATAGCGATGATCACGGCTGCCGTCTGGGAAATCGGGAACGAAAGTCCCGGCCCCTTGAGCAGTCCGCCCAGCACTGCCAGATGGACGACGAGACCAAGGGCGCCGACACCGGCAAAAAGCAGGAAGCGGACCGGAATCCACCCGCCGAACATCTTCTCTCCCAACAACATCACGTATTCCCAGGCGACCATGGTATCGAGCTTGCTCTCGCCGGCGTGGCGCTGGCGAAAGGTATAGGGAAGTTCGACAAAGCAGAGCGGGCGCGGCGACGAGGCGAACAGGTCGAGCAGGATCTTGAAGCCGGTTCCTGACATGTGCCGCACAGCTTCGAGAAAGGCGTGCTGCTCGACCATGAAGAAACCGCTCATGGGATCGCCGAGGTCAGCCTTGATCACCATCCGGCCGAGGCGCGTGGCGAGGCGGCTGATCGCCGCCCTCTCTGACGACCAATCGCCGACGCCACCACCCTCGGTGTAGCGGCTGCCGATGGCGATGTCGACGGCGCCCGGCTTCACCGCTTCCAACATGCGCGGTAACAACGTCTCGTCGTGTTGGAGGTCGGCGTCCATCACCGCCACGTAGGGTGTGGTGGTGGACAGCATGGCCTCAATGCAGGCGGCCGACAGCCCGCGCCGGCCGATGCGCCGGATGCAGCGTACGCGATCGTCCCGGGTGGCGATGGCGGCGACGGCGTCGGCCGTACCGTCCGGCGAATCGTCATTGACGAAGACGACCTCCCAAGAGAGGCCGTCCAGGACCGTGATCAGCCGTTCGATAAGGGGTTCGACGTTTTCTCGTTCGTTGAATGTCGGGATGACGACGCTGAGCTCCCTGGTCATTAGCCTCACCTGAGCCTGCGACCGCGGGCCGCAGCCACGGGGATACAATAGTGGGCAATCACTTCGCCGTCGTCGTTGGCCACGACCGGGCGCTCAAGCGGGTTTGCGTCAGGCGATTCCGAGAAAGAACCCATGATCGGTCCGTTGTTGCTTGTCAGCTTGGGAGAATGCCGCCGCTGACCGGTGGATCAGGCGTAAAGGACGCTATGTTGATACGGCACCATCATTGGAAGTCAAGCGGCTTCCGCCGTCGCGGCACTGTTCAATTTGTGGGCACTTCGCGCTTGTTGCCATCCGCATCGATGGCGACGTAAGTGAAGACGCCCTCGGTTACCTTGACCCTTTGGTTCCTGTCACCGCGGCGCTGGATCCAGGCTTCGACGGGAACCGTCAGCAAGGTGCGGCCGGTTCGCTCGACCTCGGCATAAACGCAGAGCACGTCGCCGACGCGGACAGGGCGGTGGAACGCCATCCCGGTCACCGCCACCGTGACGATGCGGCCCTTGGCTCGCCATGCCGCCGTAATGCCGCCGGCGATGTCCATTTGGGCCATTAACCAACCACCGAAGATGTCGCCGCTGGGGTTGGTGTCGCGCGACATGGCCTGGGTCCGGATAGCCATTTCACCGCGTGGCTCGATTGCTTCCTTTGACAGGATAAATCCCCCATTTTACACAACATGTATTGTCTATGGCGCCTCAACCATACTATATCGTCCTTGCGCCAAACCCCGAGACCAATTAAGGATATGGGGCCAACGGAACGGAAATACGACCATGACAGCGGGCGCGAGAGCAATGGACGACTTGTTCGTTGAGACGGCCGAAACCGGACCGCGGCGCCAGCGCGGCTATTCGGCCAAGGACATTGAGGTCCTGGAAGGCCTTGAGCCAGTGCGCCGACGCCCCGGCATGTACATCGGCGGTACCGACGAGCATGCGCTCCATCATCTGGCGGCTGAGCTTCTCGACAATGCCATGGATGAGGCGGTGGCGGGCCAGGCTAGCCGCATTGATCTGGAAATCGACGCCGACCAATGGGTGACGGTCAGCGACAACGGCCGCGGTATTCCGATCGATCCCCATCCTAAGTTCAAGAACAAATCCGCCCTAGAGGTCATCCTCACCACTCTTCACTCAGGCGGCAAGTTTTCGGGCCAGTCATACCAGACCGCGGGCGGTCTGCATGGCGTCGGTCTGTCGGTGGTCAACGCGCTGTCGGATCATCTCACCGTTGAGGTGGCCCGCGATCGCAAGCTGTGGACCCAATCCTACCGCCGCGGCAAGCCCAAGGGACCGCCGAAGGACAAGGGGACGGTGCACAATCGCCGCGGTACGACCGTCCGCTTCCACCCCGACCCCGACATTTTCGGCCCAAGCGTCGGGTTCCGCCCGGCGCTTCTTTACCGCATGGCCCGGTCCAAGGCCTATTTATTTCGGGGCGTCGAAATCCGCTGGTCGTGCGACCCGGCGCTGCTGAAGAAGGGCGACCAGACGCCCGACCAGGACACCTTGCATTTTCCGGGCGGCCTTGCCGACTTCTTGGCAACGACGCTGGATGACCGCGCCACGCTGACCGCTACCCCTTTTGCCGGCGACGCCAAGTTGAACGGCGGCTCGGGAAAGGTGGAATGGGTGGTGGCCTGGCCGGTTGACGAGGACGCCTTCCTCAATTCCTATTGCAATACCGTGCCGACGCCCCAGGGCGGCACCCACGAACAGGGTCTGCGCGGCGGGCTGACCAAGGCTCTCAAGGCCCATGGCGAGCTTATCGGGAACCGCCAGGCGGCCAAAATCTCCGCCGACGACGTAGTCGGGGGGGCCTGCGTCATGCTATCGCTGTTCATGGAAAACCCCGAGTTTCAGGGCCAAACCAAGGAAAAACTGTCCAACGCCGCCGCCGCCCGCCTGGTCGAGACCAGCATCCGGGATCACTTTGACCATTGGCTTAGCGGCGATACGGAGACGGCACGCCGTTTGCTTGACCACGTCATCGGCCGCGCCGAAGAACGCAACCGCCTCAAGTCTCAGCGCGAAACCAAGCGCGCCTCGGCGACGCGCCGGTTGCGCCTGCCCGGCAAGCTCTCTGACTGCTCAAGAAAAACCACCGAGGACACGGAGATTTTCCTGGTCGAGGGGGATTCGGCGGGCGGCTCAGCCAAGCAGGCTCGTGATCGTGCCACACAGGCGATCCTGCCGCTCAGGGGCAAAATCCTCAACGTGGCCAGCGCTTCCGCTGACAAGCTCCACGCCAACCAGGAAATTAAGGACCTGCTGGAGGCCCTGGGCTGTGGCGTCGGCGAGGCCTTTGATGAGGATGCGTTGCGCTATGACCGTGTCATCATCATGACGGATGCCGACGTGGACGGCGCCCATATTACCGCACTTTTGATAACATTTTTCTTTAAGCAAATGCCGCAATTAATTGAAAAAGGTCATCTTTATATTGCCATGCCACCGTTGTACCGAATTTCCCAAGGTTCTCGCACTATTTTTGCCCGCGACGATGCGCACAAGGACGAATTGCTGAAAAGCAAATTTACCGGCAAGGGCAAGGTAGAGATCAGCCGTTTCAAAGGCCTGGGCGAAATGCCGCCGGCCCAACTCAAGGAAACGACCATGGCGCGGGAGAAGAGGACGTTGCTTCGCGTCACCTTGCCCCGCGATGGCGAGGACGAGGCCACGATCGGTGATACCCGTCGCCTGGTCGATAGCCTCATGGGCCGCAAGCCCGAATTGCGGCTGGCCTATATCCAAGAACACGCCCGTTTCGTCGACGACATCGACGTTTGACGTTTCAGCTGACAACAAAACCCAGGGCGTGAAACCTGTGGCAAACGGGCTATAATGAGCGCTCCTCACGCATCTCGCGGCCCAACAGAAATGGCTCGACGCTCTCCATGATTTCCGTCACCCAAGCTCTCGAACTGCTCACTGCCGCCTTCTCGCCGTTGTCGGCCGAACGGGTGGGGCTGGCCGACGCCTTGGGCCGGGTGCTGTCGGACGACGTCGCCTCGCGCATTACCCAGCCGCCGTCCGATGTCTCGGCCATGGACGGCTACGCGGTGCGCGCGGCGGACGTGGCGACGGTGCCCGTGACCTTGCGTCGGATCGGCGAATCGGCTGCCGGCCAAGCGTTTGATGGCGTTCTAGGTGCCGGCCACGCGGTGCGCATATTCACCGGCGCTCCCGTGCCCGAGGGCGCCGATGCCATTGTTATTCAAGAAAATACCGAGGCCAAGGGCGACGACGTCGTGGTCCGTCAGGGGGCGGCGCCCGGCAAGTTCATCCGCCCAGCGGGTCTCGACTTCGCCGAGGGCCGGGTACTCCTGCCGGCGGGCCGGGTGATGACGGCGCGCGACGTAGGCATGGCGGCGGCCATGAACGTGCCTTGGCTGAGCGTACGCCGCCGGCCGCGCATTGCCGTTCTTGCCACGGGCGACGAATTGGTCATGCCGGGAGAGCCTAGGTCCCGCGACCAGATCATCAGCTCCAACAGCCTGGCCGTGGCGGCCTACGTTCGCGTCCTTGGCGGCGAGCCGGTCAATCTAGGCATCGCCGCCGACAATGTTGAAACCCTACGCGCCCTGATCGCCGGCGCCCGTGGCGCCGACGTGTTGGTGACCATCGGCGGCGCATCGGTCGGAGATCACGATCTGGTGCGCCGGGTACTCGACGAAGAGGGCTTGGAGCTTGCCTTTCACCGCGTCGCCATGCGCCCGGGTAAGCCCGTTATCTTCGGCCGCCTGGGGCCGCTTGCGGTCCTTGGCATGCCGGGGAATCCGGTTTCGGCCGGTGTTTCGGCGGTGATCTTCCTGAAGCCCGCGATTGAGGCCATGCTGGGCGTCTCGGGCGAAAGAGGGCCGTCGCCGACGGCCCTTCTTGGCTGCGACCTGAACGGCAACGATGAACGCCAGGATTACCTGCGCGCGACAATCGCCAACGACGCCGATGGCAACCCGGTGGCGACGCCCGCCGGGAAACAAGACAGTTCCATGATGGCGGTCTTCGCCGCCGCCGATTGCCTGATCGTGCGGCCCCCCCACGCCGCCGCCGCGCGTGCCGGCGAAAGGGTTGAGATCGTGCCCCTGCGCCGCGGCCATTTGTCGTTGTGAAGCCGGCTGGTGGCTGACAAGAAAATGTTTGCTTGACCCGGCACTGGAACCAAACTAGAACAAGCGCTAATGTTTACAGTTTGTTCCAAAGGTCTATGTGCGGGGGCGTGGCCATGCTGACCAGGAAACAATACGAGCTTTTGGTTTATATCGACGGCTATCTCAAGGACAACGGTGTCTCGCCGTCATTCGATGAGATGAAGGACGCGCTGGGTCTGCAATCGAAATCGGGTATCCACCGCCTGATCACAGGATTGGAGGAGCGTGGTTTCATCCGCCGCCTGCCCCACCGGGCCCGGGCCTTGGAAGTGCTGCGTCTGCCAGATAATGCGCACTTGGCCGGCCGCCAGCCATCCCGCCCGGCCAAAGGACTGGATGAACGCTTTGGCGCCGATGCCAAGGTGATAGAGGGCGGGCTTGCGGGCCGTGCGTCAACAACGGCGCAAGTGGTCGAACTGCCGCTCTATGGGCGAATCGCCGCCGGCACACCGATTAAGGCCCTGCGCGATTCTGAATCCGTTGAGGTGCCGGCCTATCTTTTGAGCGGCGGCGAACACTATGCCCTTGAGGTAGAGGGCGAATCGATGATTGATGCCGGCATCCAGGACGGCGACACCGTGCTCATCCAGCGCCGGGATACCGCCGAAAACGGCACCATCGTCGTCGCCCTGGTCGACGATACCGAGGTGACCCTGAAGCGTTTGCGCCGCAGGGGCTCTTCCGTTGAGCTTGAAGCCGCCAACCCCGCTTATGAGACGCGCGTCTTCGGCCCCGACCGGGTCAAAGTGCAGGGCCGGCTGGTCGGTTTGATCCGTAAGTACTGAGGAAGGCGGCGCCTTAACTCGCGCTGTCGCTTCGCTGTCTGGGCGCCGGACGTACCACCCAAGGGCGCCGGCCGCGTTCTTCATTGACGCTTTCCACCCTTACCTGACCGTTGTCCAGAAGCCACAGCGCGTGGGCGCCGTGGCGCCACAGATCGAAGCGGTCGGCCGCCGGGCAAGGACCGCGCACCGGGACGGCGCTGACGACCACATCGGCGATCCAGCAGTCCTCGGCCAGGCTTTGGGGGCGTGAGACGAGGGCCACCACGTGTTTCTTGGCGTGCAGGATGCAGCCCAGGTGGTCGCAAACCAAGCGGCCGTCGGCGCTGAAGCCCTGGCGCGGCCAAAGCGGAGCCTCCGCATCCTGGCCGACCCGGCGCAGCCATACCCCGCGGTTGAAGCGCCCCGTCCGTCGCGTCGAGACGGCGAAGGTGCCCGAGGCCGAGCGCACGGCCATCAAGCGACCGCCGCCGTCCACAAGGACGTCCGGCGGAACCGTAACGGCCACCCCGGCCAGACCGGCAGCGACGCCAGCCAGCCCCCAGGCCCGCCACGGGCAACGCCATAAGCACAGCCACAGTCCCCCCAGGCCGAGGGCGGCCAGACCCCACACCGGCATGGCCGGCACCAAGGTCACGGCGCCGGGCCAGGCGGCGACGGTCTCGGCAACCCGAACCACCACCTCGATGCCCAGGCCCATGGGGGCCAGGGCCACGGACTCCAGGCCGAAAGGCATCAAAAGAAAAGCGGCCACCGCCCATGGCATGATCCACAGCGCCGTCACCGGTACGGCCACCAGGTTGGCGGCCAGGCCGAAAACGGCAAAACGGTTGAAGTGATATATCGCGAAGGGCGCTGTCGCGGAGCCGGCAATTAACGTCGTCAACCCCACACCACCCAGGTAGTGGAGTGCCCGACGCGGCCATGATGGCGGTCCGGCCTCATCAAGCCGCCGGCGGTCGCGCACCACCTCGTAGACGGCGACCAAGGCGACGACGGCGGCAAACGACATCTGGAAGCTGGCGCCAAGCAGGCTTTCGGGTCGAAACAGCAAGATGGCGAAAGCGGCCCAGGCAACAAGACGCATGGATAGTCCGCGACGGTCAAACAAGACGGCAAGCAGCACCAGGCCAATCATCAGGAAGGCGCGTTGTGTCGGGACCGTCGCGCCGGCGACCAGGGCATAGGCGAACGCCCCGGCAATAGCCGCCATCGCCGCCCATTTCTTGATTGGATAGCGAAGCGCCAGGGGCGGTACCAGGGCCAGGGCGCCGCGCAGACCAAAGAACACAATGCCTGCCACCAGACCGATGTGCAGCCCTGAAATGGCCAAAAGATGAGCCAGCCCGGAATCGCGGATGTTCGCCATTACTTCGGCCGAGATGGCGCCTCGTGACCCCGTCATCAGGGCGGCGGCGATGGCGCCCGGCGTTCCGTCGATGCCCGCCACGACACGTTCCGAAATGCGTTGGCGCAGCCGTTCCAGGGCAAAACCGAAGGCGGCGAACCCTTCGGCGCGATGATGCTCCTCAACGGTGGCGGAGCCGAGGGAGAATCCGACGGCACCGAGTTGGCGAAAATAGGACTGACGTTGGAAGTCGAATGCACCGGGCGCGGCGGGCGGCGGCGGCGGCGAAAGGATGGCGCGCACCCGGATCCAGTCGCCGGGGATGATGCGCGGCTGTTTTCCGCCTAGCCGCACGCGCAACCGTTCCGGCGTGCGGGCCGGGGAAAGCTGCCCGATGCGTAATCGTTCCAGGGTAACGCGACTGGCTCCGGGTAGAACTTCGACACCAACCACCCGGCCTGCGACATTCGTCGGGCCCAGGCGATGGTCTAGCACCGGGGTCTGGACGGCAACCGTCCGCCATTGGGCGGCGGCGAAGCCAAGGGCGAGGACGCCCACGCCCAAAGCCGCCACCAAAGGCACGGCGCGTCGGCGTCCCAGCCAGCCAAAGGCGGTGGAGACGGCCATTCCCGACAGGCCGAGTCAGATCGGCGGCTCCTCTGGAAGGGCGAAATAAAAGCCGATGCCTAGGCCCAGAAAAACCGGAAGCCAAAGCACCCATCGCTCCCGCTCGCGCTCAAGGACGGCTCTTACCTCGTGCATCGCAGCGAGACGGCTGGAGACACCTGACATCCCACGAAACGGCGTTTTTTCTCTCCCACTTCGGTCGCCGCGACAGGCTTTTGCTGCAAGTGCTAAGGGATTGTGCTAAACCAGGGCAGTCCCATTGCCCGCGCGGCGCAACGTCGCGACTATAAAGCCTGTAACGAAAGAGAGTGTATCAGATCACGTCATGACGGTCGTTACCCGCTTCGCCCCCTCTCCTACCGGGACCCTCCACATTGGCGGTGCCCGCACGGCCCTGTTCAACTGGCTGTTCGCCCGCAACAAGGCGGGGCGGTTCTTGTTGCGCATCGAAGATACGGACCGCGCACGCTCGACGCCCGAGGCTGTCGGCGCAATCCTCGACGGGCTTGGTTGGCTGGGACTGGACTGGGACGGTGACGCGCAGTCTCAGTTCGATGGCGTCCAGCGTCACGCTGAGGTGGCGCAGCGCTTGCTGGCCGAGGGCAAGGCCTACCAATGTTTTTGCACGCCAGACGAACTGTCCGAAATGCGTGAGGCGGCACGCCGCGAGGGACGCTCTATGCGCTACGATGGGCGGTGGCGCGACCGCGACCCGGCCTCGGCGCCATCTGGCGTCGATCCGGTAATCCGCCTCAAAATGCCACAAGAAGGCGCCACCGTCATTGACGACCAGGTACAGGGTGAAGTCACTGTGGCCAACGATCAGCTTGACGATCTGGTACTGTTGCGGGCCGACGGGACGCCCACCTATATGCTAGCCGTGGTGGTCGACGACCACGACGCCGACGTGACCCATGTCATTCGGGGCGACGACCACCTGACAAACACTTTTCGACAATTCCAGATATACCGGTCGCTGGGCTGGGAGGCACCGGCCTTCGCTCACGTCCCTCTCCTTCATGGGTCCGACGGCAGCAAGCTATCCAAGCGCCATGGGGCGCTGGGTGTGGGGGAATACCGCGACCAGGGCTATCTGCCCGAGGCCATGCGCAATTACCTGCTGCGCCTGGGCTGGTCCCACGGCGACGATGAGATTATCGACACCGAACACGCCATTGCCTGGTTTACCCTCGACGCCATCGGCCGGTCGCCGGCACGCTTCGACAAGGAGAGGCTCGACAGCCTCAATGCCCACTACCTGCGCCATGCCGATGACGGCCGGCTTACCGACCTGGTTATGACTGGCCTTGCCGCAAATTCGGCCCGAAACATTGCCGATGAGGCTCTGAACCGGCTAATAATGGGAATGCCCGGTTTGAAGGAGCGGGCGACGACTCTTCTGGACCTAACCGATAGTGCCGCATTTTATGCCCAGTCGAGACCGCTATCCCTGGGCGACAAAGCGGCCAAGCTCCTCAACGACACCACGCTCGGACACTTGAAAGGGCTTCGTGATCCGTTGGTGGAACTGAAGGAGTGGAGCGACGAGGCCATTGAGGTCCTGGTTCGACGCTTCGCCGAAGACGAAGGGCTCAAACTGGGAAAGATAGCCCAACCCTTACGTGCCGCGCTGACGGGTGCGACCGTTTCGCCGCCTATCTTCGAGGTCATGAGGGTTCTGGGTCAGGAGGAAACTTTAGGAAGGCTAGACGACGTGCTCGGCGGTATTTAATACAAATCATTGAACGGGCGAAAAAAAATGAGCACATATTCATGTAACAACCATGGGATGAGCCGGAATCCGTTGATCGGCCGCCCTCTTCGTAGGGGATAGGACTTATGAGTGCAAAGAAAGCCAGTACCAAGAAAACGGCGTCCGCGGCGACGGTGACCCTCGTCGATACGCCCAACAAGCGCAGCTTCGAATTACCTATCATCAAGGGAACCATAGGTCCGGACGTCATCGACGTTCGCAAGCTCTACGCCGAGACGGGATACTTCACCTACGACCCTGGTTATACGTCGACGGGAAGTTGTGAGTCACAAATTACCTATATCGACGGCGATGAGGGCATCTTGCTTTACCGCGGATACCCCATCGAAGACCTGGCCGAGCACTCCACCTTCATGGATGTTTGCTATCTTCTGCTCTATGGCGAATTGCCGAACCCGAAGCAACACGAAAAGTTCGAGTACGACATCACCCATCACACCATGCTGAATGAGCAGATCAATTACTTTTTTCGCGGTTTTCGCCGCGATTCCCACCCGATGGCGATCATGTGCGGCGTGGTTGGGGCGCTATCGGCCTTCTATCATGACAGCACCGACATCACGAATCCCCGCCATCGCATGGTGGCGTCCTACCGCCTGATTGCAAAAATGCCGACTATTGCCGCGATGGCATACAAGTATTCCCTGGGACAACCTTTCATCTATCCGCGCAACGACCTCGGATTTTCCGAGAACTTCCTTCACATGATGTTCGCGACCCCGTGTGAGACTTACGATATCAATCCCGTACTGTCTCAAGCGATGCGGCGTATTTTCATTCTGCACGCAGAACACGAACAGAACGCCTCGACCTCGACGGTGCGTCTTGCCGGATCCAGTGGGGCCAATCCCTATGCCTGCATCGCCGCCGGCATTGCCTCATTGTGGGGACCCGCCCATGGCGGCGCCAATGAGGCGGTGCTCAACATGCTGGGCAAAATCGGCAGCACCAACCGTATCAAGGAGTACGTGGACAAGGCCAAGGACCCCAAGGATCCGTTCCGCCTCATGGGCTTCGGTCATCGGGTCTACAAGAGCTATGATCCACGCGCCAAGGTCCTACAGGCCGAGTGCCACAAGGTGCTCAAGGAATTGGGGATCAAAGACGAGCCCCTGCTCGACTTGGCTATGGAATTGGAGCAAATCGCCCTGTCGGACCCATATTTCGTCGAAAAGAAGCTTTATCCAAACGTCGACTTCTATTCGGGCATCATCCTACGCGCCATGGGGATTCCGACGTCAATGTTCACGGCGCTCTTTGCCTTGGCGCGGACCGTCGGCTGGGTGGCCCAGTGGAACGAGATGATTGAGGATCCGACACAAAAGATTGGCCGCCCGCGCCAGCTTTTCACCGGTGAGTCTGAGCGTAAGTACGTACCGCTCAACCGACGCAAGTAGGGACGCGGGGGCCGGCGGCGTCCTATTTGCGCTCGCAAAACTCGATCTTGTATCCGTCGGGATCGTCGGCGAAAGCGATCACAGAGCCGCCGTGCTTCATTGGCCCGGCGGGGCGCGGGATGTTGACCCCTTCCGCCGCCAGTAAATCGCAGCACGCGTAGACGTCGGGCACGCCAATGGCCAGGTGGCCGAAGCCGCTGCCAAGTTCATACGGCTCGGCCTGATCCCAATTGTGGGTCAGTTCGATCACCGCTGTTTCCTCTTCGTCGCCGTAACCGACGAAAGCAAGGGTAAATCGCCCGCTTGGAAAGTCTTTCTTGCGCAAAAGGGTCATGCCCAAAAGCCGCGTGTAGAAGTCGAGCGACTTATCCAGGTCACGCACCCGGATCATGGTGTGAAGCAATTTGTATGTCGGGGTTTCCACCGTCATATCATCCTCCATTGGAAATTGAATAGCGTTCGATAATGTCCAGCACCACCCGGGCGGCGCGTTCACCGGTTGGTGGTCCGTCAAGGCCAAGTCGATGCAGTGCATCACGCCCCGCGGCGATCTGCTGGGCGCGGGATTCGGCATCTCCGAGCAAATAATCGATGGCCGCCGCCAACTTCTCGGGTCGGCAGTCCTTTTGCAGGAATTCGGGCACTACGGGGCGGTCCAAGACGATGTTGATAAGGTTGACATAACGGACTTTGATTAGTTGGCGGACGAGAAACGCGGTCAATGGATTGATCTTATAGGCGATCACCGCCGGGGTGCTTGCCATGGCCAGTTCAAGGGCCACTGTGCCCGAGGCGGCCAGGGCGGCATCGGCGGCGGCGAAGGCGCCGTGTTTCTCCGCCGTGTCCGATACCATGATCGGTGCCGCCGGCCAATCCCGAATGGCGGCGGTCACGGCGTCGGAGACCGTTGCCACGGTGGCGACGACGGCGCGGAGATCGGGCCGGCCGCTGCGCAACCGGGCCAAGGTCTCGCCGAAAATAGGCATAAGGGGACCGACCTCGCTTTTCCGGCTGCCGGGTAGAAAACAGACCAAGGGAGCCCCGGGATCGATTCCGTGAAGGCGGCGAAAGGCCGCACCGTCGCCGTCGCCAGCGCCACTTTCCACCACCGGATGGCCGACGAAGGTCGAAGCCAGTCCTTCGGCCTCGAAAAAAGGCGGCTCGAACGGCAACAAGGCCAGGACATGGTCTAGAAAGGCCGCGATGACGCGGGCGCGGCCGGGCCTCCATGCCCAGACAGTCGGGGCGACATAGTGGATAAGGGGAAATCCCTTTCCCTTGAGGCGCCTGGCGACACGAAAGCTGAAATCGGGCGCGTCAATGGTCACCACGGCGGCCGGGCAGCTCGACTTGACCGCTGCCACGGTCTGGCGCAGGCGGCGCAATATCCGTGGCAGCCGCGGCAGGACCTCGGCCACCCCCATGACCGTGAGATCGTCCATGGGAAAAAGGCTGGTTAGGCCGTGGGATTGCATGTTTGGGCCGCCGACACCGGCGAACCGAACACGCCCGCCGGTCAAATGATTGAGGGAGGCCATGAGCCGGCCGCCAAGCACGTCCCCCGAGGGTTCGCCGGCGATCAGGAAGACGAGAGGTGCCGCCGTCACCCGGGTAATTCCTCGGAACCCTCGACGCCAAGTAGAAAGAGGCCCGCATTGTCGGCCGCCCGAATGGTCTTTTCCGGATCAATAAGGAGGGCGCCGCCGGCTTCCACCGCGATTCCCCTGAGTCCCGCCGCGGCGGCCGCCTCGACGGTCCCGACGCCGATGGTGGGAAGATCAGCGCGTGGCTCCTGCCCTGGCTTGCGGACCTTGACCAGGACGCCGCCCGGTCCGTCTCGACGCAACTGTGCGGCGCGGGCCAGCATCGCGTCCGTTCCCTCCACAGCCTCTACAGCCAGGACCAAGCCTTGCTGCACCACCGCGCCCTGACCCACGTCGAGGGCCCCGATGCCCAAGGCCACCTCGACACCGCGCCGGGTATCGTGGTGGGCCTGTTCGTCGGGCTGGTGGCTCCCGAGGACGCCCATGGTGGCGAGGGAACAGGGAAGCAGGCTCTGTGGACCGACGACCCGGAAACCTTCTTTCTCTTCCAACTCACGGACGACCGCTGACAGAAGCTTGTCATCGCCAAGCATGGCAACGCCCAACTTGGCAAACAGCTTGGCTGCCCGCAGATCGGGCCTCAGAGCGGCGAGAGTGGGCCGACGGATGGCTCCTGCCATGACCACGTCCTCGACTTCGGCTCGGTGTAAGAGATCGATGGCATCTCCCGCTGCGCCCAGGCGTATCCACGCGTGTGACGTTCCCACCACGGTTTCAGGATCGGTCTGGTCTTTAAAGGCAAGGACGAAGACGTCGCGCCCGGCTTCCCTGCAGGCTTTAATGATACGGGCCGGGAGCGCGCCACCGCCGGCTAAAATTCCGAGTTTAGGCAGCATCTTCCATGTGGGGTTGGCAGATAGAGCGCGTGGATTCGACGCGAATGAAGTCGACGATCTCCATCACCGGCTCGACGTGGGGAAATAGCTCTGCCACGTCGTCTAGGCGTTCGGCCATCGTCCCTTCCTGGGCGAAAAGCAGCCGGTAGGCGTTGCGCAGATCGTGGATGACGTCGCGCGAAAATCCCCGGCGCTTGAGGCCGATGACATTCAAGCTCGATAGCCGCGCCCTGTTGCCGACCACCGAACCATAGGGAATGACATCGTTCTCGACCCCTGACATGCCGCCGATCATGGCGTGGCGCCCGATGCGCACAAACTGATGGACCGCCGACAGTCCGCCCACGATTGCCCATTCGCCGACCTTGACGTGCCCGGCCAAGGTGGCGTTATTGACCAAAATGACGTGGTCGCCGATTTGGCAGTCATGGGCAATGTGGCTGCCGACCATGAACAGGCAGTTGTTGCCGACGCGGGTTTCCATGCCGCCCCCTTCGGTGCCCGGGTTCAGGGTGACGTGCTCGCGGATCACAGTATTGCAGCCGATAGTCAGACGCGAGGGCTCGCCTTTGTATTTTAGGTCTTGGGGCGGCAGGCCGACGGTAGCGAAGGGAAAAACTCGGCTATTGGCGCCCAAGACCGTGTGCCCGTTGACAACGGCATGACCCAGAAGGGTGACGCCATCCTCAAGAACGACGTTCGGCCCGATTAGACAATAGGGGCCAATGGTAATGTTCTCGCCGATCTCGGCACCATTTTCGACAATGGCCGTGGGGTGAATATCGGTCATTCAATCATCCAAGATCATGGCAGAGAAAGTGGCTTCAGCGACGATGTTTCCGTCGACCATGGCCTTGCCGCTGAACTTCCACAATCCACCGCGGTTGCGCTCCTTTTGGACGTGGATGCGAAGCGAATCGCCGGGCGTCACCGGTTTGCGGAAGCGTGCGGTTTCGATGGACGTGAAATAGACCAGTTTGCCCTCCGACTTCTCGCCCAAGGTGTGCACGACAAGGACGGCAGCGGTCTGTGCCATTGATTCGATAATCAGTACGCCGGGCATCACAGGGTGGTTGGGAAAGTGACCTTGGAAAAACGGTTCGTCGATAGTAACGTTCTTGACGGCAGTGGCGTTCGAATCGGGAACTGTTTCGATAATTCGATCAATCATCAAGAAAGGATAGCGATGGGGAATCATCTCCATGATCCGCCCGATCTCAATGATCGTACCCGCGATGGAATTCGCGTCCTTATCCATCGTTCAACTCCCCTTCTTTTTTCCTTTCCGGCTCAGGTTGGCCAAGGTCGCCACCTGACGCCAGTGTTCGGTCGCCGGCGCGGCGGGGGAACCGATGACAGTCGCTCCCGCTTCCACGTCCCGCATGACACCGCTTTGAGCGCCAATACGAGCCCCGGCGCCGATGCTCAAGTGGCCGGTCAAACCCGCCTGCCCGCCCATCATAACGTAATCATCCACCTTGGTGCTTCCTGAAATCCCGACCTGAGACACGATGACACATCCCCGACCTAACTGAACGTTATGGGCAATTTGCACCAGATTATCAATTTTGCTGCCGGCGCCGATGATGGTGTCGGGGCCGGTGCCTCGGTCAATTGTGGTGTTGGCTCCAATTTCGACGTCGTCTTCGATGATGACCCGCCCCAGTTGGGGTACCTTGACGTGTCCTTGGGGGCCAAGCGCAAATCCGAACCCGTCTTGGCCCACGCGTACACCGGCATGGATGACAACACCACGCCCGACGATGCAATAAGTCAGTGAGACGTTAGCACCGATTTTGCAATCGTCGCCCAAGACCACTCCGTCGCCAAGGACCGCATTGGCGCCAATATGGCAGCCGCGACCCACTTCGGTATGTTCACCGACGACGGCTCCCGGTTCGATCCGGCAACCGACACCAAGGACCGCCGTTTCACCGACGACTGCCGAGGGCCCAACGGACGCCGCCATCTGTGCCATTGGGTAAAACGAGCGAGCCACGCGGGCATAGGCGTGATAGGGCTCCTTCGTCAACAACAATGCCATGCTCGAGGGTGCCTTTGCGGCCAAATCTGGATGGACCAGACAGGCACCCGCCGCGCTCTTGGCGAAATCATCGGCATAGCGTCTGTTGTCGAGAAAAGCGATGTCGGTCGGACCCGCCACATCCAGGGATGCAACGTCGGTAAAGGTGGTGCCAGGATCTACCTCGCCACCGATGCGCGCGCCCGACATCTCCGCTAATGTCTCAAGAGTGAATGGCCCGGCTACGGAGTAAAATCGCGGGTCAGCCATGACTTACTTTCCGGGTTCTACAACCTTGATCGTGGGCACGACCTGATCCAATCGCTGAAGAACGACCTCCGTAATATTGAGGGGTTTTGCCACAAGGACGGTTTGCTCCTTACGCAGAATCAGAGTTAGGCTGTGTTCCTTGGCAAGATCGACGACGATCTTGTTGAGAGACTTCTGCACCTCGAACATGGCGTCATTCAGGGCCTTGTCCAAGTTTTGCTTACGCTGCTGCACCTTGCGTTGCACACCAGCTAGGCGTTGATCGAACTTTCGCCGCTCATCGGTAAAAGCCTCGGGCGAAAGAATTGCCCTTTGACGGCCCAATTCTTGGTTGGCCGTGCGAAGTTCTTCCTCTTCCTTCTTGATTTCAGCTTGGAATTCGGCGCGAAATTTCTCCACTTGAACCCGAATGTCTTTTACCGCAGTGGCGTTTCGGCGCACCGCATTCATGTCGATGACGGCCATTTTGACGCGCAAAGTGCCTACTTTTACGGGTTCTTGCGCTAATCCTGGCTTAACCGCCGCCGCCAGAAACAGCGCACAGATCATAAAAACAAAATAACGCATCAAATTTTCTCCTAGAATTTAGTTCCGAAGTTGAAGCGGATATTCTCGATCTCGTCGAAACTTTCCTTCAAAACCGGGATTCCTACGTCAATGCCGATCGCTCCGAACGGCGAAGTCCAACTGATACCAGTACCTATCGAGGCGCGCAGGGCGCCAGAATCCTGTACATCTGTGCCCGACGGCGAGAGTTTGCCCGAGCTTCCCAAGTCCGTGAATACTTTACCCTTGATACCCAATTCGTTAGGAAGTCCAATTGGGAAGACGAGCTCGGCGGAGGCGGCATACATCCACTCACCACCCAAAGCGTCCTTTGTGCTGCTGTCGCGGGGACCAAGGCCGGCATCGGCGAAGCCGCGAACCTCGTTGCCGCCGCCGAAAAATCTATCTGCTAAGTTAACGTCCTTTCCGATGCCCAAAATGTAGCCGGCGGTACTCGTCAAGCCGAGCACCAGTTCGTCGCCGAGCAAAAAATACTTACCACCGTCTAGGCGATTACGAATATATCGGGTCGATCCTCCCAGGCCCGCCAAGTCGGTGGTCAAGCGTGCGAAATGACCCTCGGTCGGGTCCAGGCGATTATCGCGCAAGTCGTAGGTAAGGCTGTGCGAAATCTCCGATAACAGTTCAGTCCCCTCTTGTGACTTGATGAACTGCGACGCACTGGAGTCAACGTCGGTCACGTCGGTCTGCTTGATCGTGTATTTCCATCCCTGTTTGATGTTTTCGGTGATCGAATAACCGATCCGAAGCGATGTTCCCAGCGTCTCCAAGTCATGGGAACTGGTATCCTGCAGGTCGGCACTGAGACTGAAGACGTCAAAACCCGCGCTTACTTCGCGGTCGAGGAAGTAAGGTTCGGTGAAGCTTAAGTCTATTTCGCTCTTGCGTTGCGCCGCGGTGAACTTGAGGTTGAGGTCTTGCCCCCGCCCTAAAAGGTTCCGTTCTCGAATTCCAAAGTCGAGCAGGGCACCGCTGGAACTCGAAAAGCCGATGCCAAAGGATAATGCCCCCGTGGACTTTTCTTGAACGTCGACATTAAGGACCGTCTTATCCGAGGCACTTCCTGGAACTTGCTCCAATTCCACCTTTTCGAAGAAACCCAGGTTTTGAATGCGCTGCTTGGAGCGCCGCAGCTTGGTCGAATTAAAGGCGTCTCCCTCAACGAGACGAAATTCACGGCGAACCACCTTGTCAAGGGTTCTCACGTTTCCCGTGACGTCAATCCGTTCAACGAATACCCGCGGCCCTTCCCCAATTTCGAAGGTGATGTTGATAGTCCGGTTAGGCCGATCGCGGACGATGCGCGGCCGCACATCGACGAAGGCGTAACCCTTGTCGCCCACCGCGTCGGCCAATTCGTCCGAGGCATCCTCAATATCATCCGCGTTGTACCACTCTCCTTCCTCCAGTTCGAGGTTCTGCCGCAATCCCTCAGGATCCAAATCGCGCAAGCGTGCTTCGACGTCGACGGTGCCGATACGGTAGCGGGCTCCCTCATCGACAGTGAAAGTGATGAAAAAGTCCTCGCGGTTCGGGGTTAATTCCGCAACTGCGGATATCACCCGATTATCGGCGAAGCCGTTTTTCAGATAAAATCGCCGCAACAATTCGCGGTCCAACGTCAGACGATCGGGATCGTAAGTATCGTCGGAGGAGAAAAAGCGATACCAACGGGATTCCTTGGTCCTGATTATTTCGCGCAGACGTGAATCGTCGAATTCCTTGTTGCCGACAAAGCGAATGCGTTCGACGTCGGTCAGGTCCCCCTCGCCGATCTCGAAGATTAGATCAATCCGATTTTGGGCCAGCTGAACGACCTTGGGCTCCACCGTGGCAGAGAAGCGTCCGCTTCGCCGATAGAGGGTAAGGATACGGTTGACGTCTGATTGGACCTTGGTTCGGGTATAAATAACACGTGGCCTGAGAGTGACCTCAGCGCTTAAGTCCTCATCCTTCAGGCGCTTGTTGCCCTCAAAGGCAAGACGATTGATGACGGGATTTTCCACCACCGATACGAAGAGTTTGTCGCCTTTGCGTCGTAAGCTGACATCGGCGAACAGGCCAGTGGCAAATAGGGTCTTGAGGGAGCGGTCGACGCGTTCGGGATTGTAAAGATCGCCTTCCTGAACCAACATGTAGGAGCGCACGGTGTCTGGTTCGATCCTCTGCGTTCCTTCGACGATGATCTCGCGCACGATTCCCCCGCCCGATTGCGCCGCCGCCTGACGGAGTGGCGAAGCGAATAGGGCAAGACAAATTCCGAGAACACAAAAGCCGATCCAGTGTCTCGAATATCCTTTCGAACGAAGGGGCATCAAGTGATGAGATCCTTTAGAAATTCAAAAACTTCAAGCTGCACCAAATCGTTCCATGTTGCGAATATCATTAGCAAAAGTACCAGAATCAGGCCGAATCGGAAACCGTATTCTTGCGTCCTTGGTCCAAGAGGGCGTCCGCGAATTGCCTCGGCGATGTAAAATGCGAGATGGCCACCATCCAGCATGGGGATGGGAAACAAGTTAATCAGTCCGAGGTTGATGGAGAGAGCGGCCATGAAAAAAGTGCACTCGACCAAGCCCCCTTGGCAAATCGCACCCGACATTTGGGCAATTCGTAAGGGACCCCCCAACTGGTCCGCATTTTGTTTCCCGGTGAAAATTTGGCCAACATAAGACAGTATCTGGCCAGTCATCGACACGGAACGTTCGACCCCCATCCAAAGTGCCTTCAACGGGTTCTGCCGTTCATGGGAGACATGATTGGGATCCGGCTTGACCCCAAGGCGGCCGACTGTCGTGGCCCCTCCACTCTCGCCCCCCACTTCCACCGCCTGTGGCGTCGCTTTGACGGAGAGACGCGTGCCGTCGCGAAGAATGTTGAGTTCTAAGGGTACGCCCGGTTTGCCCATGACGATCCGACGCAGATCCTCAAACCAGTCAATATCGGTTCCGTCGATACTCAATATGCGGTCGCCCGGTCGAATGTCGGCTTGCTCGGCGGCGCTCCCCGCGACGACCTCGCCCACCGCGGCCATGGGCCGGGGTATTCCTGAAATGCTGTATAGGCCAGCCAGGACGACGATGGCGAAAAGATAGTTAGCCAACGGACCTGCCGCGACGATGGCGGTGCGCTGACCAAGGCGCTTGTGTTGGAAGGAGACCGCGCGTTCTTCCGGCGTCAGGGGAGCCTTGCCGTCTTCGCCGCCGTCGTTTTCGCCGAACATCTTCACGTAGCCGCCCAACGGCACGGCACTGATTTTCCATCGGGTCCCCAGGCGATCTGTCCACCCGTAGATTTCAGGTCCGAACCCGACTGAGAACACCTCGACCCGGACCTGATTTCGCCGCGCGACCCAGAAGTGGCCCATCTCGTGGATGAAGACGAGGACCGTCAGGATGAAAAGAAACGGGATGATGTATTTCCAAACGAAAATGATGAAGTCCATATATCGCCGTCCGCTCGAAAGGGATTAGGGAAACTTAGTCTGCCGCCCGGTGCTGGGATATCAATTGCCGCGCGACCCGGCGCGCCGCCTCATCGGCCTCGAACACATCATCCAGGCTTGCCAGCCGGCCATTCGGTGTCGCCGCCACGGTTTGCTCCACGATGCGCGCGATGTCAAGGAATCTGATTTCACGCGCCAAAAACCCCTGTACCGCGATTTCGTTGGCCGCATTTAATACAGTTGGGGCGCCGCCTCCGGTTTGCAACGCATCGCGGGCCAATTGAAGGGCTGGAAAACGTTGTGGATCAGGGGCTTCGAAAGTGAGATTTTTGACCTTTGCCAAGTCCAGGCGTGGTGCCGGCGACGCCATGCGCTTGGGCCAGCCAAGGGCGTAGGCGATGGGCGTGCGCATGTCGGGTTCACTCATCTGAGAAAGCACTGAGCCGTCTGAGTAGGCCACCATGGAGTGCACGACGGATTGTGGGTGTACTAGAATCTCGATACGTTCTTCGGTGACGGGAAACAAGTGGAAAGCCTCGATCAGTTCTAGACCCTTGTTCATCATGGTTGCGGAATCCACCGAGATCTTGGCGCCCATGTCCCAGTTGGGGTGGGCCACGGCCTCTTCCGGGGTCACGTCTGCCATGGCGGCCAGGTCCCGCTTGCGGAAGGGGCCGCCCGAAGCGGTCAAGATGATCTTTTCGACGTTGGCCGACTGCTCGAAATCAAAAACCTGAAAGATGGCGTTGTGCTCAGAATCCACGGGGATCAGGGTTGCATTGTGTTGGCGCACCTCGGCCACCATGATGTCGCCGGCCGAGACTAGGCTTTCCTTGTTGGCAAGGGCGATGATCGATCCTCGCCGCACTGCTTCCAGAGTTGGCGCAAGACCGGCGGCGCCGACGATCGCCGCCATTACCCAATCGGTGGACCGCGCCGCGGCCTCGACCACGGCTTCGGCACCGGCCGCCGCCTCTACACCGGTCCCCGCAAGGGCGCTCTTAAGTTCCTGATAGCAAGAAGGGTCCGCCACCACTGCCAGGCGCGGTTTCAGGCGTCTCGCCTGCTCGGCCAGTCTGTCAACGTTGCGGTTCGCCGTCAGGGCCTCGACGACAAAAGAGGAGCGGTCGGCACCGATCAATTCGACGGTATTGCGACCCACCGAACCGGTGGAGCCTAGAATGGTGATGCTACGCGGCGCCCCGGTTGCTACCACGTCGGAACCCCGCCTTCTTTTGCGGCGAAGAATAGGGCCGTCGCCGCAGTTGCCGCCAGCAGTCCGTCGACTCGGTCCAGGAGACCCCCGTGGCCGGGGATGAGGTGGCTCGAATCCTTCAGCCCTCGCCGCCTTTTAACCCATGATTCCGCCACATCTCCGGCCTGTGCCACAATACCCAGGGCTACGCTTGACATCGCCAGGAGAACAATGGCTTGGCGATCAATAAAGATCGCGACTATGGCTCCCACCGCGCCGGCGCAGGCCATGCCGCCAAGCAGACCGGCGATGGTCTTGTTAGGGCTGATCGCGGGCGCCAGCCGGGGACCGCCGATCAGGCGGCCGCAAACATAGGCGCCGATGTCGACCGCCCACACAGTCGCAAACAACCACACAATGGTTTCAAAGCCGAAGGCGGAGCCCGTGCGTAGCCAAGTTAAGGCTACACAACATGCCCCGATGTAAAGGGCGCCCGCCGCCCTCCACCCCGGACCGATCTCGGTGTCGCTAGATGCCTTGGTCTGTCGCCACGGAGCCGCCAGGATTATGAGACTGGCCGAGCCGGCCAACAAGACGGCTAGAGCCACGGAGGGTCGGTCAAGGGAGGTCAAGAAGACGGCTGCCACGAAGGTGGCGGCGAGGACGAATATGTCGAGCTGCCGGGTATGTCCACCGCACAGCCTCTCCCATTCCCAGGCCATGACGACGGCGCAGCCGCCGAGAAGGATTTCGAAATAGGGTGATCCGAAATAGACCGCGCCGAGAACCGGCGGCATCAAGGCCAGAGCCGAGACAACGCGCAGGCCGAGACCGGCAAAACGGGACTCAGCCGACAGATGCGCCATATCGCCGTTCGCGTGCATGATATTCGTCGATGGCGGCCTGGAAGTCCTGCTTTGAGAAATCGGGCCACAGCGTATCGATGAAGACGAATTCGGCATAGGCTAGTTGCCACAAGAGGAAGTTACTGATCCGTTTTTCGCCGCTGGTTCGGATGAGAAGATCGGGGTCGGGGATCCCCACCGTGAAGAGGTGGCGTTCGAAGGACTCTTCATCGATGTCTTCAGGTTTAAGGGCGCCGCTTTGCGCCTCGCGAACAAGGTCCTGGGCCGCTCGGGCGATTTCGCGGCGGCCTCCGTAGCTAAGGGCAATGACCAAGGTCAGGATGCAGTTGGCGGCGGTCAGTTTTTCCGCATCCTCGATCAAGGCAACGATGTCACGGGCTAGGCGCTGTCTCTCGCCGATGACCCGCAAGCGAACGCCTTGTTCGTGCAAATTGGCAATTTCGCTTCTTAGGTAAAATCGCAGCAGTCCCATCAGGTCGTTGACTTCGGCCTCGGGGCGCTTCCAGTTTTCCGACGAGAACCCGTAGAGGGTGAGATAGGAAATTCCCATCTCGACGGCGCTGCGAACCGCGCGCTTAACCGACTCGGCGCCATGTTTGTGGCCGGCGGTACGCGGTAGTCCACGCGCCCCTGCCCAACGCCCGTTGCCATCCATGATGATGGCGACGTGGGCCGGCGGCGACGGTGCCTGATTACTAAACGAGAATGCCTTCATCGCCTCAGACCTGCATGATTTCCTTTTCTTTGTTTTCGACGGACTCATCGATCTTCTTGACGTACTCGTCAGTCAGTTCCTGTATCGCCTCGGCATAATCGCGGTGCTCATCTTCGGAAATCTCACTATCCTTTTCGGCCCGTTTCAAGTTGTCCATGGCGTGGCGGCGCACGTTTCTGACCGCGATTCTGGAGTCCTCGGCGTATTTGGTGGCCACTTTCGCGAGTTCTGCGCGCCGCTCTTCGCTCAATGCCGGAATCGGAAGCCGTATCACCTGTCCTTCGGTGGACGGATTGAGACCCAGTCCTGATTCCAAGATAGCCCTCTCCACCGCCTTAACCAAGGTCTTGTCCCAAACCTGTACCGTTAACATGCGGGGATCGGGGACACCGATGGTCCCCACCTGCGCCATCGGCATCTGAGTGTCGTAGGCTTCGACGTTCAAAGGTTCCAGCAAGCTGGTCGACGCTCGTCCCGTCCGCAATCCCGCAAATTCCTTGTGCAACACTTCGACAGCCCCTACCATGCGCCGCCGGATATCTGTGCTAATGGCATCGAAATCCATGACCTTAACCCCCTCCATTGATCTCGGTGTAGGTGCCGGTGCCCGTGACGACGTCGGCGAACGACCCCGGACTTTGAATACAAAACACCAGAATGGGAACCCCGTTTTCTCGCGCCAGAACAATGGCCGAGGCGTCCATCACCTTAAGATCCCGGCTTAGCACATCTTGGTACGTAAGCCGGTCGAAACGTTCAGCATCCGTTACTTTCTTCGGGTCGGCGCTGTAGACGCCGTCCACATGGGTCCCCTTCAGAAGCACGTCGCAGTCCATTTCGACGGCACGCAAGGCCGCGGCGGTGTCGGTGCTGAAGAACGGATTGCCGGTACCCGCCGCCAAGATCACCACCCGCCCCTTCTCCATATGGCGGATAGCCCGTCGGCGGATGTAAGGTTCACATACCGTCGCCAAGGGAATGGCCGATAGTACGCGGGTCTGGGCGCCCTTGCGTTCGATGACGCTCTGTAGGGCCAAGGCGTTAATCACGGTGGCGAGCATTCCCATATAGTCGGCGCTGGTTCGCTCGATACCGGCGGCAGCGGCGGAAACGCCGCGAAAGATATTGCCGCCGCCGATGACCAAGGAGACTTGGACACCCTTCTCGAAGACAGCAATTATCTCATCGGCGATTCGTTCCACGATCTCAGGATTGAGACCATAGGGCCGATCGCCCATCAAACCCTCGCCCGACAGCTTTAATAGAACTCGCCGGTACTTTGGTGTTTTTGACATGGGACTCCCCCGACGCGCCGGATCATACACCATCCGCCATCAAACGGTCTTCGTATATTTCAGGTGAGCGCTGCCTGCGAGGCGCGCGCTCGGCGCATTGACCGGAGGTGCTCAGTTTTTGAGGGCCGAGGCCACTTCGGCGGCGAAATCCTCTTGCTTCCGTTCGATGCCTTCGCCAAGTGCAAATCGTAAGAAACCGGCAATGGCGATCGGTGCTCCAGCCTCCTTGGCGGCATCGTCGAGAACCTTGGCGATCTTGCGCTCCCCGTCGATGACGTAGGTCTGGTCGAGAAGGCTAACCTCCTCGAAGTAGCGTTTGAGCCGGCCTTCCACCATTTTTTCAATGATATTATCGGGTTTGCCGCTGGCGCGCGCTTGTTCAGCCAACACTGCCTTTTCGCGTTCAACAAGTGAGGCGTCGATGGTATCGCGCGAAATTGCCTGGGGCGCCGTTGCCGCGACGTGCATGGCCAATTGCTTTCCCAACGCTTGCATCTGATCAGCCGGAGCCGTGGTTTCCAGGCTGACCAGAACCCCGATCTTGCCCAGGCCCGGCGTCAGGGCATTATGCATATAGGACGCCACGACGCCTGGATTGGGGGATAACAAGGCCACGCGGCGCACGGACATGTTTTCGCCGACGGTGGCAATCAGTTCGGTAAGCTGTTCGTCGACCGTCTTTTGCGTTCCTGGATAGGCGGTTGCCTTAAGAGCCTCGATATCGTCAATCGCTCCGTCTAGCGCCAGTTGGGCGACACCGTTTACGAACTCTTGAAATGTTTCGTTGCGGGCCACGAAATCGGTTTCGGCGTTGACCTCGACCACGGCGCCTTTGTTTCCCGAAACGGCAACCCCGACCAATCCCTCGGAAGCAGTGCGCCCGGATTTTTTCGCCGCCGCCGACAATCCCTGTTTACGCAGCCAGTCGACGGCGGCCTCAAGATCGCCGTTCGCTTCGGTCAGCGCCTTTTTGCAGTCCATCATACCGGCGCCCGTTTTGTCGCGGAGCTCCTTGACACGAGCAGCAGTGATCTCGGTCATTTCCGATCCTCTATCTTAATAAACTTCGTCAACCAATTATTTTAGTGGCCTAAATCATAGGCCAGCGGCCTCGGTTTGTGGCCGTCCGTTGCCTGAAAGATCACGTTTCCTTCTTGTCCGCTTCGGCCTCCGGAGCGGTGTCGGCGGCCGGCTTGTCTTCCGGAGCGGCCTCGGCGGCTGGCTTGTCTTTCGGAGCAGCCTCTGCGGCTGGCTTGTCTTCCCGGGTGGCTTCTGCGGCCGGCTTGTCTTCCGGTGCGGCCTCGGCAGCCGGCTTGTCTTTGGAAGGCGGCGCCTTCTTGGCGGAAGGAGCTTTCACCTTGGCGCTTGCCTTTTCCTTAGTCGCCGCGGCAGTTTCGCTGGCGGGTTCCTGGGCGGCAGGTTCTTGCGGCGGGGCTTCCTTTGGTTTTTTCGGTTTCGGCTGGGCCTTCTTTCCTTCAGTAACAACCGCGTCACCGGTCGCCGCCTCGGCGGGCTTGGCATCCTCTTTCTTTGTGTCGTCTTCGGCGGGGGCGTCGTCACCCTTACCCTTGACAGCAGCCTCTCCTTCTTCGGCGGGAAGGGCCTCGGCGGGTGTCTCGTCGCCTTCGCCTACGTCGCCGCCCGAGGCGGTTATTTCCACCTGGATACCGTCAAGAACCGACCCTGCCACCAATTCGCAATAAATATGGATTGCGCGGATGGCATCGTCATTGCCCGGAATCGGGTAGTCAATGCCGGCCGGATTGCTATTGCTGTCGACGACACCAACCACCGGAATGCCGATCTTGTTGGCCTCGGCCACCGCGATGTCCTCGCGGTTGGTATCAACGACAAACAGCACGTCGGGCAGTCCACCCATCTCCTTGATGCCGCCGAGCGCCCGGTCCAGCCGGTCCCGTTCACGGTGCAGGCGAAGCGTTTCTTTCTTGGTCAGGCCGCCGACGCCCTCCTCGGTCAATTGATCCTCGACGTCGCGTAGGCGTTTGATGGAATTTGAAATCGTTCGCCAATTGGTCATCATGCCGCCGAGCCAGCGGTGATTGACGTAGTATTGACCGCAGCGCTTGGCGGCCTCGGCGATCTGATCCGAGGCTTGGCGCTTGGTGCCGACAAACAGCACCCGTCCGCCGCCAGCGACGATATCGCGGACCGCCACCATGGCGCGATGAAGAAGCGGTACCGTTTGCTGTAGATCGATGATGTGGATGTCTTTGCGCACCCCGAACAGATAGGGAGCCATCTTGGGGTTCCAGCGCCGCGTCCGATGTCCAAAGTGCACGCCGGCTTCCAGAAGCTGACGCATAGTAAAGGTTGGCAGAGCCACGATACGTTCCTTTCTCCGGTTGAACCTCCGCGGGCATCGCCCATCCCGCCCGTCTCGGGTCGGGATCGAGCACCGGAACAGCCATCCGGGTAGGTATTCCGGCGACCGCAGGCCCGCGTGTGAATTTATCGCGCCGAGTGTTAGCCCCCCACACCCCGACTTGCAAGGAAAAAGGCCTCTACGGATCAGGTTTTCAGATCTTTTCCACAGCGACGATGCCGGGAATGCACAGTACTGCTTGCAGGACGGCCGGCGAAACGGCGTAGCGCCCGGGCAGGCCAATTTCCACCTCGATCATATCGTCGATGCGCGAGACCACCATCACCCGGCCAAGGGCGCCGTTTCCATTACCACCTTGGGCGGCCAGCACCCTTTGTAGCGGGGCAAGCGGTTCGGTGCTGCTTAGGACCACTCTCAGGCCCTCGGCGGTACGGGCCGTAACGTGGTCGAGGGGTTCCACGGCAAGTGCCGTTAGACGCATCGACTCGCCTTCGAACTGCGCGGTGGCCTTGACAAAGAGCGAGCTACCGACTTCCAGCGCCTCGGCGCAGGTGGCCAATACCTCGGAGAATACGGTCAACTCGAACATGCCCGACGTATCGGAAAGCTGCACGAAGGCAAAGCGATTGCCCCCCTTGGAAGTACGTAATTTTTTTGCGATGACGGTTCCCGCCAAGGTGACCGGGCCGGAATGGCCGTCGCTGAGCACATCGGCGTACCGGCGTGCGTTGGCGCGCCGGAGGCTCTTGGCGTAAGCGTCCAGGGGATGGCCCGAAAGGTAGAATCCGATGGCGTCGAGTTCTTCCTTCAGGCGTTCGGATGGCAACCAGTCCGCCGTGTCGGAGAGCCGCAACGTATCGGCCGGCAAGTTTGTCTCGCCAAACAAGCCGATTTGGCCACTGTCGCGGTCGTTGGCCGCGGCATTGGCTTGGCGGAGCAAGGTTTCGACCGCCTCGAAGAGCTGCTTGCGGTTTGGGTTCAGTGCGTCGAAGGCACCGGCGCGCACTAAGTTCTCCAATTGCCGCTTGTTGACGACACGGGCGTCCAAGCGGCGGGCGAAGTCGTTCATGTCCTTAAACGGGCCCGTGGCTTGGCGTTTCCCGACAAGTGCTTCCATGGCGCTGGCGCCGACGTTCTTGAGGGCGGAAAGCGCATAGCGGATACCGGGCGTGCCGGCGCCATCGCGTCCGACCGTGAAGCTTGCTCCCGAGGCATTGATGTCGGGCGGCAGGAGCGCGATGTCCAGGTGGCTCAGCTCCTGGCTGAACACGTTGAGCTTGTCGGTGTTGTTGATGTCCAGGGTCATCGATGCGGCGAGGAATTCCACCGGATAATTGGCCTTGAGATAAGCGGTCTGGTAGGCGACCAGGGCATAAGCCGCAGCATGAGATTTGTTAAAACCATAGCCGGCGAACTTGGCCACTAGTTCAAAAATGCCGGACGCCCTGCCCTTGGGTACGCCGCGCGCGGTAGCACCGTCGACAAAGGCTTGGCGCTGTTCGTCCATCTCCGCCTTGATTTTCTTGCCCATGGCACGGCGCAGGAGATCGGCATTGCCCAGGCTGAAACCGGCTAATTCCTGGGCGATCTGCATGACTTGTTCTTGATAGATCATTATGCCGAAGGTCTCTTCGAGGATTCCCTTGAGATTCGGATAAAGATAGTCAGGCATTTCCTCGCCGTGCTTGCGGCGGATGTAGCTCGGGATGTTGTCCATCGGTCCCGGTCGATAGAGCGCTACCACGGCGATAATGTCTTCGAAGGTATCGGGACGAAGCTTACGCAGCACATCCCGCATGCCTGAACTTTCCAACTGGAAGATGCCGGTGGTGTCGCCGTTTTCGATCATCTTGAAGGTGGCCCCATCGTCGAGGGGCAGGTTGGCCAGATCCAATTCAATGTCACGCGCTCGCAGAAGCTCGACGGCGGTAGACAGCACGGTGAGGGTCTTTAGGCCGAGAAAATCGAATTTCACCAAGCCCGCCTGCTCCACATATTTCATGTTGAAGCCCGTGACCGGCGTCGTGGAGCGCGGATCGCGGTAGAGCGGGACAAGCTCATCGAGCGGGCGATCGCCGATAACCACGCCGGCGGCGTGGGTAGAGGCATGACGGTAGAGACCCTCCAACTGGCGCGCAAAGCCGATCAGCCGCGCCACCGCCGGTTCGTCGGCAACCATTTGTTGGAGCTGTGGTTCCCCCGCGATGGCTTGATCCAACGTAACCGGTTGGGCCGGGTTGTTGGGGACTAGCTTGCAGATGCGATCAACCTGCGGATAAGGCATCTCCAATACCCGGCCCACGTCGCGCAGGACGGCGCGGGCCTGTAGCTTGCCGAAGGTGATAATTTGAGCGACCCGGTCGTTGCCGTACTTGTCCTGGACGTGACGGATGACCTCGTCGCGGCGGTCCTGGCAAAAATCGATGTCGAAATCAGGCATCGACACCCGTTCCGGATTAAGGAAGCGTTCGAACAAAAGCCCGAAGCGCAGCGGATCCAAATCGGTGATGGTCAGCGACCAGGCAACCACCGATCCGGCGCCTGAACCGCGGCCCGGACCTACCGGAATGCCTTGTTCCTTGGCCCAGCGGATGAATTCGGAAACGATGAGGAAGTAGCCGGCGAAACCCATGTCAACAATGACGCTGAGCTCATATTCCAGGCGCTCGCGATAAGGTCGCGCCCACTTCTGGCGCTCCTCGGCCGACGTATCGGGGCTGAACTCTTGAGCCTCCACGCGCCGTTCCAGTCCGTCGTGGGCCTGGCGACGTAGCTCTTCGGCCTCGCTAAGTCCTCCAACCGCGGCATAGGGCGGTAAGATGGGGTCACGGGTTTCCACCATGAAGGCGCAGCGCCGGGCGACGACGACGGTGTTATCGACGGCCTCTGGCAGATCGGCGAAGAGTTGGCGCATTTCGTCCGCCGATTTAAATCTGTGTTCGGCGTTGAGGCGCCTCCGGTCGTCCTGGGAGACATAGCTGCTCCCGGCGACGCAGAGCAACGCGTCGTGGGCCTCGAACATCTCGGCATCGATAAAGAAGGCCTCGTTGGTGGCCACCAGTGGAAGGTCGTGGCGATAGGCAAGGTCAATCAGGGCCGGCTCGATCGCCGCCTCGCTATCCAAGCCGTGGCGCGACACTTCCATGTAGAGACGGCTGGGGAAAGCCGCCGCCAGACGTAGGAGCGCCGCTTCCGCCTTCTCTTCCTGGCCGTCGGCCAGGTGGCGGCCAACGGGGCCGGCTACCCCACCGGTAAGGGCGATCAAGCCTTCGGCGTATGTCTCGACGACCGACAACGGCACTTGGGGCCGGCTGGCGTCTTCGACATCCAGATAGGCGCTCGAGACCAGTTTCAACAAGTTGGCATAGCCAGTTTGGTTTTGGGCCAGGACGATCAGGACGGCGAGTGTCTCAGGTCCACCATTGCGCGATCCGGGGTGTGACTCTTCGGCCGCGTCGGGGGTGAGGCTCAACTGGCAACCGATGATCGGTTGGATTCCCCCGGCGGCGGAGGTCGAGGAGAACTCGAGCGCTCCGAACAGGTTGTCGGTGTCCGTTATGGCCACCGCCGGCATGCGTTCTGCGCCGCATTTAGCCACCAGATCCGGAATGCGGATCGCTCCTTCAAGGAGGGAATAGGCGGTGTGGACACGTAAGTGAACGAAATCGGTGTGGGGCATAAGACAGGATTTCACAGCCTCGCCCCCGTGTCAGTCCGAGATTGAGACTTATCCCCAAGAAATCAATCCTTACCCACAGGAAGCAGCCGTCCGTGCGACGCTGGTGGTCAATAGAAGGGCAACACCCCTATAATTGTCGTCGACCGCGTAGGAAATCGACCAACCTTCAAATGCCCGGAAGGAACGATTGATTTTGAACCGACAGTTTGCCAAAGGACGGGAGGAGCATCGGCTGGCATTCAGCCGCATGGCGGGGCTTATTACCGTTCTCACCTTGGCCACCATTGTGTCCGCGGCTGATGCCGCGGCGCCACCGCGTGTACGCCAAGTGTTCGAGGAACTTGTCCAACCTGTCTGACGTCAGCGCCAGAAACCATCATCACATTGCAACCGAGGCCGTCAATGCAATAACAATCTAAGTGGACCACTTCGTCGGGGCTGATCACCCAGTCGGCGGAATTGACGTCACGGTAAGGAAGCGCCGCTCACAGCACGCCGAGTGCTTGGCGCATCTCCCAGGCCAGATCGATGACGCGCAGGGTTTCCAACCACAGGTCGTGCTCGTCGAGGCGGCCCCGTTCGACCCAGGCCACGGCGGCGGCATCGTCAAGGGGCCTTGCCTCGCCGGCGCGCCATTCGGCGACCACGTCGACCAAGGTGTAATGATACCGGACCCGACCCGCTGAATCGGCGTGGATGGAATCCACCACATCGACCAGTCCCAAGACATCGACGCTTACCGAGGTTTCTTCCAACACTTCGCGCCGCGCCGCCTCGATTACGGTTTCGCCCAACTCCTGGGCGCCGCCGGGCAGGCTCCAGTTGCCCTCGCCGGGTGCTTTGGCGCGGCGCACCAAGAGCACCCGGTCGTCGCGGCAAACGATCACGCCCACTCCGACCACGGGTTGTTTGGGATACATTCGTGTCATGGCGGCCTCATCACGAATTCGTATTGGGGAAGTCCTAAGCTATTTTTGAGGCGCGTCATAGGGGCCAATCCATCCGCCCGGGGACGTTATATAAAGGCGAGTGATTTTCGCCGGAGTTCCCTCTACTATGGTTGCCAGGATCGGGCCAGCCGTCCGACCTTCGCCTCTGGATGGACTGGAGTCATGGCGGAAACCTTTTGGGAACGTAAGACTTGTCAGCCGGGAGACACGATTTTCCGCGAGGGAGATAGCGCAAATCAAGCCTTCATCGTCCAAGAGGGCGAAGTGATCATCGTCAAGGTGACGGAAGACAAGACCCAGGTGCTGGGTACAATCGGCAAGGGCGGCATCTTTGGCGAAATGGGATTGGTCGACGATCGGCCCCGCATGGCGGCGGCAAGGGCCAAAACCGGGGTGACCTTGATCGTCGTCTCGCACCAGATGTTCGAAGACAAACTGGCCAAGACGGACACATTCATCCGGGGCCTGCTGAATATCTTCGCCGCCAATACCCGCACCTTGAGCGCTCCTTCTGACAGTTCGGCCGCCCCGGCACCGAACGCGGCCGAGGAAGGCGAACCGGAAGGTGAGCCGGAAACTGAGCCGGAAAGCGAACCGGAAGACGAGAAGGCTTGAAAAAAACGCATCGGCACGACAGCCGTGGGACAATAGATCTGCCATGAGCGAAGCGACAGGAGAAACACCCACGGCGGCCGAAGAGACGGCGCCTAAAGTCAAACCGCGACTGATGGCGCGCCTACGCGCCTATTTCTTCGCCGGCGTCCTGATCACGGCGCCGCTGTCCATCACCATCTATCTGGCGGCTCTTTTCATTGGTTTTGTCGACCGCCAGGTCACGCCCCTGATCCCGGTCCACTACAATCCCGAGACCTATCTGCCTTTCTCCATCCCCGGTTTGGGCCTGGTGTTGGTCATTGTCACCATGATTTTGATCGGGGCGCTCACCGCCGGATTCCTGGGCCGGTATTTCGTCCAGCTCAGCGAACGCGTCCTGGCTCGCATGCCGGTGGTTCGAAATCTCTACAGCACCACCAAGCAGATTTTGGAAACGGTACTGGCGCAAAAATCCACCGCCTTCCGCCAGGCGGTCCTGGTGGAATATCCCAGGCGCGGCATCTGGGCCATCGCCTTTATCACCGGGCGCACCGAAGGCGAGGTCCAGAACCTGACCGAGGAGACGGTCATCAACATTTTCTTGCCGACCACTCCCAACCCGACGTCGGGCTTCCTGCTGTTTGTGCCCAAGAAGGAGTTGGTGCCCCTCACCATGTCGGTCGAAGAGGCCATCAAGATGGTGATTTCGGGAGGCATCGTGACGCCGCCGGATCGCCGTCCTGTCGAGGAACAGAAGATTCCCCAGGTCTCGGCGGCCACCTACGAGGAACTGGATATTGTCCGCGAGAAGGGCGGTGCCCCGGTGCTGGTGACCAAAAAGGATTAATTGGCAATCCCCGGTAGCGACGGAAAGGGGTATTCCATGACCTTGACAGAGGGCCTTGTCCGCTTAATCCGCGCCAAGCCCGTGGATTCGAACGATCTTGCGAAGGCGGCGTTGTTCGTTCTCGATACGGTGGCCAACGCGTTGGCCGCCAGAGGCACCGAACCGGGCACGATCCTGCGCCGATGGGCCAAGGAACAAGGGCGGGGGCAGGGCCGGGACGCGGGCCGGGATGCCTTTCTCATGGGTGGTCTGGTCCACATCTTGGAAACCGACGACCTGCACCGGGCGTCGGTCGTTCACCCGGGTTGCGTCGTGGTGCCGGCGGCCTTCGCCGTTGCTGGGCGCGACGGAGCGGCGGGCCGCGCCGTGCTCGAGGCGGTGCTGCACGGCTACGAAGCCTGTTGCCGGGTCGGCATGGCGGTGGGGCCGGCGCATTACCGCATTTGGCATAATACGGCGACCTGTGGGCCCTTCGGCTCGGCTATGGCGACGGCTGCCTTGCTGGGCCTGGACGACCCTCAGGCAGTCCATGCGCTCGGCAACGCCGGCACCCAGGCGGCGGGCCTATGGCAGTTTTTGGATACTGGCGCCATGAGTAAGCACATGCATGCCGGGCGCGCTGCCGAGGCGGGCGTGGTGGCGGCCGATCTGGCAAAGCTTGGCTTTACCGGCCCGCCGGCTATTCTAGAGGGCGACAAGGGTTTTTTCGCCGGCGCCTGCCCCGACGCCGATCCACTGGCGGTGCTGGGTAATGCCGAAGCGGCGTGGCAGGTGCACGATACCTCGATCAAACCCTGGCCCTCATGCCGCCACACTCATCCCGTCATCGATGCCGCCCTTGAGCTGCACGGCGACATTGGCGGTGAGGATGTTGCCGAAATACAGGTGCAGACTTATTCGGCGGCCCTCGATGTCTGTGACCGGTCGCGGCCGGAAAGTGAATATGAGGCCAAGTTCTCGCTCCAGCATTGCGCTGGGATAGCGCTGACCGACGGCGAGGTCGGATTTTCGTCGTTCGACAGTGGGGCGAGAAAGCGGGTAGCGGCGCTGGCGGCACGGACGTCAGTGGCGGTGGGCGAGCCCTTCGCCACCGACTATCCGGGTGCTTGGGGCGCCCGCCTCGCCGTCATCACCGCCGGCGGCCGGCGGCTAGAAGCTGGGCGAACCCACTGTAAGGGTGACCCCGAACTGGCGCTGAGTAGCGCAGAGATGACGGTTAAGGCACGCCATCTTCTTTCGTATGCCGGTCTTGATGACGGTGCGGCAGAGGCCCTGGTCGACGCCATCTTGGCGCTTGCCGATGACGGGCAGCTCCCCGACCTGGATCTTCTTTAATTAACCTGGGCATGCCCGCTCAGCCAGAACGCAGGTATTTCACCGCGGCGTCACGTTCGAAAAGGTAGAGGAGCGTCCGCAAGGCGCGTCCACGCGCCTGTTCAAGGTCCGGGTCGCGCTCGATGATCAGCTTGGCATCGTCGCGCGCCCCCGCCAGGAGATCGCCGTGGACGGTCAAATCGGCAAGGCGGAACGCCGGCAGGCCACTCTGGCGCGTGCCCAGGAGCTCCCCGGCGCCGCGCAGGCGCAGGTCTTCCTCGGCAATGCGAAAGCCGTCGTCGGTTTCGCGCAGAATATCGAGCCGCGCCCGCGCCATCTGGGTCAGCGGCGGCGCATAGAGCAAAAGGCAAGCCGCCGCCTCTTCACCGCGCCCAACCCGTCCGCGCAACTGGTGCAACTGCGCTAGGCCAAAGCGCTCGGCGTGTTCGATCACCATGACCGTGGCGGCAGTGACGTCGACTCCGACCTCAATGACCGTGGTGGCGACCAGAATGTCCACTGGTCCGTCAGTGAAGGCAGCCATGGCGGCGTCCTTTTCGCGGCCTTTCATGCGGCCGTGCACCAAACCGACACGCTCGCCGAAGACTTGGCCAAGTTCGCGGTGACGTTCGGCGGCGGCTGCAACGTCAAGCTCTTCCGATTCCTCGACCAATGGGCATACCCAAAAGACCTTGGCGCCCTTATCGATGGAGCGCCGGACGCCGTCGATCACGTCCGTCAAGCGCGTCAGCGGCAGGACGCGGGTATCGATGGGCCGGCGCCCGACCGGCTTCTCGGGCAGGCGCGATACGTCCATGTCGCCATAGGCGGTCAGCATGAGGGTGCGCGGAATAGGCGTCGCCGTCATCACCAGGACATCCATGGCGCCACCTTTGGCGGCCAGGGTCAGGCGTTGGTGAACGCCGAAGCGGTGCTGTTCGTCGATCACGGCAAGGGCTAGGTCGCGAAAGGCGACGTCCTCTTGAAAGAGTGCATGGGTGCCGACGGCAATCCGCACATCGCCACTGGCCAAACCGTCTATAATACCCTGGCGGTTGCGGCCCCGTTCGCGGCCGGTCAGAAGGGCGACCTTGAGCCCGGCGGCGGCGGCCAGGGGCTCGATGGTAGCCAGGTGCTGGCGCGCCAGGATCTCGGTTGGTGCCATTAGGGCCGCCTGGGCGCCGCTTTCCACGGCGGCCAGCATGGCGAGCAGCGCCACCACCGTTTTACCGCTGCCGACGTCGCCTTGCACGAGTCGCAGCATGCGGGCGCCGTCGGCCATGTCGACGATGATTTCCGCCAACGCCGTTTCCTGGGACGCGGTCAGGTTGAAGGGGAGGGCGTCGAGAGTTTGCCCGCGTAACCTTCCATCGCCCTTGATGGAACGCCCGGGCAGGCGGCGCATGTTGAGACGTACCAGGGCCAGGGCGAGTTGGTTGGCGAGCAGTTCGTCATAGGCCAGGCGCCGTCGGGCCGGCGTCGTCGGTTCCAGATCGGCCTCGCTCTCCGGCGCATGGGCCGTCAAGAGCGACTGTCGCCACGATGACCAGCCATTGGTGGCGAGAAAGGCGGGATCAGCCCATTCGTCCAGGTCGGTAGTGCCTTCCAGGGCGCCAAGGACTGCCTTGCCGAGGACCTTGAGCGACAGGCCGGCGGTCAGGGGATAGACCGGCTCCACCGCCTGCAAACGCTCAATTTCGTCCACCGTCCCCATGTGGTCGGGGTGGGTAATCTGGATTTCGTTCCCGAAGCGCTCAACAGTGCCGCTAACGACGCGGACCTCGCCCGGCGGCAGGGACCGGCGCAGATAATCGGCGCGGGCGTGGAAGAACACTAAGACCAGGCTGCCGCTGTCGTCCGAGCACAGCACTTTATAAGGCTGACGGGGATTGTGAGGTACGCGGTGCTCATCCACCGTTAACGTCATCGTGGCGACCGTTCCCGGTCGCGCATCGGCGACTTTGGGGGCATATCGGCGATCGATGATGGCGGCGGGCAAGTGCCACAACAGATCCACGACCTTGGTTCCCGCCACCCGTTCGATCAGCTTGGCGATGCGTGGGCCGACACCGGCGAGCGATGTGGTGAGGGTGAACAGACGATTGAGGGTTTCTGGGCGCATTACCCAACCATGCTGACAGCGAAGCCGCGACGTACTATATCGTAGGGCCGTATCCTAAGCTCGTCGCCGCCCGGTGCAATCGCTGAATCATTCGGAGACCCAAGACGTGGATGCCCGCCGCAAACGACTTCTGTTCCGCAGTGCCCATCGTGGTATGCAAGAAAACGACCTGTTCCTGGGTCGCTTCGCCGAACGCCATCTGGAAACCATGAACGACGAACAGTTGGATCGGTTCGAGGCCTTGTTGGAAGAGAACGATAATGACCTGTTTAACTGGATCTCTCGCCGTGAATCCCTGCCTGCGGCCTTGGATCACGACGTTATGAAGATGATTTTAAGCTTTAACATTTTCCCATAATACTTTGATTATAAGCAAGAATATTCTTGTTGAGCCTGGTCCCACCCTAATTGCGGGCTCGCCCCAGGGATTCGATGCCCTGATCTTAGCCGAACTTGCCCAAAAGGGCCGCGACGTCCTGTTCGTGGCTCGCGACGACGTGCGTGCCAAGCGCACTGCCGACGCCCTGGCCTTCTTCGCGCCCAACGTCGAGTGTCTGTCTTTCCCGGCCTGGGATTGCTTGCCTTATGATCGCGTCTCGCCCCTGGTCGACGTGGTGAGTCAGCGCATCGACGCCTTGACGCGGCTACTCGATCCCCGCCCAGAGCATACGGGGCGGATCGTTTTATCCACGGTGTCGGCGGTCCTCCAACGGGTGCCGCCCGGCCAATCCTTCGCCGGCGCCGTCTTTGATGCCGCGACGGGTGACCGGTTGGATCCCCAAGATCTGGTGCGATTCGCTCTCGGGCACGGTTATACGGATTCGGAAACGGTCATGGAGCCGGGGGAATTGGCTGTGCGCGGCGGCATTCTCGACATCTTTCCGCCCGGTCGGACCGAACCCGTCCGCCTCGATTTCTTCGGCGACGAGGTGGAAGCCATCCGCACCTTCGATCCGGCCAGCCAACGCACCTCAGGCACCATTGAGGCGGTCACCGTCAAGCCGGTCAGCGAGGTGCCGTTGGACAAGGCGGCTGTGACGCGTTTTCGTTCGGGCTATCGGACCACATTCGGCGCCGTCGGCGACGACGATCCCCTTTACGTGGCGGTATCGGCGGGGCGCCGGCATATTGGCTTCGAACACTGGCTGCCCCTATTTCACGAGCGCTTGGAGACACTCTTCGACTACATGTCCGACGCGGTGGTCGTGCTGGATCATCAGGCCGAAGATGCGTGCCATGCGCGCCTAGAGTTGATAGAGGAATATTTCGAGGCGCGCCGCGACCTGGCGGGCGGCGGCGCCGCGGTGGGGACCGTCTTTCACCCGTTGCCGCCGGACCGGTTCTATCTGGGTGCCCGAGAGTGGACGACCTGCCTTGGACGTTACCCGACGGGACATCTATCGCCCTTCGCGGCGCCCGAGGGCGGCGTGGTCGCTATTGATGCCGGCGGCCGTCCGGGGTGGGATTTCGCTGATGCCCGGGTACAAGAGGGCGTCAACGTCTTCGATGTCCTGAAAAAGCATATCGCCGAGCAGCAAGCTCAGGGGCGGTGCGTGATCATCGCGGCCTACACCGAAGGTTCCCGGGACCGCTTATCGGTGGTCCTGGCCGAGCACGGCGTCGGCGGAGCGGCGCCAGTCACACGTTGGGGCGAAGCGGCCAATTTGCCGCCGTCGACCGTTGTCCTCGCCGTCTTGGGACTGGAACGCGGCTTTGTCGCGCCTGGCTTGGCGGTGATCGGCGAACAGGACGTACTGGGCGAACGCCTTGTGCGTTCGCTTAAGCGCCGGGTGCGCCCCGAGACCTTTATCGCCGAGGCTTCGGCGATTGGTGAGGGCGACTTGGTGGTGCATGCGGACCATGGCATCGGCCGTTTCGATGGACTGACCAATATCCAGGCGGCGGGGGCGCCGCACGATTGCTTGCGCCTGATCTATGACGGCGGCGACAAGTTATTTTTGCCGGTGGAGAATATCGAAGTTCTAAGCCGCTACGGTTCGGAACAGGCGGGGGTGCAGTTGGACCGTCTGGGCGGCGCCGCGTGGCAGGCGCGCAAGGCCCGCCTGGCCCGGCGCATCCGCGACATGGCCGACGAGCTTATCAAAGTGGCGGCGGCGCGTGCGCTGCGACCGGGTGCGCGCCTATTGCGGGGTAATGGCATGTTCGACGAGTTCTGCGCTGGATTTCCCTACGTCGAAACCGATGACCAGGCGCGCGCCATCGAGGAAACCCTGGACGACCTTGGAAGCGGCCATCCCATGGACCGCCTGATCTGCGGCGATGTCGGTTTTGGCAAGACCGAAGTGGCGCTGCGCGCCGCCTTTGTCACGGTCATGGCGGGAAAACAGGTCGCGGTGGTGGTGCCGACGACCCTCCTGGCGCGTCAGCATCACCGTACGTTTAAAGAGCGTTTCGCCGACCAACCGGTACGCGTTGAGCAGTTGTCGCGGCTGGTGCCGGCAAAGCACGTCGCTAGTACCAAGGCGGGGCTGGCGGACGGCACGGTGGATATCGTCATTGGCACCCATGCCCTTTTGGCCAAGTCCATCTCCTTTCGCGATTTGGGCTTACTTGTGGTGGACGAAGAGCAGCATTTCGGCGTTGCCCACAAAGAGCGCCTTAAAAAGCTGAAGACCGATGTTCACATTCTCACCCTGACGGCGACGCCGATCCCGCGCACCCTGCAAATGGCGCTTACGGGCGTGCGCGAGCTCTCGCTGATGGCTACGCCGCCGGTCGATAGGCTGGCCGTGCGTACCTTTATCCTGCCCGACGACCCGGTGGTAGTCCGCGAGGCCATTGTGCGCGAGCATTACCGGGGCGGGCAGACCTTCTATGTCTGTCCGCGCATCGAAGACCTGGACGGCATGGCGCAGCGGCTTCGCGAACTGGTGCCCGAGGTCAAGCTTGTCGTTGCCCACGGGCGCATGGCGGCAAGGGCCTTGGAAACTGTGATGTCGGCGTTCTACGACGGCTCTTACGACGTCCTGTTGTCGACCCATATTATCGAATCGGGGCTCGACCTGCCATCCGTCAACACCATTATCATCCACCGCGCCGAAATGTTCGGTTTGTCTCAGCTCTACCAGTTGCGGGGCCGGGTCGGGCGCGCCAAGGTGCGCGCTTACGCCTATCTGATCCTGCCGGTGAAGGGGGTTCTTTCGACCGCCGCTCAGCGCCGCCTCGAGGTCATGCAGACCTTGGATTCGCTGGGCGCCGGGTTCTCCCTGGCCAGCCACGATTTGGATGTCCGCGGCGCCGGCAACTTGCTAGGCGAAGAGCAATCGGGCCACATCCGCGAGGTCGGCCTGGAGCTCTACCAGCAAATGCTGGAAGAGGCGGTGTCCGAGGCGCGCGGCCTCGACGACGCCGGTCACGACGACTGGTCACCCCAGATCGGCCTTGGCATTCCGGTGCTCATCCCCGAGTCCTACGTCGCCGACTTGGGCCTGAGACTGGCCCTGTACCGCCGTCTTGCCACCCTCGACGATGCGCCTCAGATCGACGCCTTCGCCGCCGAAATGATCGACCGCTTCGGGGCCTTGCCGGCGGAAGTGGAAAACCTGTTGCAGACGGTGGCCGTCAAGCAGTTGTGCCGGCGGGCCGGAATCGACAGGATGGAGGCGGGACCCAAGGGGGCCGTGATCGGTTTTCGCCAAGAGCGCTTCGCCAACCCGGGAGGGCTGGTCGATTTCATTACGTCACAGGCCGGGACGGCGAAGCTCAGGCCCGATCACAAGCTTGTTTACCGGCGCGATTGGAACGAGTCCGCCGAGCGCTTGGCCGGGGCGAGACATCTGATCAAAACACTGGCCGAAATCGCTTGTGCCGGGGAGGCATAGACCGGGCCGAAGATCAGTCAGATTTTGATTTGGCTGCGGGAGAGGTCGCGACCGCGCTTCGTTTCGCCGCCTCGGATCGAGTCCTCGATTTGGATTGCATGGAAGGCGAATGACCAGATTTAGAGGATTGCGGTCGCTCTTGTGTCCGCTTCACCCCGCTCTTCGACCACTTGGCGATCAGGTCGTCATACATCGCCGCCACTCAAGCTACATTGCGTTTTCGGTTCTCGCCGGGATTGTTCCTCAATTCCGAGGAGCCCTGTTCCAGGGCTGACAAAATCTTGGCGTCCTCGTTACGAACGTTTTTCAGCCCATGAAAGGCTTTTTCCAAGACCAGTAATCGCTTTGCCAGATCAGCCGTCGCTTTGTTTTGCTCGGCCATGGCGTTGCGAAATATCTTATTTTGCTTCGTCATAAGATTCCGGCTTTTGCGCTCGGCGGTGCCGTTAGCCGCCGCCGCGAACCACACGGCGAAAAAGGCGAGGAAGAACGCCAAAACACTCAAAAGAATCGCCACCGATGCGCCTCCGACTCGTATGTCCATGGAAAACATACAATATTAAGTGTGTTACCATTTGGTTAACACCACATATCGAATAATCGATGCCCACCCGTTGCCGGGTGTGTCAAGACATGATTGGGAGGAGAGGAAGTGGCTGGCGGAACTAGCGGTCCGTAGAATCCTTGTCCTTGTCCGTCCACCCCAGCTTGCGGCTGATCAGGTGCCAGATGCCAAAAACGGCAAAGGTCAGGAGGGCCGCTTCTACAAGGGCGATCAGTGTTTCCATGCCGGTACTCCTTTGCCGATGTTGAACGCTGACGTCCGCGCGCTCATTCGGCGGTTTCCCGGGCCGTGCCGGCCGCGTCCAAGACGCGGGCCAAGATATCAGGAGTCTGAGCGCCCGAAATAGCATATTCACCCTCGAAGACGAAGGACGGGACGCCGTTGACACCCATGTGATGGGCGCGCGCATTCTCGCTATGGACCATGTCTACATCGGTGTCGCCCTCGAGATAGGTGCCAAGCCCATCGATATCGAGGCCCAGATTCTTGCCAATCTTAAGAAGGACGTCGAAGTTTCCGATGTCCTGGCCGTTGACGAAGTAGGTCAGGAAAAGGGCTTCGACGGCGGCATCGGCCTTGCCGTGGCTATCGGCGAAATGCACAAGGCGGTGCGAATTCACCGAATTTGGCGTCTGGCCGATGCGCTCGAAGGCGAAGTCGATCTCGACGGACTGCCCGGCTTCGGCGATGGCGCCGTAGGTCCGCCGGACCCGGGCTTCGCTGCCGAATTTATTTATCAGGTAAGCGGTGCGATCGATGCCATCCGGTGGCATCTCGGGGTTCAGCAGGAATGGCCGCCATCGGGTGGTGGCCTTGACATTTGGGCGTAGGCGCAAGGCCTGTTCAAGACGCCGCTTGCCGATATAGCACCACGGGCAAACCGTATCGTAGATGATGTCGATCCGCATTGCTCAATCCAGGTTCTCGCGTGCTCGAGCGATTAGGGAATCAGCGGTGTCCTGAGGATCGATTTCGGCCATGCCAACTTCGACCTCGACCGTGACGGGTTGGTAAACCTCGGGGACTGCGAAATCGGTATGGCTCAGGATGCCGGCGATCCGGTTCATCACGATGCCCGCCTCGTGCAGCGGCGTATCGGGGAGCGAAACGCAAAACTCGTGCTCACCATAGCGGGCCGACAAGTCCTCGGCGCGCACCAGGGTCGTGATCCACTGACCCAACTGCCGGGTCAGATGCGCGCCTGCCTCGTCGCCGAATTGACTGCGCACTTCGACGATGCCGGGAACGGAAAAGAAGACGAGGGTTAGGTGCTTTTCCCAGGTGTGAGCAGCGCCAATCAGGTTTTCCAGGTGTTGACGCAGGAACTCCCAAGCATAGGTGCCGGTCGCCTCGTCCAGGGCGGCACCAATTTTTGTGCGTTCCAGATCTTGGCGGATGGACCAGCGCAGTCGCTGACGCTTGACCAGGGTGGGGAGGTCGTAGCGAAGTTCCTGTTCCTCGAGGGGGCGTTCCATGACCCGGGTGGCGCCGTGCCGAAAGGGCTCCACCGGATCGGGAAAGAGGCCCGGCGAGGCCAGCAGCAGGACCGGCAGGTTAAAGAGCCGGGGATTGTTGCGGACGTTACGACAGAATTTCAAGCAGCCGGACGCATCGCCCTCGGCATCGATGGCAATGACACAGGCATCGAACGTGCCGTCGGCGAGCAGGTCCTCTCCGGTAAAAAGGTCGTCGCCAACGGTCAGCGATCCCTTGCCGTCAAGGATATCCTCGATCAGGGCACGTTCACCCCCGTCGGTTCCGACCGTCGAGATACTTCTAAGTTCCGATCTCCTCCGGTCGCCCGTTCCTTCATCCGGGTGCATTCCGAATTGCCGTGCCAGGCTGTCGCGGCGTGCCCGTTCGGCATGCATGGTGGAGAGGCGCAGCAGTGGCATCAGGCGGATCAACATTGCCTCTTCGTTGCCGGGTGTCGCGATGTAATCGTCGGCCTCTACTTCGAGGGCCTTCTCGAACCCTTGCGGAGATCGCTGGGAGTCGGCAAGGACGAACGGGATATCAGCCGTCTGCGCATCGCCGCGCATGTCCCGGGCCTGTTGGAGGCCATCTGTTTCGGGCGAGTCGACGTCAATAATCACCAAATCCGGCCGGTCGCGTCTGGCAACCTCGACGGGTGCCGAGGGGGAATTTTCGGTCACCACTTTGACATTGTTGGCGTGGAGGGTATCGACCAGCCACTCCCGGCGCTCGTTTTCGGCGCCGGCGACGAGGATGTTTGCGAGACGGGTCATCAGTGTAATTGCTTCTTCGGTTAAAAAAAAGTGACCGCTTGAGCCGCGCGCCGGTCAGTGATTATACGGATTGTGGACGGCGGCGCAGCAGATGATTGCAGTGTCGTCGGCCGCCGGTTGGAATAGAAGGGCCGTCAAGCTGTTTACGACGTGAAAAGACAATTTTGCGGTAATACGACGGAGGTTTCCATGATGAAACGTGTAATCGCCACCGCCGCCATGGTCGTTTTCTTCAGCGCTCCGGCCCTCGCCGGCCATTGCCCCAAGGATGTGAAGGCCATCGACGCGGCTCTCTCCAAGGCCTCGCTTTCGTCTTCTCAGATGTCTCAGGTAAAGAAGCTACGCGACAGCGGGGACACGTTGCACAAGACGAAGAAGCACGGCGATTCCTTGGCCGAGTTACACAAGGCCATGGAAATCTTGGGTCTAAAGCACTGACGAGAAACCCACCCGTGGGTTCCGTCTGAACAGGTCTCTTTCTAAAGTCCCAGGCGTCCGAGGAATTGGCCGAAAGCGTCCCAAACTTGGTCGGTGATCAAGAAGCCTACGGTGAAAACAACGGCCCAGGACGTCGGCGCCAACCACCAGAGCGGCCCGCTTTTGCGGCGCGCCAGTGGGTGCAGAAGCCAGGACATGAACCAGCCGTAATTGTTTCGCTGGTCACGAATGGCAATTCTTCTTAGGCGGCCTTTGTGTTCTTCGGCCAACTGCTGAAGGTTGTGAGAAAGATCGTCCTGTTCGACGATTGAGGTATGTGCATTCATTGCATTGATTGAAGTATGTGCATTCATTGCATTTTTTCCATCTCTTCTAGAGGGAATCGTTAATCGTATAGGCAAAGAAAGTTTCCAAAACGTTAACGGGCGGGAGACGCCGTTTATTTTCACTGGGTTGTCGCGAGGCGGCTGATTCAAGAAAGTCTGAGTTCACTCTCGACAAGTTTGTCGGATGGAGCGACAATTTCCCTCTGGGAGCGTTCCAGCGGGTGCTTGCGCACTTGGGCGTTGGTCTCTCCCAAGTTGAGGGATGCTGGAGAGAGTAGAAAACCATGACAGTAGGCACGGTTAAATGGTTTAACCCGGCAAAGGGTTATGGCTTCATCGAGCCCGAGGATGGCTCGAAGGATGCCTTTGTTCACATTTCGGCTGTTCAGCACGCGGGGTTAACGACTCTGCGCGAAGGACAGCGCCTGGAGTTCGAGCTTGTGCCCGGCGAAAAGGGTAAAAGCTCGGCGGAGAATTTGGCGGTCCTGGACTGACCGCCAAGTACGCCCGAAGGGATTTATTTGGCGACTGACCTTCGTCATTACTGAAGGTCATCGCTATGCGGCGGATCGCTCCGGGATGGCGGGCGTGCCGGCCCATGCTTAGGCTCGCGACGGACGGAGCGGTTGGCGCCGCTTCAGCATCAACGCATAAGGATAGGTTGGTGGAGCAATCTGGCGGATGGGGTGTCTGCCCTACAATTACATAATGGACTGTTATAATTGTTTTTTATTGTTGGTAACGCAGCCAGCCCCACACACAGCCCCACATTCTTGATGTCCTAGGATATTACTTAGCATCACCCCTAGCTGGTTTTCTGTGACAACCCCCTCCTTCGAGGTGACCGATCCATCCATGCCTTGCTTCTCCAAGCTTAACAGTGATGTAAGGAGAGCGAGAGGGGGGGGCACACGGCTCAGGCTGACGACCCCCTCCCCCTAGTATGCGTTGCCTCTCACTGCACGGTGTAAATTTTGGAGGCGCATAGTTTGGTGGCTTAAGAATGTCTGGTCTTGGGTGGACTACGGACTAACGGCGAGATGCCTCTATACGGGGATTTCTAGCCAAAAACGGACATTTGATCCTACGATTAGGTGATGATGACGAACGTCAAGTATTCGGGCGGAGCGGGAAACTGCCACTAGATCTTTATCCATGGAAATATGGTATTGTGAGGCCCAATTGCGGCATCCAAGACCACGCGGCTAGCAGGAGAGGTAACATGCTTTACAGCGGACGCCTGTCCGTTGCATGGATTTCGTGGTTCCGTCTCACG
>JASLZL010000005.1 GCA_030754885.1 Rhodospirillales bacterium | reverse complement strand
CTCCTTCAGGGGCGACCAATTCTTCATGCGCTTCATCAACACAGATAAAACCGAAGGTTTCCGCCAAGCCGCCACTATCATCAACGAAATCGGCACTCGAATTTTCGGCGATCGCTTTCTTCCCATGGAAATCCCCGGTCTGTTGGTGGTCGCCGACGCGGCCGACATAACCAACGCGGACGGATCGTTGAATTCGGAGAAGGCGGCGGCCGTCGTGCAAAGCGGCGGCCTATCGGTGGCGATGGACAAGCCCGGTACCGACACTCCCGGCTGGCTCACCATGCGCTGGAACAGTATCTTTGGCGGCGGGGCATCGGATATTGGCTATACCAAAGAGCCCGATTCCGGACCCGAGCCGAACCCCGAGTGGTCCGATATGGAACGTGAAAAGCGTGGCACCGGTCAATGGAGCGAACGGGGATCGGAACGCCGCAAGACGAAAAAGCGGGTCTACCAGGGCGGTGAAAAACGGAAGAGTTGGCGTGGTCGAAGGTACGTCGACAGCATGAGGCAGACCGACTGGTAGCTGACGCCCGGATTGCGACGGCGATCGACGAAATTCCATACGTGCTTATGGCTAAGTGGGCCGATGCGGTTCCACCACAGTGGAACATGCGCTAAGCTCAGCGCGCTTCCAACGCGGTGGGGACGAAGATGCACGACAGGAAACGGGTTTTGGTCACCGGCGGCGCCGGCTTTCTCGGCTCGCACCTATGCGAGCGCCTGCTCGCCGACGGCGACGACGTGCTGTGCGCCGACAACTTCTTCACCGGCACCAAGGATAACATCGCCGCCCTTATCGGCCAGCCCCACTTCGAGCTTTTGCGCCACGACGTGACCTTCCCCCTCTATGTCGAGGTCGACGAGATTTACAACCTGGCCTGCCCGGCATCCCCGGTCCATTACCAATTCGATCCCGTGCAGACGACCAAGACCTCGGTGCACGGTGCCATCAACATGCTGGGTCTGGCCAAGCGCACCCGGGCCAAGATTTTTCAGGCCTCGACCAGCGAGGTCTACGGCGATCCCGAGGTCCACCCCCAGACCGAGGACTATCGCGGCAACGTCAATCCCATCGGCCCTCGGGCCTGCTACGACGAGGGCAAGCGCTGCGCCGAGACCCTGTTTTTCGATTATTACCGCCAGCACAATCTCAACATCCGCGTCGCCCGCATCTTCAACACCTATGGGCCGCGCATGCAACCAAATGACGGGCGCGTGGTTTCCAACTTTATATTGCAGGCATTGAAGGGCGATGCGATCACGCTTTTCGGCGACGGCGCCCAAAGCCGGGCGTTCTGTTACGTCGACGACCTGATCGACGGCTTTGTGCGCTTGATGGCGGCGCCCGACGACGTGACCGGACCGGTCAACCTGGGCAACCCGGTCGAGTTCACCATCCGCGCCCTAGCCGAAAAGGTGATTGAGTTGACGGGATCCAAATCTGCCATCGAAACACGGCCCCTGCCGGTCGACGACCCGACCCAGCGCTGCCCCGACATCACGCTCGCCAAGGATCGCCTGGACTGGCAACCGTCGATCGAGTTGGAAGACGGCCTTAAAAAAACTATCACCTATTTCGAGGGGCTTATCTGAACCGGCGCGGGAGGCGCCAATGACCCGATCTCTTGTGCCCGTGCCGTGCCCTGTCTGTGCCGAAAAACAGAACCACACGCCGGGCGACTTCGATCCCGACCATGAGCCCTTTGGCCCGGTTGGGTGCATGGTCTGCGGCCACCAATTCACCCGCGGCGAATACCTAAGCGCCCTGCAAGAGGCGGTACGCGAGTTGGAAGAGCGCCGGCGCTCAAAACCGGGAACGAGCCACTGAGACCGTCTTACGCCACCGCACCCCTCTGCGCCGCGTAAACGTGCCGGGCCCAGCCGCGCAGGCCGCGTTCACCGTCGTTCCCTCCCGCCTCACCTGCCAGCCATTGGCGCATCGGCACACCGAAACCGGTCTTGCGCCGTTCAAGTATGGCCTGGGGTAACGCCTTGGCCGGGGTTTGCGCCATGTCGGCTTTGCCGGGCTGTGTTTTCATGGCCGCCACTTGCCTCAGAAGAGGGGCATCGACCAAAGGCAGGCGGATTTCCAGGGAATGGGCCATACCGGCCCAATCGGCGTCGCGCAGCAATTGGTTGCGCATATAGAACGACATTTCCAACGCCATCACCTTGTCGCGCGGCCGCTCAAGTCTGCCGACGCAGCCCTCAAGCCGGACCAGGGGCTGGAGCGCCCGCCAGCCCTCACGCACCATGTCGCCATCCAAGAGCCTAGGCAGCTCCCACGGCATGAAAAGGCCGCGGCGCAACAGATAGGCGCCGCCGTAAGACGTCCCCAGTTCCAACAGCCCGGCCGCCTTGGGCGAGGCGAAGTGGGCGACCACGGGCGCCGCGACGACGCGCAAGCCGCGCCCGAGCAGGCTCAGACCTGGAAATTTTTGCAGGCTCCCGACCAGGGCCGGCACTTGGCGGAAGGTGTCATAACCGGCGAATAATTCGTCGCCGCCCAGTCCCGATAGGGCCACCTTAAGCCCCGCACGGGCCGCCGCCTGGGCGACGAAGTAGACATTGACGCCGTCGATGGTGGGCTGGTCCATGGCCGCCATCAGGTCGTCCAAGTGGTCGTGGAAATCTCTGCCTGCGACATATTCGGTGTGTTGGCGCGTGCCATAGGCCGCCGCCACTTCCTCGGCCAGCGGCACCTCGTCTTCGGGAAGGCCCCGGAACTCCTCGAAACCGAGCGTCAGGGTGTCGAGATCGGCGCCCTGAACCTCGGCGGCATGGGCAGTGAGGGTCGCCGAGTCCAAGCCCGCCGATAGAAAGACACCGACCGGCACGTCGGCGACCAGATGATGGCGCACCGAGGTGGCCAGGGTTTGGCCGAGATCGCCGCTCCCGATTTTCGCCTCGGCGAGCACCGAGGGAATATCGTGAAAGCGGCTCAGATGTTTGACCCCACTGCTGTCGACCCACAGCGTGCTGCCCGCTTCGACGGCGTGGATATGGCGATAGAGGGTATGGGGCTCGGGAACGCTGCCCCACAAGAAAAATCCCACATTGCCGGCCGGCGAGGGTGCCCTATCCACGCCGCCGCCGGCAAGCAGGGCTTTGACCTGGGAGGCGACGCGCAAGGTGCCGCCGCCGTCGGCGTAATAAAGCGGCTTGATCCCCATTGGGTCGCGGGCCAGTAAAAGACCCTGCTTTGCCGCGTCCCACAGCGCCAGGGCAAACATGCCGCGCAGCCGCGAGACCATTTCGGCCCCGTAACGGTGATATAGATGAAGCAGAACCTCGGTGTCGGACTGGGTCTCGAAGACGTGGCCCTGGTCCTCCAATTCCCGGCGCAAGGCGCGGAAATTGTAGATTTCTCCGTTATAGGTAATCTGCGTGCGGGCCTCGGCCTCGCCCGGTGCCGTAAAGGCCATGGGCTGGGCGGCGGCGGGGCTCAAATCGATGATGGCCAGGCGGCGGTGGGCCAGACCGACGCGCCCGTCCTCCGACAGCCACAGCCCGGCGCCGTCGGGACCGCGCCGCTGCATGGCTTCGCGCATGGCCATAAGCTCGGCCTCGGCCACCGGCGGTGCGTCGGGCCCAAAGGCGAATATGGCGGCAAGACCACACATGATGCGCTTACTTAACCGCTGGGCGGGTGCGGAGGCAAAGGCTTTCGCCGTCTCCGGGCTTTGCATCGGGGATGAAAATCGGGGTAAAAGAGGTTGAGTCCACGGACTCTTTTGGGAATGCGATGAAACAAGTTATCCAAAGCACCCGCACCGGCAAGCTCGGCTTGCGCGATGTTCCGCCACCCCAGGTGCGGGCCGGCCATCTTCTTGTCCACACCCGGGCGTCGCTGATTTCCGCCGGCACCGAACGCCTGGTCGTCGATTTCGCCAAGAAAAGCCTACCGGCCAAGGCCCGGGCGCGCCCCGACCTGGTCAAGAAGGTCATGTCCAAAGCGCGCCGCGACGGTGCCGTCGCTACCATGCGCGCCGTCTTGGCGCGCCTCGACGAGCCGCTGCCCTTGGGCTATTCCGCCGCCGGCGCGGTTGTCGCCGTCGGCGCCGGCTTGGAGGGCCGGTTCCGGGTCGGCGATCGGGTCGCCATGGCGGGGGCCAGCCTCGCCAACCATGCCGAGCTTAACGTGGTCCCCGACGCCCTGGCCGCCGCCGTGCCCGAAGGCGTACCCGACGAAGAGGCCTGTTTCGCCACCCTGGCCGCTATCGCCCTGCACGGCGTGAGGAACTTGGACCTGGGCCTGGGCGACGTGGCGGCGGTTATCGGCGCCGGTCTGGTCGGGCAATTGGCGCTGCAACTTTTAGTCCTTGCGGGCGGGCGTGTTGTCGTTCTCGATACCGACCCCAAGCGCCTGGAGCTGGCCCGCAGCCTGGGTGCCGAGGCCACGTTCGATCCCACCGACCCGGCCTTGCCCGAGGCCATCCGGGCGCTGACCGGCGGGCGCGGCTGCGACGGCGTCCTGATCGCGGCGGCGACCAAGTCCAGCCAGCCCTTCGCCACTGCCGCCGCCGTCGCCCGCGACCGCGCCCGGGTTGCCATGGTGGGCCTGACCGGCACCGCCTTTCCCTATCGCGAATTCATGCAAAAGGAACTCTCCGTGGTCGTTTCGCGCTCCTACGGACCGGGGCGCTACGACGACGACTTCGAGGGCCGGGGCGTCAAGTACCCGCCCGGCTTCGTGCGCTGGACCGAAAGCGAGAACCTGGCCGAAAGCCTGCGCCTGATGGCGCCCGGTCGTGCCCAGCGCCTTGATGTCGGCGCCTTGATCAGCCACCGCTTTCCGTTTGCCGATGCCGAGGACGCCTACGCCTTGGTGCTGGGCGAAAGCGCGGCACGTCTCGGCGTCGTGCTGACCTATCCTGAGGCGACCGGCGAGGCCCCGCGGCCGGCCTTTCCCGAGCCCCGTGCCGCCAAGGGCCGCTGTGTGCTTGGCGTCATCGGCGCCGGCAACTTTGCCCGCGCCGTCTTGCTGCCCCAATTGAAGAAACTCAAGGACGTCGAGCTCCACACCTTGGTTGCGCGTCGTGGCGCTCAAGCCCAGGACAGCGGCCAAACCTTTGGCTTCGCCCATGCGTCGAGCGACGACGCGGCGGTGCTGGATAATCCCGCCATTAATGCCGTTCTTATCGCCACGCGTCACGACAGCCATGCCGAGCTGACGGCCCGAGCGCTCGGCGCCGGCAAGTCGGTGCTGGTGGAAAAGCCCCTCGGCCTCGACCGCCAACAGATCGAACAGGTGAGCACCGCGCGCCGCACCGCCGACGGCTTCTTTCAGATCGGCTTTAACCGCCGTTTCGCGCCCCTTGCCGTGGCACTGCGCAAACGGCTCGATGAGGCCGTCGGGCCCAAGTTCCTGCTCTTGCGCGTCAACGCAGGCGCCGTCGCCGCTTCGAGCTGGCTCCACGATCCCGTCAAAGGCGGTGGGCGCATCCTGGGCGAGGTCTGCCACTTCGTCGATCTGGCGCGCTTCCTGATCGGGGCCCAGATCGTCTCGGTCCAGGCCGACGGAGCGGCCGTGATCGACGGCACATGCGACGACGTCAGTGTGGGTATGCGCTTTGCCGACGGCAGTCTTGCCACCATCGCTTATACGGCTTTGGGTGACACCGCGTCGAGCAAGGAACTGATAGAGGCCTACGCCGGCGGCTGGGTGGCGACCGTTGAAGATTTCCGCTCTCTCACTATCGTCCAGGATGGCAAGGAGGCGAAGGAAGGTGGCCGGGGTGCCCAGGACAAGGGCTTCGGGGCGGCGCTTGGCGCCTTCTCGGGCGCCGTGGCGGCGGGCGGACCGGCGCCGGTGGACGAAGCGGAACTGATGGAGACCAGCCTTGCCACCATCGCCATCTTGGAATCCCTGCAAGAGGGACGGCGGATCGATCTCTGAGGGTCACGAACATTAATCCTTGGTATAAGAAGGGCGCGCCACGCAGAACGAGAAGACACGATGGATATCAAAGCCTTTTTTACATCTGAGCTCGATCAGCACCACGCCGTGCTGGCGGCCACCCAGGACAGTCTGGAAGAGCCCTTCAAGCACCTTGTTGGGGCTTGCCTCAAGGCGGTGCGGGGCGGCCACGCCATTGCATTTTTCGGCAACGGCGGCAGCGCCGCCGACGCCCAGCACCTGGCTACCGAATTGACCGTCCGCTACAAGCGCGACCGGGCGCCGATCGCCGCCCTGGCCTTGACCACCGATTCCTCGTCCCTGACCGCGATCGGCAACGATTTCGGGTTCGAAGATGCCTTTGCCCGCCAGGTCGAGGCCCTGGTTCGGCCCGACGACGTGGTGATTGCCATCTCGACTTCGGGCAACAGCGAAAACGTCATCCGCGGCTTGGCGGCGGCGCGCGCCAAGGGCGCGGTTGCCGCCGGTCTGACGGGGCGCGACGGCGGGCGCATGGTGGGCGCGGCCGAGCCCCTGTTGATCGTGCCGTCGGACGATACGGCGCGTATCCAAGAAATGCACATCACCCTTGGCCACATGTTGTGCGGCGCCCTGGAAGAGGAGATCGCCGCGTCATGAACGATCCTGCGGCCCTCATCGCCCTTGCTCAAAGCCTTACCTCGGCCAAGGTGCTGTGCGTCGGCGACGTTGTCCTTGACCATTACCGCCACGGCGTCGTCGAACGCATCTCGCCCGAAGCCCCGATACCGGTCCTCAGCGTCGAGCGCGAGGACGCCATGCTGGGCGGCGCCGGCAACGTTATGCGCAACCTGGCGTCGCTGGGTTCCCAGGTGCGTTGCGTGAGCGTGGTCGGAGAAGATGCGCCCGGCACCGAGATCGGGCGTCTGCTGCGCGATATCGGGATTTCGACACGTCACCTGATCAAGGACGGCGGACGGCGAACCTCGACCAAGGCGCGCTATCTCGCCGCCGGCCAGCAAATGCTGCGCGCCGATTTTGAGACCGTCGCACCCCTGGCGCCCGATATTCGTGAGCGCTTGCTGGACGCCGCCGCCAAGGCCATGCGGGGGTGTTCGGTCGTCGTGCTGTCGGATTACGGCAAGGGCACCTTGGCCGACGGCGTTGCTGGTGCGCTGATCACCCTGGCCCGGGAAGCCGGCAAGGCGGTGATTGTCGATCCAAAGGGCAATGATTTCGACCGTTATCGCGGCGCCACCCTGCTCACCCCCAACCGCCGCGAATTGGGCGAAGCGACCCGGATGGCGACCGAAAGCGAGGCCGACATTGTTGAGACCACCCGCCATCTGCTGGGCGCCGTCGGTGTCGATGCGGTGTTGGCGACACGCGGCGCCGACGGCATGACGTTGGCCACCGCCGATGGCCAGGTCGCGCATTTCGAGGCCCGGGCGCGCGAGGTGTTCGACGTATCAGGGGCCGGCGACACCGTGGTCGCCGCCGTCGCCGCGGCGCTTGGCGCCGGGGCCGAGCTGTCACGGGCGGCGGCGCTCGCCAACGTCGCCGCCGGCATTGTCGTTGGTAAGGTGGGAACGGCGGCGGTCGGTGCCGAGGAAGTGGTCGGCGCGCTCCACCATCAAGACCTGGAGGCCGCCGAGGCCAAGGTCCTGGGCCGCCAGACCGCCTTGGCGCGGATCGACAAATGGCGACAAAAGGGCCTTAGGATCGGCTTTACCAACGGGTGTTTCGACCTTCTTCATCCCGGTCACGTGGCGCTCCTGGCTCAGGCCAAGGCGGCCTGCGACCGGCTTGTCCTGGGCCTTAACTCCGACGCCTCGGTATCCCGCCTCAAAGGCGCCACGCGGCCCCTACAGACCGAAGCGGCGCGTGCCACGGTGCTGGCGTCGCTGGCCTCTGTCGATCTGGTGATCATCTATCCCGACGATACGCCGCTGCCTTTGATCACGGACATCCGGCCCGATGTCCTGGTCAAGGGCGCCGACTGGGCCCTTGAAGACGTGATCGGGGCCAAAGAGGTGCAGGCATCGGGCGGGCGGGTTGTCTTGGTCGACCTGGAACCCGGCCACAGCACCACGGCGACCATCGCGCGCATGGGTAAATAAATAAAGATGGGGCTGTCCCAGATAACTAGCCCAAATGCTTCCTAACCCATTGCCTCAATTGCGCTAATTGGATTGATGGGTCACTGTTGTTAAAACGCCACTCGCATTCCTTCAAAAATAGCCTGA
>JASLZL010000004.1 GCA_030754885.1 Rhodospirillales bacterium | reverse complement strand
GAACTCTTTGCAGACGATCAAACTCACATCAATGGGATCGAAAACTTCTGGAACCAGGCGAAGCGTCACATGCGCAAATTCAACGGTGTTCCAAAGGCCCATTTCGGGCTATTTTTGAAGGAGTGCGAGTGGCGTTTTAACAACAGTGACCCATCAATCCAATTAGCGCAATTGAGGCAATGGGTTAGGAAAAATATGGGCTAGTTATCTGGGACAGCCCCAAACTATTTAACGACTGGGCGATGAAGGCGTGCCGCGAGATGAAGGCGATATGCCTCGACCTCTCGGCGGAATTGGACTTCAAGGACGGGGATTTCTTCGATGACGTTCACACGGCGCCCAAGGGATCCGAAAAAATCGGCACCTATGTGGCGGAAAAGATGGTGCCGTACCTCAAGGCCGGGTCCAAAAAATAATCAGGGCGAGCGACTGGGCGGTTGTCAGTTGCTGAGATCGACCGACGGTCCCGGCGTCGGCCTGCCCTGAGTGACGGCCGCGTCGTACTTGCCCAGCCCTGACAGCATGGCGTCGGTGAACCAGCCGCCTTGGGCCGCGGTTGCCCCCGCCGCCCCCGCCGCTTGTGACTCCGATTTGCGGTCCTTATCATCGTCGTCTTCGCGCGGCGCCGCCCGATAGCGCAGCATGGCGAAGGCATCGCCTTGGCGCTTGCCTTCACTTAGGTGGGTAGTCGCGGCGGCCACTTGGCGGGCGGCGGCGGCCGGCGCCTGACCCCTGGCCGGGACGAGTGCAAGCGGCGGCGCCAGTGTCGGTGCCAGTGTCGGCGCCAGTGGCTCGCGCCGCGCCGGCGCCGCGATCGTCGCGCCGGCGAAGCGGTTGACGCGGGCGGTGGCGACGATGGCGTCCATGGTTGTCGCCAGGGGCTCGCTGGGGCCCCCGGCCGCTGTCTCGAAACGGGCTTCCGGCACTCCGCCCCGGGCGACGGCAATCTCGCTGGCCGGCTCCTCGTCGGTCAAGAGCGCGACCGCGTGCTCGCCCAGGTCCTTGCCGGTGCTTTCTTCGACGAAGACGTTGATCAGCGACGCCACGGCGCCGATCGGCCCGCCGAACAAGGTGCCGCCCATGACCCGGGGCCCCGCATCGATGGTATCTCCGGTCAGATGGCGATAGAGCGTAGACAGCACCGGGATGTGCTGGAGTGGGTTGATGATGTCGATAAAGTCGGAAAAGCTGAAACCGTCGTCGCCAAACAGAGAGAACGGCTTGTCGTCGCCGGCCGCTCGCACCGGAGCGCCGTCGGACGGCGTCAGCACCGCAAGTTGGGTCGGCGTGGCGGATCCAAGACCGCTCATGTTCAATCCTTTTCCCGTTCTTTTTTTGCTCTCTTATTGTTGACCCCTAACACGCAAGGCACGTGCCACATAAAAACATCGGAAATTCAATGAGTTAGGGCTAGCCAGGCGGACAAGGCCGCCCCGGCCCGGCAAATTCTGCCGCCACCTAGAGCAGGTGTCCGCCGCGCGCCGCCTTGGTGCGCAGGTAGGCCTCGTTGTGCTTGTTGGACGGGAAGGCGTGGCGCACCCGTTCGGAGACGACGACGCCCGAGGCCGCCAGGGCATCGACCTTGTCGGTGTTGTTGGTCATCAGGCGGACCCGGTTGAAGCCGAGGTGGCGCAGCATGCGGGCGGCCGGCAGATAAACCCGTTCGTCGGCGTCGAAACCCAGTTGTTCGTTGGCGTCCATGGTGTCGAACCCGCGGTCCTGCAGCTCGTAGGCGCGCAGCTTGTTGACCAGGCCGATGCCGCGGCCTTCCTGGGCCAGATACAAAAGGACGCCGGCGCCGAGACGGGCGATCTCGTTAATGGCGCCTTGCAGTTGATCGCCGCAGTCGCAGCGCAGGCTGCCCAAGAGATCGCCGGTGAAACATTCGGAATGAAGCCGGGTCAGGACCGGCTTTTCGGCATCGGGCTCGCCGATGATGATGGCCAAATGCTCAAGCCCGCCGTCGATCGGGCGGAAGGCGATGATGCGGGTGTTTTCGGCGTCGAGAAGCGGCACCCGGGCCTCGCTTACGGGTCTCAGCGTGCGTGCCGCCGTGCTCTCGTATTGAAAGATATCGCCGGCATCGACGACAAGCAGGTCGTGACGGGTCGCCCAGGCGGCCCGGTCCTCGGCCTCGGGGATGTCGAGGGCCGCCACCAGGGCCGCCGGCAACAGCCGGGCCAGCTTGGCGAGGCCGACCGCGGCGCTGTCGCTGCCGTGGGCCGGCGCCCAGGCGGCGCTGAGCGGAAACGGCGGCGGCGCGGCTAAAGACGACAGGGGATCGGCAAGATCGCGGACGGCCTCGGCCTCAAAACCGCCCTCGGCCGCCACCGTGACCACGGTGCCCGGACCGACCGGCGCCGGCCCGAGCGCCAGAACCCGGGCGCGCCGCGCCGTGATGGCGAGGACGGGAACGGTGCCGCTGTGGCGTTGGAGCTCGTCCAGGCCTTGCGGCGTGACCGCCTCGGCGGCCTGAACCAGGGCCGCGGTACCGCCACCGCCAAGAAGCGCGACCATGCGCCCGCGGCGCAGGTCGGAAACCGCGCGATCAACCGCCAGCAGCGAGACGGGCTCACGCGACGCGGGCATGGAAAGAACTTGAAAGCGTTGCGCCATGGCGTTGGAATCACAGGTTCAAATGTCGCGTCCATGGTAACGCGCCGGGCGCCAAATGTAAAAGCAACCGGCGCGCCGCCGGCAAATGGGAAATCCACCCTTTGCGGCGCCGCCCATCGGGCGTAGTTTAGGGTATGTCCTAACACGGAGGCTTGCGCGCGAACATGTCCACCGGCAAACGTATTCTCATCGTTGACGACGACGACCCGCTTCGCGAGATGCTGAGCGAACAGTTACAGCTCCACGAGGAATTCGTGACCGCCACGGCCGAGAACGGCACCAAGGCGCTTGAGATGGCGAAGTCGGATTACTATGACGTCATCATCTTGGACGTCGGGCTGCCCGACATCGACGGGCGCGAGGTGTGCCGCCTGATGCGCCGGGGCGGCGTTACCTCGCCGATCATCATGCTGACCGGCGCCAAGACCGAGGCCGACACCATCCTAGGGCTAGATTCGGGCGCCAACGATTACGTTACCAAGCCGTTCCGCATCGGCGTCCTGCTGGCCCGCCTGCGCGCCCACATCCGCCAGCACGAACGCAGCGACGACGCGGTGTTCACCATCGGACCCTACACCTTCCAGCCCGCCAACAAGCTCTTGCTCGACAACGAGAACAACGACAAGAAGGTCCGCCTGACCGACAAGGAGGCGGCGATCCTCAAGTACCTGTTCAGGACGTCGGACCGCGTCGTCGGCCGCGATGTGCTGCTCGACGAGGTCTGGGGCTACAACGCCGGGGTCACCACCCACACCTTGGAAACCCACGTCTACCGCCTGCGCCAGAAGATCGAGCGCGACCCGTCCAACGCCCGCATCCTGGTCACCGAAGCGGGCGGCTACCGCCTGGTGCCTTAACCCAAGCGTGATACGGCACCGGCCCGCACCTCTTAAACGTGGTTCGGCACCAGCCCGCACCCCCGCCTTAGCGCGCCAAGGTCACGGTGACCGGCACGTGGTCCGACGGCGGCTGCCAGCCGCGCGCATGGCGCAGCACGGAGGCGTCGGTCAACTCGGGCTCGAGGGCCGCCGTTACCCAGATGTGGTCGAGGCGGCGGCCCTTGTCGGCGTTCCGCCAATCGGGCGTCCGGTAGCTCCACCAGGTATAGAGCGGCGCCGACGGCGGCACGAAATGGCGCACCGCGTCGATCCATCTTCCGGCCTTCATCGCCCGCTCCAAGTGGTCGATCTCGACCGGCGTATGGGTAACCACGCTCTTGAGCCTTTGGTGCGACCACACATCGGTTTCCAGCGGTGCTACGTTGAAGTCGCCGAGGGCGACCATGCGCGGCCGAGTGCGGTGGCGCACCCGCCACCAACGGGCGAGGGCCGTCAGGAAGTCGAGCTTATGGGCGAACTTGGGATTTGTGGCGGCGTTCGGGACGTCGCCTCCGGCCGGGATGTAAAGGTTGTGCAGCTCGACCGGCTCCATGCCGTCGGCGGCTACGCTTGCATAGACATGGCGGCAATCGTCCTTGCCGCACCACGAACGGGTGGCGCCATCGGCGAGGGGCAGGCGGGACAGAATGGCGACGCCGTTGTAGCCCTTCATGCCGTGGGCCAGGATGTGGGGATAGCCCAAATCTTCCACTGCACCGCGGGGAAACAGCTCGTCGATGACCTTGGTTTCCTGAAGACAGATCACGTCGGGGCCGACCGCGCGGACCAGCCTGGCCAGGCCGTCGAGGCGGCGGCGGATCGAATTCACGTTCCAAGTCGAGATGCGAAGAGGCATGGCCTTGGTATAAGGTTGGGCCGCCTTTCTGGCATCGAGGGAGGGGCGCGGTCAAAGAAAAATGGTGGCGCCCGGCCCTGGGAGGAAGGACCTGGGCGCCACCGGCTCCTTGGCGGGGCCAGCGGATGGCAGGGGAACCATCCGGGGCGGCTCGGTCTTGGGGACACGCGCCGCCCACTGAGTGTTAGGTGGTGGGAGAGGGCCTTGGCGTCAACTAATAATTGCGGGCGCCGGATTAATGCGGCGCATCAATCATCGGTCTTGAATTGGGTTGGATCGACGAAGCGGAACAGCTCGGGATCGAGGGGGGCGCCGAAGCGCGGGCCGAGAAGCGAGACCGTGGTTTCCACGCCCTGGGCGTCGGCGATGACCCACTTCTTGAAGGTCAACGGCCGGTCCCCGAAAATCAAGGTGAGGCTCCCCTCCCCGGGGTCGCCCTTCTTGACCACGGTGACGCGGAGCGTTTGGGCCGCGCGCTCGAAGCGGGTGACGGTGACGGTATCGGAAAGCGACACCCGCTCGGCCAGCAGAAGCCCCGCCGGGCTGCTGTCGATGCCAAGATAGCTCACCTGCATCAGCTTCTTGTCGTGGTAGACCAAGGAGCGTCCGGTGGCGACGATGAGGATTGGGACGGGAGGATCGTATTCGATGCGCATCCGGCCCGGCCGCCACAACGAAAATGTTCCTTCCGAATAGGCGCCCGTCGAGGTCACTTGCAGGAACCGCGATCGCATGGTCTCGATGGCGTTGAAATAGGTTTCGATACGCGCGATGTCTTGGCGGTCGACGGCGCTCAAAAGAGTATCCGGCGGCGCCGCGGCGGCGGCATCGACCAGGGCGGCGGCCGCTACGACGAGGCCGGCGACGAAATGGCGACGGACGAACGCCGTCAAAAGGTGCTTGGGGCCGGACACCGGTCAAACCGCATGGTCGCCACCATTGCCGATCAGAACCTCGCGCCGCCCGACCCGGTTGGCCTGGCTGACCACGCCGTCGGTTTCCATGTGCTCGATGATGCGCGCCGCTCGGTTATAGCCGATTTGCAGGTGGCGCTGGATAAAGCTGGTCGAGGCCTTGCCTTCGCGGGCGACCAGGGCCACGGCCTCGTCGTAAAGCTCGTCGCCCGGCTGGCCGCCGCCGGACAGGGCCGGGACGCCGGTGTCGTCTTCGATGGTCACGGCTTCGACGTAATCGGGCTCGCCATGGCTTTTCAGGAATGTCACCACGTTCTCCACTTCCTGGTCCGAGACGAACGGACCGTGGACGCGGGTAATGCGTCCACCGCCGACCATATAAAGCATGTCGCCTTGTCCCAGCAACTGTTCCGCGCCTTGTTCGCCAAGGATGGTCCGGCTGTCCACCTTGGACGTAACCTGAAAACTGATGCGGGTCGGGAAATTGGCCTTGATCGTGCCCGTGATGACATCGACCGACGGCCGCTGGGTAGCCATGATCAGATGGATGCCGGCGGCGCGTGCCATTTGGGACAGGCGCTGCACCGCCGCCTCGATGTCCTTACCCGCGACTAACATGAGATCGGCCATCTCGTCGACGACGACGACGATGAGGGGCAGAGGTTCCATGCTCAGGGGCTGATCTTCGAACATCGGTTTGCCGGTTTCGGCGTCAAAGCCTGTCTGGACGTGTCGGGTCAGGATCTCTCCCTTGCGCCGGGCCTCCGCCAGGCGCTTGTTGTAACCGGCGATATTGCGCACGCCCAAGTGAGACATGGTGCGGTAGCGCTCCTCCATCTCGCGAACCGTCCATTTCAACGCTACTACCGCCTTGCCGGGTTCGGTGACGACGGGACTGAGAAGGTGAGGAATGCCTTCGTAGACCGACAGCTCCAACATCTTGGGATCGATCATGATGAACTTGCAATCATCGGGGGTCAGTTGGTAGAGGAGCGCCAAAATCATCGTGTTGAGGGCCACCGACTTGCCCGACCCGGTGGTGCCGGCGATCAACAAGTGCGGCATGCGGGCCAGATCGACAATCACCGGCGTGCCGCCGATGTCCTTGCCCAGAGCCAGCATGAGCTGGCCCGTGGCGCGTTCGAAGTCGCGCGACGAGAAAAGCTCGCGCAGGCGCACGATCTCGACCCGGGCGTTGGGCAGCTCAAGCCCGATGACGTTGCGGCCCGGAATAACCGCGATGCGCACCGAGACCGCGCTCATCGAGCGTGCGATGTCGTCGGCCAGGCCGATCACCCGTGACGTCTTGGTGCCCGGCGCCGGTTCGAATTCGTAGAGCGTGACCACCGGACCGGGCCGCACCTTGAGAACCTCGCCGCGTACGCCGAAGTCCTCTAGCACCGATTCCAAAAGCCGGGCGTTTTGTTCCAAGGAATCCGCGCTAACCGCCCGGGATGCCTTCTCTTCGTCCGCCGCATCAAGGTGATCGAGGGACGGCAAGTGGTATTCACCGGGCTGGAGGTCCAGATTTCCCTGGCGCGCCGCTTGGGCCTTGCGGCCTACCTTGGCGCGCGATTTTCTGGGCGCCACCAAGGCGCGTTTCTTGGCCGGACCGGGCGGGTCGGACGGGGTGTCGGCGCTCAAGGTCGGCTCGCGCCTCTCAAACAATTGGGCGACGCCACCGGCCGCTGTCTCTCGGCCTAAGTGGAAGACGCGCCCGCCGATCATGAATGCATGGGCCAAGGTACCACCCACACCCTTCCAATCGGACCACGACAAGCCCAACGCAGTAATCAAGGCCGTAATACCGAGAACGGCGCCCGCGGCGCCAACCGACCACGGCTGAATTTCGAAGACGCTCATTTCCCGGCCGAAGGCGAGGACATTTTCCAAAATCAGGTTCCCCACGACGCCGCCCATGCGGGTAGCCAGGGGCCAGGACTCGGGTAAGGGAAGCGCCGCCATCGCGGGAGCCAGCAGGATCATGGCCACGAAAAGCAAGACAACGCGCGGCCAGGTCGCCGATGGGGCCCGTTTTTTCATCATGCGCCAGCCCCAAACGACCAGCAAAAGGGCGGGCAAGCCGCCGGCCAGGCCAAAGGCTTGTAGGGCTAGGTCGGCGGCGTGGGCTCCGGCGGCGCCGAACAGGTTGTGCACGGGTGCGGCGGTGGCGCTGTTGAACGACGGATCGGCGGGTGTATAGGTGTTCAGCGCGGCACCAAAGACGGCGCCGGTCGCCAAAAGGGCGAGCCCGGTCGCCTCCCAGGCCCGGCGGCGGAGAAATTCGACGGCGCCACGCGGCAAGACCGCGCCGGCGCCCGTAAGAGGCTCGGAACGCGCCATCCCACGGTTTTAGGATACGAATGTTTAGATATTGTTAACGAACCCGGGCACTCCCCGCCCCTATTGGACGGTTTCGCCGTGCAGGTTGATGTCGAGACCGACAATCTCTGTCTCTTCGTCGACACGCAAGCCCATGGTGGCGTCCAGCCCCTTGAGAATGGCGAACGATACGATGGCGCAATAAACGACGGTGGCCAAGATTCCCTCTATCTGAGTAACGACTTGTCCCGGATTGCCTTCCATCAGGCCCTTGGTGCCGCCGATGGCCTCGAGAGCGAAGACGCCGGTCAGGATGGCGCCGACGATGCCGCCGACACCGTGCACGCCGAAGGCGTCGAGCGAATCGTCATAGCCCATCATGCGCTTTAGCCCGCCGGCGCCCCAGTAACAAGCCGCACCGGCGACCAGGCCGATGATCAGGGCACCCATGGGATCGACGAAGCCCGATGCCGGGGTGATGGCAACCAGGCCGGCGACGGCGCCCGAAATGATGCCGAGCACGCTGGGCTTGCCGCGCAACACCCATTCGGCCGCCATCCACGATAGCGCCGAGGCCGCCGCGGCGACCTGGGTGACGGCCATGGCCATGCCGGCGGCCCCGTTGGCGCCGCCCGCCGAACCGGCATTGAACCCGAACCAGCCGACCCACAGAAGCGACGCGCCGACGACGCTGAGCACCAGGTTGTGGGGCGCCATGTTCTGCGTCCCGTAACCGCGCCGCCGGCCGAGCACGATGGCGGTCATCAGGCCGGCGACCCCGGCGTTGATGTGGACCACCGTGCCGCCGGCGAAATCGAGGATGCCGGCGCTGCCTAAAAAGCCGCCGCCCCACACCCAATGGGTCACCGGGGCATAGACCAAAACCATCCAGCCGCCGAGGAAAATCAGCATGGCGGAGAACTTCATGCGGTCGGCAAAGGCCCCGGTAATGAGGGCCGGGGTGATGATGGCGAAGGTCATCTGGAAGGTCATGAAGACCGATTCAGGGATCGTGCCGACCAGCGAATCCTTTCCCATGCCGGCAAGAAAGGCCCTGTCCAGGCCGCCGACGAAAGGATTGAGCCCCCCGCCGTCGGAAAAGGCGATTGAATAACCCGCGACCATCCACAGCACCGACATCAGGCAGGCGGCGGCGAAGCTCTGCATGGCGGTGGCGAGCACGTTCTTCTTGCGCACCATGCCGGCGTAAAAAATTGCCAGGCCCGGAATGGTCATCATCAAGACCAGCGCTGTAGAGGTGAGCATCCAGGCGGTGTCGCCGGAATCCAGGGCCGCTTCTTGGGCCAAGGCCTTGCCGGCGCCGCCCAGGGCCAGGCCAAGAGCCAACAAAAAGATTTTGCCTCCACGCATGCCAGAAACCTCCTCCTTGGCCCCAACCGGGACGCCATAACCAATGGCAATTACAAGAAACGTGCCAGTCAGCCGAAAGTGCTAATTATTCAATGCATTTCAGTGGACTATCTCCATTTTCCTAGGCTGGGGTTTAATTCGCTTCAAGGCCTAATCGTCTAATAATTAGGCAAATCTTCTAACGTGCCCAATTATTAGGCGATACGGTGTGAGGCCGCTTCGGGCCGGGCACCGCCACGCGGTTGGTCACGTTGGGACTGGACTCGGCCGGCCTTTAGCGCCAGATGTATGTCCCATGACTGCTAGAACACGCCCGGCCGCGACCCTTGACGCCGATGTCCTGATCGTCGGCGGCGGACTGGTCGGCGGCACGCTGGCTTGCGCCTTGGGCGGTGCCGGCATGGACGTCGTCGTGGTCGATCGCGAAGATCCCCAAACCGCCCTTGAGGCCGCCTTCGACGGCCGCGCGTCAGCCATTGCGCTGGCTTCCCAGCGCTTGCTTCGGGGCGTCGGCCTGTGGGGGGAATTGGAACCCCGGGCGGCGCCGATCCTCGACATCCGGGTGGCCGACGGCTCGTCGCCTCTATCGCTTCATTACGACCATGGCGCCGTCGGCGATCAGCCCTTCGGCTACATGATCGAGAACCGCGATATTCGCCGCGCCCTGGCCTTGCGCCTGGCGGCGCTGGAGAACGTGCACAATTTGGCCCCGGCGGCGGTCGCGGGCCTGGACCGCTCGCCCGGTGGTGCCGAGGCGCGCCTCGCCGATGGACGCCGGGTGCGCGCCGCCCTCGTCATCGGCGCCGACGGACGCGGCTCGCAGACGCGGAGCGGCGCCAAAATCCGCGTCACCCGGTGGTCCTATGGCCAGACCGCCATCGTTTGCACGGTGGCCCACGAGAGGCCCCACGGCAACGTCGCCATCGAACGCTTCCTGCCCGCCGGGCCGTTCGCCATCCTTCCTTTGACCGGCGATCGTTCGTCCCTTGTGTGGACCGAACGCGCCGATCTGGCACCCGCCATCATGGCCCTGGGCGCGGCAGAATTTGCGGCTGAGCTTGGCCGCCGCTTTGGCGATTTTCTGGGCACCTTGAAAGTGGTTGGGCCGCGCTGGTCCTATCCCTTGTCGGCCCAGTTCGCCTCCACCATCACAGCCCGGCGCCTGGCGCTGGCCGGCGACGCCGCCCAGGCCATTCACCCGATCGCCGGCCAGGGGCTTAACTTGGGCGTCAGGGATGCCGCCGCCCTGGCCGAGGTGGTGGTCGACGCCCGGCGCTTAGGGCTGGACATCGGTTCCGGGACGGTGCTTGAGGGATACCGGCGCTGGCGACGCTTTGACAGCTTGGTGATGATCGCCGTCACCGACGGTCTCAACCGGCTCTTTTCCAACAATGTACCGGCGCTCCGCCTGGCCCGCGACCTGGGCCTGGCCGCGGTCGAGAAGACGCCGCCGGTGAAAAAGGTGCTGATGCGTCACGCCATGGGGGTGCTGGGCGAACTGCCCCGCTTGATGCAGGGCGAGGCGCTGTAGATACCTTACGGGTCGCGGCTAAGGCCCTGGGTTTCCAGTTCGTCCAGATAGGCACGCCAGATTTCGTCCTGGCGTTGGCCCAGGTCGTAGAGTCCGGTCCACGAGTAAATACCCGTTTCGTGCAGGTCGTCGAAGACGATGCGGATGGCGTAGTTGCCCACCGTCTCGATTTTCATGATGCCGACATGGCGGCGTCCGGTAACGGTCTTCTTTTGGCCCGGGCCGTGGCCGCGAACCTCCGCCGACGGGCTTTCGACGCGCAATAGCTCGGCCCGAAGGCTAAAGGCCTGGCCGTCCTCGAAGTCGATTTCCAGGACTTTTTCGTCCCGCTTAAGTCGTATCTCGGTCGGCTTGACGCGGGCGCCGGGGGCACCGTTCATCCTTCCGATGCCTCGTCCAGCGACCGGGCTTCATCGACCAACATAATCGGAATGCCGTCGCGAATAGGGTAGGCAAGCCCGGCCTGGTCACTAATCAATTCCTGGGCCTGGCGGTCGAAACGCAACGGCCCCTTGGTCAAGGGGCAGACCAGGATTTCAAGAAGCTTGGGGTCAATCTCGCTGTCCGGCATGGAATAACCTCATTCGCTAAACAATGCTAACAACCGCCGTTCGGGCCCGTCAATGGCGAGCGTCGGTGGCCGCCTCGTCCCCCTCCAGGGCCGCCATCTCGATAAGCCCCGTCAAAAGCTCGGCCCTGGCTTCGACGCCGTTGGTTTCCAACAAGGCCTGTTTTTCTTCCCCCGCCAGGGGACAGATCATGGCCAGCGAGGTGACCAGTGCTTCGTCGTCGGTCTTTTCTATGGCCTCCCAGTCGGCTTCCAGCTCCTTGACGCGGAAATAGGTTCGAAGGGCATCGATCAAGCGGGGGCGGTCGACACGTATGCCGTTGCCCTCTTCCTTATCACCTGTGAAGGCGCCGAAGTCCGCCTTGACGCGGCGGTATCCGCCCACGGTTTCCACTTCGTCGACAATGCGGAACCGGCTGACACCGGTAAGGGTGATGAGCAAGCGGCCATCGTCTGTTTCAGAAAACTGGGTGATGCGCCCGGCGCAACCAATGTCGTAGACTGGGGCGTCGTCCGCCACCGGATGCGGCTCCGCACCCTTGGTCTGCACCATGCCAATGATGCGCCGGTTGCCGAGCGCATCAAGGGCCATGTTCAGATAGCGCGGTTCGAACAAGACTAAAGGCAGGCGTCCGCGCGGCAGCAGAAGAACGCCGGGCAAAGGAAAGATCGGCAGAGCCTCGGGCGGTTCCTCGGCGAAAGTGATGACGGAACCGCTCATGAAAAGAGGATCGACGACAGCCTGCGGCGGCCCGAAAGGGTGAGTTCATGGGTCGCGCCAAGGGCGTCGAAGATCTTGATCAGTTGCATTCGGCCCGCCCCATCGTTCCAATCGTTGGCGCGGCGCACCAGTTCCAAAAGGGACTCGACGGCGTCCTCGACCTGATCGGCGCCGTACAGGGCGATGGCCAGGTCAAGGCGCGCTTGATGGTCGTTTTCGTCGGCCGCCAGACGATCCCGCAAGGCCTGGGTATCGGGTGGCGCGGCATCGCCTTGTTCGGCCAACTCAAGGGCCGTGATCGCCGCCGCCACCGCGCTGTCGGCTGTCATCTCGTCGGTCAGGCCCGACACCAATTCCCGCGCCCCGGCCATGTCGCCCCCGGCCATGATGGCACGCAACAGGCCGGCGACGGCTGGGGCGTGATCAGGCTCCTGGGTCATGACTTCCAAATAAAGCGCCTGGGCGGCCGCGTGATCGCCGCTATCGAGGGCCGCCTGGGCGGCCTCCAGGGCTTGATCCAAGGGCGGCTTGGCGCCGGCCAGCAGGCGGTCGATGAAGCTTCGGATCTGGGTTTCGGGCTGCGCCCCGACAAAACCGTCGACGGGCTGGCCTTTTTTGAAGGCGTAAACGGCGGGGATCGACTGGATGCGCATCTGCGCCGCCAGGTCCTGGTTATCGTCGATGTTGATCTTGACCAGGCGGACCAGCCCGCCGGCCTGGCGCACCATCTTTTCGATCATCGGTCCAAGCGTTTTGCACGGCCCGCACCACGGCGCCCAGAAATCGACGATCACCGGCACTTCGTTCGAGGCCTCGATGACGTCGGCCATGAAGTGGGCCGTGTCGCTTTCCTTGATCGATTCCGATGGCGTGACGGCGCCGCCGGCCTCCTGCCCGTTTTCGCCGGCGCTCGGCGTTCCGTCCGGATTGATGATGATTGCCATGTTTGTCGTACCGTTTCCTGAACTTAGTGATTTTAATAAAGATGGACGCGCAGGACTGGCGCCGCAAGGCCCAACCTGATTACAGCGCCACGATGCGCGCCTCGCGGCCGGTCGAAGCGATGAAGGCAAGCAGGCCCTCGGGTGTGATGGTCGTCGTCGCCTCGTTGGTCAGGGGATGATAGTTGAGCCGTTCCTGGTCCATCATGTCAGCGTCCAGAACCACGGTGACCCGACCCTCTTGATCATTGATCAGGCCGAAAGGCGTGACCGCGCCGGGTGTGACGCCCAGGACCTCGCCCAGCAAATCCGCCTTGCCGAACGACAGCGTGGCGGCGCCGATTTGCCGGCGCAGCTCCTTCATGTCGATGGCCCGGTCCTCAAGCGCCACCACCAGCCACAAAACCCCCTTCTTGTCCTTGAGGAAAAGGCTCTTGCAGTGGGCGCCGGGTATGTCGCCGCGCAGGGCCTGGCTTTCGGCGACTGTGAAGACGGGTGGGTGGTGCTGGGTCGTTGTCTCGACACCCAGTTCGGCGAAGCGGGCAAACAGATTTTCAGGCGTGGCGGGCATGGACGCGAACTTAACCCGACCGTCCCCGCCGCCTCAAGACCCAAGGGCGATAAGGGGATGCCTGGAATTCCTTGCAAACGGTTGGCCAGGGCTTATGATCGCCACCGCGCCGCCGTTCGGTGCGGCATGCGGGCGTAGCTCAGGGGTAGAGCGCAACCTTGCCAAGGTTGAAGTCGTGGGTTCGAATCCCATCGCCCGCTCCATTTTTTCAAGCACTTACAAGATTTTCTATCTCAGTGCCGGTTGTCAGTGTGCCCAAATTGTGCCCTGAAGCGTTTAGGAACGGGATGGCCCTGTCCTGATAGTCGGGCGCTGTCGCAACCCTTCTTTTTCTTGGCATAGGCATTGATGTCAACGAGGTCCCAGTGCCTGGTGCGCGGCCCGAAATCACAATCGGGGAGCGAAATCTTGCGCCCAACGAAGGTTGTGGCGAAAGCCCAGAACATCAGGTTACCCTCGGCAATCTATGGTGTTTCCCCCATGCTTCCTGTGAAAAAAACGCATGCTATTGCGAATCTTCATTGTACTGACTATTCGGGGACTCCTAGGATCATGGAATGTTGCCCATTTCTACCTGATTACCACAGGGCACGCTGTAATTTCGCAGCTCAAGGCGATGATTGCCGGCCGGGACGCGGTGAAGGAGTAGGAGCGAACATCATGACGTTCAATAATCAGATCTGTTTTTGGATGATCGGAGTGACGGGGATCTTCCTGATCGCTTACATCCTCGCCAAGCTCATGGCTGGCTGACTGCCAGTAACCGATACAGCCTGAGAGCAACCCCGATTAAAAGAGGGGCAGCGGCGCCCGCCCGCCCGTCAGCTGGCGCAAGAAGTGGAGCTTCTGTGTTAGAACATCAATTGACATTGATCGCACCCTTCGGTTACGTCTGCCTTGAGGGGTAAAATGGACTGAAATCAACGGTCTTCAGAACGTCTACTCATAGCCGAGAAGAGACATTGATGGACGAACGAAGAACGAAGGATTTGCGGCGCTCCAAACCTTGATCCACCTCAAAGCATTAGATTTGGATAAACCGTACCTTCCATGGAATTGGAACCGATCGGAGAGATTTAGGATGAAACATCTTTTAATTGCGATTGGGCTTTCGGCTCTGTTGGTCGCTTGCGGCGATAGCGAGATGGTGACCAAGGCGAATAATGGCGATGCTCAAGCGCAGTTCGACCTTGCCATGGCCTATCGTGAAGGCAAGGACATCGGGAAGGACCTGCCGGCGTCGTTTAAATGGCTAAAGGAAGCCGCCAAGGGCGGACATGTCGAAGCTCAGTACGAAGTCGCAAGAGACTACGCCGTCGAGGCCGAGGGCCAACGGGTAATGGCCAGATTCGGTACACCCAACGCCATTATGGAATTCTCCCGGGATTATGGCTTCGCCGTTCAGTGGTTCCATGCGGCCGCGCAGAAGGGTCACGTCGGTGCCGAGTTAGAGCTCGCCAAACTTTACTTCGCCGGTTGGGGCATCAAGCAAAACGATGCCAAGGCAAAGGAATGGGCGGAGAAGGTCAAGGCGGACGGAAATAAGGATGCCGACAAGCTGCTGGCCGACATTGCCGCCGGCAAACGGCCCAAGCCCGGTTATGGAAAAGTGCGGGAAAATCCCGCCGGCTGAACCGGCAAGGCGACAATCGGTTCCTAAAATTAAAAACACCGATCCTGATCTCGACGACGGCGCGAGAGGACTAGGCAGACGGTCCCGGGGCGCCTCTCTCGTCGGCGCTGAGTATTCCGGGTACCGCAACGTCTGTTTCGGGTCAGAAGCAGACCTAATTGTCAGCCCCCAAGATGATTCGCCAAGCGCCCCAAAGCGGACGGAAATCAACGTCTACGGGGACTTATTCTTCATAGCGAAAAGAAGGCATCAGACACGTCGGAAAACAACAAATGATGATGTCATTTTTTCCGCAGTGTAAAATTCCGATAATGTATTAACGGCATATCGCCCTCCAACATACTACATGTAGTTATACATTTAGCATTTTCGGAGTTGTCTGGTCAATTTAAAAACATGATTCATTCAAACGATTCAATGGGTTATGTGAGATTCAAATATGACTCTCTTATCAATGACTTAGCCCCGTTACAGCTTCGGTAAAATAAGCATATGGAATAATTCCATCATTTCAGAACTGCTTTGTTAGTAGAGCCTACCAGATACCGTCGTTTCCGCGGACTAATTTGTCACCGCCCCAAACACCCTATGCTAAGTTGTCGAGTGAGCAGTTGTGAGGCCTCTCCATTACATGGCCAGTTCACGGAACCGTTCCGCGTCGCCGCCCATGGAGGACTCTGACCAATGAGCCGCAAGCGCAACCGGGCGGGTTTTGCGACCCGCGCCATTCATGCCGGCCAGGCGCCGGACCCGACGACCGGCGCCATCATGACGCCGATTTACGCCACCTCGACCTATGTTCAGGAAAGCCCGGGCGTTCACAAGGGCTTTAATTACAGCCGCGCCACCAACCCGACGCGCCTGGCCTTCGAGACATGCGTCGCCGATCTTGAGGGCGGCCACGCGGGCTTTGCCTTCGCGTCCGGCCTGGCCGCCATCGGAACGGTGCTTGAGCTTTTGGACGCGGGCGATCAGGTCCTTGCCATGGATGACCTTTACGGCGGCACCTATCGCTTGTTCGAGGCGGTGCGCCGGCGCTCGGCGGGGCTCGAATTCTCGTTCGCCGATCTTAGCCGGACCGAGGCCGCCGAAGCGGCGATCGGGCCCCAGACCAAGATGATCTGGGTCGAGACGCCAACCAACCCCTTGCTCAAGCTGGCCGATCTGGCGGCCCTCGCCGGCCTCGCTCGGTCGCGCGGTATCCTGGCGGTGTGCGACAACACCTTCGCCTCGCCGTGGTCGCAGCGGCCCTTGGAGCACGGTTTCGACATCGTCGTCCATTCGGTGACCAAGTACCTCAACGGCCATTCCGACATGCTCGGCGGCATGGCCGTGGTGCGCGAAGACGGCGATGTCGCCGAGCGCCTGAAGTTTCTTCACAATGCGGTGGGCTCTGTGGCCGGCCCGTTCGACAGCTTCCTGGCGCTGCGCGGTCTCAAGACCCTGGCCTTGCGCATGGACCGTCACTCGGCCAACGCCCAGGCGGTGGCCGAGTATTTGGAGGGCCACCCCAAGGTCGAACGGGTGCTTTACCCGGGTCTGGCCAGCCATCCCCAGCACGCCCTTGCCAAGCGCCAGATGGACGGCTTCGGTGGCATGGTGACGGCCATCCTCAAAGGCGGCTTGGACGAGACCAAGCGTTTCCTCGACGGCTGCCGGCTGTTTGCCCTGGCCGACAGCCTGGGCGGCGTCGAAAGCCTGATCGAGCATCCGGCGATCATGACCCACGCCTCGATCCCGGCGCCCCGGCGCGCCGAACTGGGCATCAGCGACAGCCTGGTCAGGCTGTCGGTCGGTGTCGAGGATTTAGACGACCTGATCGCCGAGCTTGATGTCGCCCTGGCCGCTGTTTGAGTATTTTGTGTTGATAGAGAACCGGCACCGGCCCGCTCCTCCACCCGACCACCCACAGCTTAAATTGGCATTGGGTGGTCGGGTGGAGGAGCGGGCCGGTGCCGTAACTTAGCAACATGGTCGATATTTACGTCGATGCGGACGCCTGTCCGGTCAAGGACGAAACCATCCGCGTCGCGGCCCGTCACGGCCTGCAAACCTATCTGGTCAGCGATGGCGGCATCCGGCCGCGCCACGATCCCATGGTCGAACTGGTCATCGTCGCCCAGGGCGCCGACGCGGCAGATGATTGGATCGCCAGCCACGTTCAAAAAGCCGACATCTGCATCACCAACGACATCCCGTTGGCCGCCCGCTGCCTGGAACGGGGTGCCCTAGCCATCAAGCCGAACGGCGATCCATTCACGGAAAACGGTATCGGCATGGCACTGGCCAACCGCGAATTGATGCAAAGCCTGCGCGATCAGGGCGAGATCACCGGCGGCCCAAGGCCGTTCAATAAGTCCGACCGCTCTGAATTCCTCAACCGCTTGGAAACCACCATACAGGCGGCCAAGCGCCTTTGATGACGCGAAGAATAATTTTGGGGCTGTCCCAGATAACCCATTTTGGGGGTTATCATGGGAGCTATGCGGAAGAGCCGTCTCAGCAGGTACACACAGGATCGTCTGATTGAGCATTTTGTTGCGGGCACGACGGCCCGTACGGCATCAAGCCTTTGCGGC
>JASLZL010000003.1 GCA_030754885.1 Rhodospirillales bacterium | reverse complement strand
GTAGGCCGAGGGAATCGACGGCAAGGAGATTGCGACACGAGAGGTGTGTCTGGATGGCAAGAGAAACGACCAAATGGCCTTCCAATCGCGGGCCGATTACCAAAATCATGCCATCGGATGGCTGCAAAGGGGATGCAGTTCCCTTGGAGATGGGGCCGTGGTGCGATTTCCACGAAGTTGGATGTCATCTGGGGAATGTCGGGTAAGGATATCCGATGTCTAGAAATACAAACAGCTTATGTCACTATTACAATTGTGTCTGGATGTATTCCACAAGACTCCATGTGTTTATGGAAATACTTTTTTGAATTGACAGCCTGAGTGCGTGCTGTAATAAATATCCAACCATTATATCTATAGAGCATGGGCTTCGCCGATGACCGAAAATACCAATGAAAGCATTGCCCGCGAGGACATCTTGCGCATGGCAGTGGACATTGTCGCCGCCTATGTGAGCCGGAATCAAGTGGGCGCGCCCCAAATACCCGAGGTCATCAAAACCATCATCGATTCCTTAAGGCATGTTCAGTCGGTCTCCCACGAGGTTAGCGGCGTAGCGCTTAAGCCGAAGGTTCCCATCCGCCGTTCGATCACGCCTGACTTCATCATTTGCCTCGAAGACGGCAAGAAGTTGAAGATGCTGAAGCGGCACTTGCGCACCGCCTACAATCTGACGCCCGAAGAATACAGGGCCAAGTGGAAGCTGGGGCCGGACTACCCCATGGTGGCGCCTAACTATGCCAAGCAACGCTCTGAATTTGCCAAGAAAATCGGCCTCGGCCGCAAGCGCGGCCCGCGCAAGGCCAAGCGTTAAAACCGGCGGTCTTCGTATTAAATTGGCGGCGGGCACGAAAAAACCCGGCGACCTCAGGCCGCCGGGCCATTTCTTTGAAGCGGCTAGAACAGCCTATTTCAAGTAATCGTAGGTTCCGCCCTTCCACTCATACCAAACGTAGCCGGGCGCCGTGACATCGCCTGTCTTATCGAAGCCAATGTTGCCGAGCACGGTTTCGAACTTATTGGACCTGAGTGACGCAATCACCTTATTGGTATCCGTCGATCCAGCCTTGGCAACTGCCTGGGCCCAAGCCTGGATGGCGCCATAGGTATAGAGCGTATAGCCCTCTGGCTCATAACCACCCTTGCGGAACTTATCGACGACCGGCTTGGCCACCGCATTCTTGCGGGGATCTGGGCTGAAGGTCATTAAGGTCCCCTCGCCCGACTTGCCGGTGATCTTCCAATACTCGTCGGTGACCAAGGCGTCGCCCGAGACGAGCTGCACGCCATATGCCTGTTCGCGAGCCTGGCGGATCATGAGGCCAGCCTCGGTGTGATAGCCACCAAGATAGAAGACGCCAATACCGGCAGCTTTCATCTTACTGACGAGCGCTGAATAGTCCTTCTCGCCGGCGGTAAAGGCCTCGTACATGGCCTCCTTGATGCCGCGGTTGTTGAGCTGCTTCTTGGTTTCGTCGGCGAGGCCCTTGCCGTAAGCGGTCTTGTCGTGGAGGACCGCGATCTTCTTGCTGCCGAACTTGTCAGCCAGGAAATTGCCGGCAACGATGCCCTGCTGGTCGTCGCGCCCGCAGGTGCGGAAGACGTTGTCGCCCCCTTCGTCGGTCAGCTTAGGATTGGTCGAGGCGGGCGAGATTTGCAAGATGCCTTCCTCGGTATAGACCGTCGAAGCCGGGATCGACGAGCCCGAGCAGAAATGGCCGGCGACGAAGACGACGCCGTCGCTGACGAACTTGTTCGCCACCGCCACCGCCTGCTTGGGATCGCAGGCGTCGTCGCCAATCTGCAACGAGAGCTTTTGTCCCAGAACGCCGCCCTTGGCATTCAGATCGGCCACCGCCATTTCAGCGCCGCGCTTCATCTGCTCGCCAAAAGAGGCGTATTGGCCGGTCATCGGCCCCGCCGTGGATATCTTGATTTCGGCCACGGCCGGGGTAAAGCTTGCCGCCGCCAATACGGCCGCGGCCACGAGTACTTTTTGAACATTTCGCATGAGGTTTTGACCTCCCTAGGTAGGCGGCACCCCTTTGGGTCAACCGCACTGTTGAAGTCCCACTCCCAAAATCATGACCGCCAATTATCGACGGCTGATTGGTCCTAAATTATCACGTCAAGCCAGCGCCGCAAAACCTTAACTTGGGACGGCGCGCATGGAACGCCGCCGCGCGTCTCACCCCTTCTCGCGCCAGCCGAACAACCCGGCGCGGTCGTAAAGCCATGGATACTGGCTGACCATGCGGCGCGCCTGGCTGGAGCGATAGGAAAAGAGCGAGATGGCGATAAGCGCCGCGCTGTCGATGAGATAACCCGAAAGCGACAGGAGTTCGCCGTCGAAGAGTGCGAAGACCAGGAAGCGATCGGCGAAACCGAGAAGGGCCGAATAGAACACCGGCTGCCAGATCGGACGCCAGGTATTGGCCAGGCCCATGCCCGTCATGTAGGCGGTGAAGCCCATGATGACGAGCGTGAGGCCGATAAAGACTTCCAGCGTGGTGCCCAGAACCCCGATCATTGCTTTTGCTTTCCCCCTTCCAGATAGGCGGCGCGGATCTCTTCGTTGGCCAGCAACTCAGCACCGCTTCCTGTCATCAGGATGCGCCCGTTGGCCATGACGTAGCCTCGGTGGGCCAGCCTGAGCGCGTGAAAAGCGTTCTGTTCGACCAGAAACACGGTGACCTTTTCGCGCTCGTTGATCTCCTTGATGACGGCGAAGATCTGCTTGACCAGGATGGGTGCGAGGCCGAGGGATGGTTCGTCCAGCAGCAGGAGCCGGGGCCGGCTCATCAGTGCCCGGGCGATGGCCAGCATCTGCTGCTCGCCGCCCGAAAGCGTTCCGCCACGCTGGTCCTGGCGTTCCTTGAGGATGGGAAAGAGGCCGTAGACCCGCTCCAGATCGTCGTCCAGGTACTGCGGGTCGCTGATGGTGGCGCCCATCTGCAGGTTCTCTAGCACCGTCATGTGGGGAAAGATGCGCCGTCCCTCGGGCGCTTGGGACAAACCCATGCGGATGATCTCGTGGGTGGGAAGACCGGTGATCGGCGTGCCGTCGAAGACAATACGCCCGCGCGCCGCGCGCGGATTGCCGCAGACCGTCATCAGGAGCGTCGACTTGCCGGCCCCGTTGGCTCCGATCAGGGTGACAATCTCGCCCTCGCCCACTTCCAGATCGACGCCGCGCAGGGCCTCGATCTTGCCGTAGAAGGTATGGACACCCGAGATGCTCAGCATCAATCCCTCGCCTACCGCAGCTCGTCCAGGTCGCGCGCGACCTCAGGCGGCAATTCCTCGTCGTCTTCCTCGCCCAGATAGGCGCGGATGACGGCGGGGTCGCGGCGCACCTCATCGGGCGTGCCGTCCGCGATCTTGCGGCCGTAGTCGAGGACGACGATGTGATCCGAAATGCCCATCACGACACTCATGTCGTGCTCGACGAGTAACAGGCCGATCTCGTGTTCGTCGCGGATGAAGAGGAGGAGTTCGTTCAGCACCGCCGATTCCCGCGGATTCAGGCCGGCCGCCGGCTCATCCAGGCAAAGGATGGTGGGTTCGATGCACATGGCGCGTGCGATTTCGAGCCGCCGCTGGTCGCCATAAGGCAGGTTTCCCGCCTCCCAGTCCGCCTGCTCGGTCAGGGCCACCTTGTCGAGCCAGTAGCGCGCCAGTTCGACCGCCTTGGCCTCGGCATCCCGGTATACCTTCATACCGAGCAGCCCGGCGAAGGTGTAACGGGAGGCGCGCATCAAAACGTTGTGCTGGGCGAGGACCAGGTTCTCCAGGACCGTCATGCGTGGAAACAGGCGGATATTTTGGAAAGTGCGCGCGACGCCCGCGTCCTTGGCGATGCGGTAGCCTTCGATCCTTTCGAGCAGGAAGTCGCCTTTCGGGTGATGCAGGGTCAGCCGCCCGATGGTGGGCTGATAGAACCCGGTGAGGCAGTTGAAGACCGTGGTCTTGCCGGCACCGTTGGGACCGATGATGGCGGTAATCTTCTTGTCGGCAGCCTCAAAGGAGACGTCGTCGATAGCCAGCAGGCCACCGAAGCGCATGGTCAGGTGCTCGACACCCAAAAGCGGCGTGCCGGCGCTCATTTCGCGGCTCCCGCCACCCGGGGCGCGTCTGGCGGCCGTTCAGGCAGGTGGAGGGTGGGCTCGCGGTGGGCAAGCAGCCCCTGCGGCCGCCAGACCATGATCAGCACCATTGCGGCGCCGAAGGCCAGCATGCGGTACTGGTGCAATTCGCGGAATATCTCGGGCAGGCCGATGAGCAGGATGGCAGCGAAGACGACGCCGATTTGGCTGCCCATACCGCCTAGGACGACGATGGCAAGGATCACCGCCGATTCGATGAAGGTGAAGCTCTCGGGGCTGATGAAGCCCTGGCGGGTGGCGAAGAACGACCCCCCGAAGCCGCCGAACATGGCGCCAATGGAGAAAGCGGTGAGCTTGGTGTTGCGCGGGTTAATGCCGAGCGATCGGCATGCGATCTCGTCCTCGCGCAGGGCCTCCCAGGCCCTTCCGACCGGCAACTTGCGGATGCGCAGCGTGAACAGGTTGGTCGCCAGCGCCATCACCAAGATCACATAGTAAAGGAAGATGATGCGATCAGTGGGCGAATAGGCGAGATTAAAAAAGCTGTGGAACGTCTCCACCCCTTCCGGCGGACTGCGCGTGAACGGCAGGCCGAAAAAGGTCGGCCTGGGGATGCCGGAGAGGCCGTCGGGTCCTTTGGTGAATTCGTACCAGTTGAGGAGAATGATGCGGATCATCTCGCCGAAGCCGAGGGTCACGATGGCTAGATAATCGCCCCTTAGGCGCAACACCGGGAAGCCCAGGATGATCCCGGCCGTGGCCGCCATCAGCCCGGCAAAAGGCAGGCAGACCCAGAACCCCAAGTCGTAGTGTTGGGCCAAAAGTGCATAGCTGTATGCACCGACGGCATAGAACGCCACGTAGCCGAGGTCGAGAAGCCCCGCCAACCCGACCACAATGTTCAAACCCCAGCCGAGCATGATGTAAGTGACGACTAGGATGGCGATGTCGAGGATTCGCCGGTCGGCCATGGGCAAGAAGGGCAGGATGATGGCAAAGCCAAGAATCAAAGGGCCGAGAATGCGCGCCGCCCGTTGCACGCGGGCGCCGATACGGTCCATCGCCTTCTCGCGTTCCTCGGTGGTCATCGTCGAGCCGGCGCGTTGGCGAGCAATCGCGGCGCGGATGGCGAACACGGCGGCGAGAATGGTGACGAGCCAATCAATGACGGGGGCGCCGAAGGGCAGGAATCGTTTAAGCACGGCGGCGGTGTCGGTGCTAAACACGGCATCCGAGAAATGCAGGACGATCAGAAGGATGGTGACGGGCAGGGCCGTTGCCAGGACCGGGAGCGGGTATCCCTGGCGCAGCAAGACCAGGGCGGCGCGGCCGATGAAGGCCAAAGCGGTCGCCACCAGGACGTCGTCGAAACGGGTAATGATATCCAGCCCGCCGGGCACATCTTCGGTCTTGAAACCGACCAAGCTGAAGCACAGGGCGAAAACGACTAGCGCCGTCGCCCCCGCTTCCTTGAACAGTTCCTGGGCGTCGATGGGGGTGTGGTCCGCTGAGGTTTCGCCGGCCATGGGCTCAGACTTTCTCGATATCGGGCTTGCCCAGGAGGCCGGTGGGTCGGAAGATTAGCACCAAGACGAGAATGGAATAGGCAGCCACGTCTTTGTATTCGACGGTGAAATAGGCCGACCAGAAGGCCTCGATCAAGCCGATGAGAATTCCGCCCAGCATGGCTCCCGGCAGAGAGCCGATGCCGCCCAGAACCGCCGCGGTAAAGGCCTTAATGCCGGCCAGAAAGCCGATGTAGAAGTCGATAACCCCATAGTTGAGAAGGAAGACCAAGCCGGCGAAAGAGGCCAAGGTGGCACCGACCACGAACGTAAAAGAGATGGTGCGGTCGACGTTGACGCCGACCAGCGAGGCCATGCCCAGGTCCTGTTCGCAGGCCCGCTGCGCACGACCCATGGAAGTGCGGTTGATGAGCAAGGTGAAGACCGCCATGAGGATGACGGTCAACACGATGATCAGAATTTGCAGATAGCTCAGCACGACGGAGAAGTTTTCCGTGCGCATGAACTCGAAGCCGCCGCTGATCACCGGCTGCAAGGGCTTGACCCGCGCCCCTTGTAGCAGTTGCACGTAGTTTTGCAGAAAAATCGACATGCCGATGGCGGTAATCAGGGCGGCCAGTCGGGGCGATCCCCGAAGCGGACGATAGGCGACACGTTCCAACGCCCAGCCATAGATCGGCGTCAGCACCATGGCGACCAGAAGGACAATGAGCAGCGCCAGGGGCACCCAGGTAACGCCGAGCGTTCCGAGCAACAGGAAGGCGATGATGGAAATGAAGGCACCGATCATGAAAATCTCGCCGTGGGCGAAATTGATCATGCCGATAATGCCATAGACCATGGTGTAGCCGATGGCGATCATGCCGTAGATAGCGCCGAGGGTGAGACCGTTGATGAGTTGTTGGGTAAAGTATTCCATGGATCGCGTCCGCGCTCAGGAAAGGCGAAGACGCCACGAGAACGGAAAGCCAGAGGTTCCGGCGGCGGGTCTTATACTCTTCAGATGGTTCAGAGCCCTGCCCTCGCCGCCTGATACTTGTCTCGCCTCCCGTTTCTGACGACGGGACGGCATTTGGACGTTCCCCACGGACCCTACCCGAGCCCCTTGACCTGTCAAGAATAAACGCGCGCTACCGGTGAGCGGGCGCGGGTCTTGGTGACTATCCTTGCTCGCGGCGTTTTGCGATGACGTAAGTCAGTTTACGCATGGCGGTACGTTTCAGGGCCTCCTCGCCGTACCTGGGGTCGCCGATGATTGTCACCTCGATATTAGTTACGGGATCGATGGCATTGACGCGCACTGAATTGCCGATCCGGCGCATCTCGAACAACACCTCTTGCATATGCGCACCCTTGTCGTTCATGACCGGCGTCCCCTTACGGCCAGTATGTGCGGCCCGAAATGGAATCCTACACCAACTGCCCCGCCTTCGTCAGGGGGTAGCGAGGTTGCGGCGCCCGCCCCGGCGGGGCAATATAGGGTCAAGGCGACGTCCTCTAAAGGCGAGTTCAAGACTTTGGAACGCACGGGATCGATCGGACTCGGGGCTTTTCCCCGAACACGAATGCGTCGCAACCGCCGCGACGCTTGGAACCGGCGCCTGGTGGCCGAGAATCGGCTGTCGGCGGACGATTTGATCTGGCCGGTCTTTGTCGTCGAGGGCCAGAACCAGCGCCAACCAGTGCCATCCATGCCCGACGTGGAGCGGTTGTCCATCGACCGGCTCGGCGATGCCGTCGGCGAAGCCAAGGACCTTGGCATCCCTGCGGTCGCGGTGTTTCCCTATGTCGATGCAGCCCTCAAGTCCTCCGACTGTCTTGAGGCGGTCAATCCCGAAAACCTGGTATGCCGAGCCGTTCGCGCCGTCAAGGCCGCCCACCCGGACATCGGTATTCTGTGCGATGTGGCCCTTGATCCGTTCAACAGCGACGGCCACGATGGGCTGGTGCGGGACGGCCTTGTGGTCAATGACGAGACCGTCGAGGTGCTGTGCCGCCAAGCTTTGGTGCAGGCCGAAGCGGGTTGCGACGTTGCGGCGCCGTCGGACATGATGGATGGGCGCGTCGGCGCCATCCGTAGCGCTCTCGACGATGCTGGCCATCAGCACGTCCGCATCATGTCATATGCGGCCAAGTACGCCACCGCCTTCTACGGCCCTTTCCGCGAGGCGGTGGGATCGGCCGGGGCGCTTAAGGGCGACAAGAAGACCTACCAGATGGATACCGCCAATTCCGACGAGGCGCTGCGCGAGGTGGCCCTCGACATCGATGAAGGGGCCGACATGGTGATGGTCAAGCCGGGGCTTCCTTGTCTCGACATCGTGCGCCGGGTCAAGGACACCTTCGGCGTGCCGACCTTCGCCTACAACGTGAGTGGCGAATATGCCATGCTCAAGGCGGCTTCGGCCCAAGGCTGGTTGGAATATGACAAGGTGATGATGGAGGCTTTGCTGGCCTTCAAGCGCGCCGGCGCCGATGGCGTGCTCACCTACGCCGCTGTCGAGGCGGCGCGCTTGCTCAAGGAGACCTGAAGGCGCCGCTTTTAGTGTTTCTTGATATCCAGTAGGCGTTTGACGTCAAGGACCACCATCAATCCATTCTCAAGCCGATAGATGCCGTTGGCGAATTCGCGCCAATTAGCGCCGAGCGTACCGGGGTTTCTCTCGAAGGAATCCTTGCCGATTCCAATGACACCGCCGACCCGATCAACCAGAAGAGTATAGAGTTCATGCTGGTGCTCGACGGTGACGGCCATGCCTTTATCTTCTTCGTCGTCACGCTTTGCCAGGCCCAGGCACACCCTAACGTCGATGACGGTGACGATTCGCCCGCGCAAATTAATGGAGCCCTTGACCTCAGGCGGCGCCAGAGGGATCGAGGCGATGGTCTCGGGCGACAGGATGTCTTGGACCAGAATGATCGGAATGCCGAACAATTGGTCCTCGACAAAAAAGGTGACGAAGTCCTCTAGGTCTTTGCCTGGGTGGATTTCCTGATTTGCCGGCACTTCGATCGGAACAATATCTGACACTACAGTTCTCCGTGGTAGAAGTGGACTGCCTGGCGTTACCGCCTCAAGATTCTGATCAGGCGTCATTGCCACCCATACCGAGGAAAAGTTCGTCCCCTTGGTATGGGTGGCGATGACGCCCCCGACGCATTGTGTATTATAGCGGCCCGCTGGGCTATTGACGAACGTCCACGTCGCCGTGCTTGTGAATGAGGAGGGATACCGTGTCACTGTTTCACCGCGCCGCCGTGGGTGCTGTCCAGATTGCCGATACCAAGAGCTTTGGCTCCTTTATCGAAAATAGGGCTCCGGGCGCGGCCTGAAGCGCCATGAAACACAATCTTTTCGACCTGTTCCAAAACCGCTTTCCGGCCGACCGTTCCGAGCCTTTCATCGAGACCGGAGACAGCCGCGTTTATACTTACGCGGAGGCGGAGCAAGCCAGTAGCCGCTTCGCACGGCTTCTAGGGGACCGCGGCGTACAGCCTGGCGATCGGTTGGCGGTCCAAGTGGACAAATCTCCCGAAGCCGTCTTTCTTCACTTGGCCAGTTTGCGTCTCGGCGCCGTGTACCTGCCGCTCAATACCGCCTATCGCGATGCCGAGATGACGCATTTTTTTACCGATGCCGAACCCAAGGCGCTAATCTGCCGCCCGGAAGACGAGGCGGAACGCGGCGCTCTCGCTCGGGCCTCGGACGTTTCCTGCGTGCTCACCTTGAACGGCGGGGGCGAAGGCACGTTGATTGCCGAAAGCCGCGGACTCGACGCCGACTACCCGACCGCTGAAACCGACGCCGACGACATCGCAGCCCTTCTCTACACTTCAGGTACCACGGGCCGGCCCAAGGGCGCGATGCTGAGTCACCATAACCTGTCGAGCAACTTGTTGACCCTTCACGAAGCCTGGGGTTGGAATTCCACGGACGTTTTGCTCCACGCCCTCCCCTTGTTCCACACCCACGGCCTGTTCGTCGCCCTCGGCTGCGTTCTCCTCAACGGAACGCGAATGCTGTTTCAGTCCAATTTCGACGTCGATGAAGCGGTGCGCTTGTTGCCCCGGGCCAGTGTATTTATGGGGGTTCCTACCCATTATGTACGCCTCCTCTCTCATTCGGGGCTGACCCGCGACGTGTGCCGGACCATGCGCTTGTTCGTGTCGGGCTCGGCGCCGCTTATGGAAGAGACCTTCCACGCTTTTGCCGAACGCACCGGCCATACCATCCTTGAGCGATGCGGCATGACGGAGACCTGCATGAACATGTCCAATCCGTTGGACGGCGAACGCATCGCCGGCACTGTCGGGCCGCCGCTGCCGGGCATTGAGGCGCGGATCACCGATTCCGAAGGAAAGGAGTTGGATGCGGGTGATACTGGCATGCTTGAGGTGCGTGGCCCCAATGTCTTTAAAGGATATTGGCGACAAGCGGAGAAAACAGCGGCTGAATTCCGCGGCGACGGCTTTTTCATTACCGGCGATCTGGCCCGTATCGACAAGCGCGGATACGTCTCCATCGTCGGGCGAGCCAAGGACATGATCATTTCGGGCGGTTATAACGTTTATCCTAAGGAGGTCGAGATGGTTATCGACACCGTGGAAGGGGTCGCCGAATCCGCCGTTGTTGGCCTTACCCATCCCGACTTCGGCGAAGCCGTCGTCGCCGTGGTCAGGCGCCGTGAGGAAATAGGCAGACCAAGCGAAGAAGAGATTATTGCTGCCGTCAAGCAGGACCTAGCCAACTACAAGGTCCCGAAACGAGTGTTTTTTACCGAGGAACTACCGCGCAACAGTATGGGCAAAGTGCAAAAAAACGTGCTGCGCGAAAACTTTGCCGATACCTTCTCGGCGCCACCCGGAAACACTTAGATCGATTCACTGTTTGCATTAATTTTCCAAAATAAAGCATTGATATAATGCGAGAAAATAGAAATAAAAAAGATAAAAAGAAAGCCCCTCTCACGGTTCGCCGGATCATGGGCCGGATCGGCCTCGGGGTGCTCTATGTCATGGTTGTTCTCGTTGCCGGGGGATTTGTCGGCGGATTTTTCTGGCTCTACACCTCGCTTCCGATCATTGAAGGAACCTTGGAAGTGTCGAACGGCCCCAAGGCGCCGGTTGAAATTCTGCGCGACAAGCGGACCGTTCCCCATATTTTCGCTGAAAACCAAGAGGATGCCTATTTCGGCTTGGGGTTCGTCCACGCCCAAGATCGGCTATGGCAGATGGAGATGATGCGCCGCTTGGCTGCCGGCCGTCTAGCCGAGGTGGCGGGCCGGAAGGCCCTTACGTCTGACCGTTTCATGCGCACGTTAGGTTTCCAACATCTGGCGAAGAAACAATATGCCGCGCTCGACGGCACCGTGCGGCGTGCGCTCGATGCCTATGCCGCTGGTGTCAATGCCTGGGTGGCAGCGACGAGCGGCGCTTTCCCGCCTGAATTCACCTTGACCGGGTTTAAGCCCGAGCCCTGGCAACCAACGGATTCCCTTCTCTGGGGTAAACTCATGGCGTTTCGTCTGAGTGGTAATTGGCGCGACGAATTGCTGCGCGCGCGCCTTGCCGAACGGCTTAGCGCCAAGCAGATCGCTGAATTGTGGCCCGCCTATCCCACAGATGGTCCGGTATCCGCCAAACAGGCGACGGCGCCGTGGAAAGGCTTGGCGCTCGACGCCTTGGCCGCCGCCCTGCCTGTCTCTCCAGCGGGCCTGGGCGGAGCCTCCAATGGTTGGGTGGTGGCTGGAAGGAATACCGAGACGGGAAAACCCATTCTGGCAAACGACCCGCACTTGGGCTTCGCCGCTCCGGTCCTTTGGTATCTGGCGCGCATCGAAGCACCCGGCCTTCAGGTCACCGGCGCCACGGTGCCTGGCGTCCCTTTCACCATTCTTGGCCACAACGGACGTATCGCTTGGGGAATGATGAGTACCCAAAGCGACCTTCAGGACTTGTTCGTCGAGACCGTCGATCCCAACGATCCGGGCCGCTACCTGACGCCCGACGGTCCGCGCCCTTTTTCCACCCGGACCGAAGTTATCAAAGTGCGCGGCGGCGAAGACATTAACCTGACGGTGCGCGAAACCCGCCACGGACCGGTAATTTCCGACGCCATGGCGGGAAACGGTACGACCGGCGGCAGCAAAGTCTTGGCCCTCGCCGCCACCTTTCTCGCCGCCGATGACCTGACGCCTCAAGCCGTCTACCGCCTCAACCGGGCCCAGGGGTGGCACGACTTCCTCGTCGCCATGAAGGACTTTCACTCCCCTCAGCAAAACTTCGTCTATGCCGACGTCGATGGCGCCATCGGTTTCCTGGCCCCAGGCCGGGTTCCGATACGCCAGAGCGGCCGCGGCCGCGTTCCTGGATCCGGCGCCAGCGGCGCCACCGACTGGGCCGGCTTCATCTCCTTCGACGAGTTGCCAAAGACCTTCAATCCGCGATCGGGGCGCATCGTCAATGCCAACAACCGGATCGTGGGCGACGATTACCCCCACTACATCACCGACGATTGGGCGGCGCCTTATCGGGCCCGGCGTATCATCGAGCGGCTTGACGAGGGCAAGCACCAGACCTTGGAATCGACGGCCCGAATACAACTTGACACGGTGTCGTTGATGGCCCGCGACCTGTTGCCGCGACTCCTCGCCGGTACGGCCCCGTCCGCGGCGGCGGACCGAGCCCTGGCGAAGTTGCGCGCATGGGACGGTGTCATGTCCCGAGAGCGCGCCGAACCATTGATTTTCAATGCTTGGCTCAGGGAATTGAATCGCGGCGTTTACAGCGACGAGTTGGGCCCCCTTGTAGCCGACTATTGGTCGCTCCGGCCGCGTTTCATGGCCGCAGTGTTGGACGGTGGCGGCACATGGTGCGATGACATCGGCACGCCGAGGCGTGAAGACTGCCCGGACATGATTTCAGCCGCCCTAGAGCGGGCGCTGACCCAGTTGACTGGATCATTCGGGACTGACATGGAGACGTGGCGTTGGGGCGATGCACATCGGGCAAGTTTCGCGCACTCGGCCTTCGCTAAACTGCCCGTGCTCGGCCGTTACACAAATCTAGCCATCGAATCGGGCGGCGGGAACTACACTGTCAATCGCGGGGCCAGCCGCGTGAATAATGAGGCAGACCCCTTCGCCAATATTCACGGGGCCGGCTTTCGCGCTGTCTATGACCTAGCCGACCTCAGCCGATCACGTTTCATGATCGCCACCGGCCAATCGGGCAATCCCATGTCACCATTCTACGCGGATATGTTGAAAGGATGGCGCGATGGAGATGCACTCGACCTCGGTACCGACCGCGTCGCCACGCGACGCAAGGCCAAGGGTGTCCTGATGCTGGTTTCCACCGTTCCTGACAATTAGACTTTACTGGTGAAGCCGGTGAAGGCACTGCCGTAATGCAATAGGGGACGGCCGTCTTTGGCCCAGCGGCTGCGCGTGACCCGCCCGACCACGATGAGGTGGTCGCCTCCGGGGTACACCGCTTCGGTCTTGCATTCCAGATTGGCCAGACAGTTGGGCAGAATTGGGCAACCGCTGTCCCACGTTTCGTATGCCAAACCGGCAAACCTGTCGCCATCGACGTCAGCGAAGGCGGAGGCAAGGTCCTCTTGCGTCTCGGCCAGAACATTGACCACGAACCATTGACCGTCGAGGTAAGACTCTAGCGCGGAGGTGGCGCGGTCCAGGCAGATCAAGACCAGCGGTGGAGAGATCGACAGTGAAGAAAATGCACTCACCGTCAGCCCCACGGGCGCCCCGTCAAGCGAAAGACCAGTGACAACGGTGACGCCCGTCGCGAAACGTCCAAGGGCGTCTCGAAAGGCCCTTTGATCCTTTGTCATAGGCATCGTCCGTCGTAAGGAAAAATAGTTTTCATTCGCAATTCCAATGGTGCCATAGGGCTTTAATGTGGTGGAGGGAAGTAGATTTATGATCTTTGCGGAAGATTGGTGTCTCGGAAAGACTGTATTGCGTCGGCACGGAACGTTATATAGTGCTGAGAAAGCGGACTATGAACCGCGGATGAAGGGATCTTGAGGGTCTGAATATTCTTTATAATTGGAGTCGTGGTTGTCATTGCAAGCGTCGTCGGCGGATACATGGCCGCCGGTGGCCACATGGCTGTCCTGTGGCAACCCTTTGAATTCGTCATCATCTTCGGCGCCGGTATAGGCGCCTTTGTTATCGCCAACCCAAAGCCGGTCCTGTCGGGGGCCGCCAAGGCGTTCGGGCCGCTTCTCAAAGGGTCGCGTTACACCAAGGGGAGTTACCTGGAGCTCTTGGGCGTTCTATATGCGGTCTTCCGTCTGGCAAAGACCAAGGGCGATCTGGTATTGGAAACCCACGTCGAAAAACCCGAAGAGAGTCCCCTATTTCAGCAGTTTCCCGAGTTCTCCCAGGACCATCACGCCGTCGAATTCCTATGCGATTACCTTCGATTGCTAACACTGGGCACCAGCAACGCCCACGAAGTCGAGGCAGTCATGGACAATGAACTCGATGTTCATCACGAAGAAATGCACGCCGTGTCAGGTGCCGTAACGACCCTTGGCGATGCCCTTCCGGCGTTGGGCATCGTTGCCGCCGTCCTGGGCGTAATCCACACCATGGGTTCGATTACCGAGCCGCCCGAGGTGCTGGGCCACCTGATCGGCGGTGCCCTTGTGGGTACTTTCTCCGGGATCTTGGCTTCTTACGGTTTCGTCGCTCCCATGGGTCAATCCCTGACCAGCACCTTTGATGCCGAAGCACGCTATCTGACATGCATCAAAGTGGGTATTCTGGGTCACATGCAAGGCTATGCACCTCAGGTATCCGTCGAATTCGCTCGGAAAACCTTGAATTCCGAAATGAGGCCCACGTTTGCCGAAGTTGAAGATATGATTCAGAACCAAGGAAGTACTGAAAGCTAGATCCCATGGCGGATCCACAATCAGTCATCATCGTCAAGAAGGTCGTCAAGGGCGGTCACGGCCACCATGGCGGCGCCTGGAAGGTGGCCTACGCCGACTTTGTCACCGCCATGATGGCCTTTTTCCTTCTGTTGTGGCTGCTGAATTCGGTCTCCCAGGATCAGTTGGAAGGCATCTCCAGTTACTTCGCCCCGGTCAGCGTCTCTCAAAGTACCAGCGGCTCCGGCGGCGTATTGGGTGGGACTTCCATGTCTTCCGAAGGGGCACAAAATAGCGGGAGCGTGTCCCCTTCCGTATCCATGGACCTGCCGCCACCTCAGGCGGGAAGCGGCCCCCAGGATGATCAAGATAGCGAAGAGGATGTCTCGGATAGGGAAGCCGAGGAGGTCATGCGCGAAAAAGAGAAAGATCAATTCAAGGAGCCCGAGGAGAAAATTCAGGAGGCCCTGAAGAGTTTGCCGGAACTCGAGCAGTTGGCCAAGGGTCTCAAGATCGACAGCACACCCGAGGGCCTGCGTGTTCAGATTATCGATCAGGAAGGCTTGGCCATGTTCCCACGGGGCGGCGCCAGAATGTTCGGGCACACCCGCAAGGCCCTGGGCCTGGTGGCCAAGGTTATTGAAAAAATGCCTCAGGATATTTCGATCACCGGCCATACCGACGCCACCAAATTTGCCGGCGGCCGTACCGGCTATACCAACTGGGAGCTTTCGGCCGACCGCGCCAATGCCTCTCGCCGCGCCCTTATCGATGTCGGCCTCAAGCCCGAGCGCCTGTCGCGGGTCGTGGGGGCGGCGGACAAGGAACCCTATGACGTCCAAAACCCGGCCAGTCCAAGCAACAGGCGCATCGCCATCGTCCTCCTCCGCGGAACGGGGCAACAAAAGGAAGTGAAAAAAGAAACAGACGAAGCAACGCAAAAGCCGCCACAGGGACAATCACACGAACCTGGACAGCCACACGAGCAAAAGCAAGAGCAACCACAAGCAAAACCGGTGGCTCAATGATTGGCGGCTGGACGGCGGGCGGTGATACCCCAAATCGCTGGATACTGGCGTAACGAACGCGCCGCGATTGCCATGAGACACACCCGACTGCACCGGACCCGTTTCTTTTTTGCCACGCCGCCGCTGAGTTGTCCCTATCTGGAAAATCGGGTCGAGCGTCGGGTGGTGACGGAACTGGTCGGCCGCGACGCGGTACACATGAACGACGCCCTTTCGCAGGCCGGATTCCGTCGCAGTCACAGCGTTGCCTACGCACCAATTTGCCGCGATTGCGAGGCCTGTTTGGCGGTCCGGGTTCGCGTCGACGGCTTCACACCTTCGCGGTCCCAACGCCGAGTATGGAAACTCAATCAGTCTTTAGACGGCCGCGACTGCCCGCCCGTGGCGACGATGGAGCAGTTCGAGCTCTTCGCCCTTTACCAGAAATCGCGGCACGGCGACGGAGACATGGCCAAAATGGACTTCCACGATTATCAGGCCTTGGTCGAGGATACACCTGTGCGCACTTCCTTGTTGGAGTTGCGCGCCGCTCGCCATGGGCTTGTCGCGGCCTGTCTCTATGACCGCCTAGGCGACGGACTTTCCGCCATTTACAGCTTTTTCGACCCGGGGTTATACCGCCACAGCCTGGGAACCTACATGATCCTTTGGCTTATCGACCATGCGCGCTCTCTTGCGCTTCCCCACGCCTATCTCGGCTATTGGATTGCCGAGAGCCCAAAGATGTCCTACAAGGCCGCCTTCCGGCCGCTGGAGGCTTATTCGCCCGACGGCTGGCGCCTGCTCGGCGAAGACGAACTCGCCGTCGCCGATCTCTGAGACAAATCCCAATTCCGCTCTTCAGGCGCGGAGCTTGCCGATAATTTTCCAGCAGGCCGGCACGAACAGCGCCGCGAGAGCGATCTTCAGCGCGTCGCCGAGGAGGAAGGGCGCGATGCCGGCGGTCCACGCCTTGGCCGGGCCGAAGAGGATCGCCATCCAGGCGCCGCCGAGGCCAAGGATGACAAGCTCGCCGAGGGCGAGGGCGGCCAGGGTGCGCATCGCATGGCGATCCCAACCCCGTTCGGCGAGCCAACCGACGAGGACGGCAGCGGCCAGGAATCCGATAAGATACCCCGCCGTCGGACCGGTGAAGTAGACAATGCCGCCGCCCCATGTAAAGACGGGCATTCCGATCGCTCCCTGCCCCAAATACAGCAGCATCGTCGCGCCCGCGAGCCGCCAGCCGAAGGCCATGCCAATGACGAAGGTGGCGAAGGTCTGCATGGTGATGGGCACCGGCCAGAACGGCACCTGTATCTTGGCCGCGAGGGTCATCAACAGACTGCCGGCAATCGCCAGCAAACCCAAACGTAGAAGATCGAGCCGATCCGCCGACGGCCACAGGGCCGCGACGAGGGTGGATTGAGTAGTCATGGGTTGGTTCATGAAGGGGTCCTATCAGCCTTTGACAATCAAGTGAATCGGTTTGCGCGGGTAAATCCCTTTGGCGGTAAACGGCCGGCTTGGGCACGCCGGCCGAGCCAGGGTTTAATCGCCATTTCCGTCCGCAAGCGTTCGCCATTGCGCCACGTAAGCCCTTCGTCGAGTTTGAAGGTCTTGGCGTCGGCAAGGCCACCCTTGGCGTAGCGTTGTAGCACGACGCCTCGTCCCCGGGTCATCACCGGCAGTTCGTCGAGCCTAAATAACAGAAGTCGGCGCGTCTTGCCAAGGACGGCGACCGTGTCGTCGTTGGCGCCGACAGTGGCGCAGGTCGCAGCCTCTTCGCCGGTGGCAAGGTTCAGAACCTGCTTGCCATTGCGGGTCTGGGCGAGGACACCATCCTCGGCGACCACGAATCCACGCCCGGTCTCGGAGGCAACCAGCAGACGACGTCCAGGTTCATGGAGAAAGAGGGCGACAGCGTCGTGTCCATTACCAAGTTCGATCATCAAGCTCAGCGGCTCGCCATGGCCGCGCCCGCCGGGTAATTTGTCGCAGCCAATCGTGTAAAAGCGGCCGTTGGTGGCGAAAACAATAAGCTTGTCGGTGGTCTGGGCATGAAGCGCGAAGCGGCCGCGGTCGCCTTCCTTGTAGCGTGCATCGGCCAAGTCGGCGACGTGACCCTTGACGGCGCGGATCCATCCCTTTTCGGAACAAAGGACGGTCACCGGTTCGCGCTCGATCATGGCATCAAGGGGCACCACGACTGCCGTCGGCGGTGTCCCGATCGTTGTGCGCCGGCGGCCAAGTTCGGTTTTGGCGCCGAATCGCTTCTTGATGTCGGCAATCTCGTCGGCAACCATGCGCCAGCGTCGCTTTTCGTCCTTGAGGAGTTTTCCCAGCTCGGCGCGCTCGGCTGTCAAGGCCGCGTTCTCGCGTCTGATTTCTTCTTCCTCCAGACGGCGCAATTGGCGCAATCGCATGTTGAGAATGGCTTCGGCTTGCGCCTCATTCAGTTTGAAGGCGCGCATGAGTTTTGGTTTTGGGGCATCGGAATCGCGGATGATGCGGATAACTTCGTCGAGATTTACATAGGCCGCCAACAACCCAACCAGAACTTCAAGGCGGTGATCGATGCGTTCTAAGCGGTAGTGCGTGCGCCGCACCAGAACCTGGTGGCGGTGATCGAGAAAGGCCGCCAGACACTCGCGCAAATTCATCACACGCGGCGTGTTTGTGGCGTCCAGCACGTTCATATTAAGGCCGATGCGGATTTCCAGATCGGTATGACGGAACAGTTGCTCCATCAGCATCTCGGGCTCCACAGAGCGCGTCCGGGGTTCCAGCACGATACGCACATCGGCGGCGGATTCATCGCGGATGTCGGCCAGCAACGGCAGCTTGCGTGCTGCCAGAAGTTCCGCCGCCTTCTCGATCAGACGCGATTTCTGGACGTGATAGGGAATTTCATCGACCACAATCTGGTATTGCCCATGGCCCAGCTTCTCGACCTCCCACCGGGCACGCAGGCGAAAACCGCCGCGCCCCGTCTTGTAGGCCTCAAGGATCGCCGGACGCGCCTCAATCAAGACGCCACCAGTAGGAAAGTCGGGTCCGGGGATCAGATCGACCAGTTTGTCAAAGGTCGCCTGCGGACGTTTGATCAGATGCGCCAGCGCATCGCACAGCTCGCCCACGTTATGAGGCGGGATGCTTGTCGCCATGCCGACGGCGATGCCGACGGCTCCGTTGGCCAGCAAATTTGGAAACCGGGCCGGCAGGAGTTGGGGTTCCGACTCTTCACCGTCGTAGGTGGTGCGGAAGTCCACCGCGTCCTCGTCGATGCCGTCCAACAAGGCCTGGGCGACGTCGGTCAGGCGAGCTTCGGTGTAACGCATGGCCGCCGCCCCATCGCCGTCCACGTTGCCGAAATTGCCTTGACCCTCGACCAGGGGATAGCGGGCCGCGAACTCTTGTGCCAGGCGCACCAGCGCGTCATAGACCGCGGTATCGCCGTGGGGGTGGTACTTGCCGATGACGTCGCCGACGACGCGGGCGCATTTCTTGAAGCCGGCCTTGGGATCAAGCTTTAGCTGGCGCATGGCATAGAGCAGCCGCCGGTGTACCGGTTTTAGGCCGTCGCGCACGTCGGGCAGCGACCGCGACATGATGGTCGAGAGCGCATAGGAGAGATAACGCTCGCCGAGAGCATCGGCCAAGGGGGTTTCGCGAATCACACCAACGGTAGCGGTCTTTCTCATCGCAGTCCTAGGTTAGAAGTTTGTGTTTGCTACTAGATATAGTAGCCACTCCGTGGATATACGGTCAATCGTTCACATTCACCATCAAACGCTCAACCAGGCGGAGGCGCGCCGCCGGCAGCCGCCGGCCGGCTACGGCAAGGACATGGCGTTCGAGGAAATAGGCGGTCAGCGTCAGGCCATCGACGATATCGCGTGGGGTGGTGCTGGATGTCTCTCCGGTCAAGAACGGTGGGAGTGCCAACATGCGGTCACGATAAGGTTCGCCGGCCGAAAGCGACACGGCCCGGCCGGTTCTGGGCGAGACGAAGGCCAGAGAGTCCGTGCGCCCGGTGGCGGCGCAGCGTTCCAGGTCGAGACCGAACCCCAGTTCGCGCAACAGGTCGACCTCCCATATAACGTAAAAAAAGGGCCAGTCGTCGCCCGAGAGCGACTTGATCAAATGCAGCAAGCCGTCGTGGATTGCCACGTGGGGCTCGCGCTCAGGCAGGGCCCAGTCGGCCAGGGCACAGGCGGCGCTGAGACCCGCCAGACGCAACGGGTCGGCGAGATGGGGCGCGGCCATAGCCTCCGTCAATTCGCAGGTTAAGGTACCCAGGTGTTCAGCCAGTCGCGCCCGCCAACGTGCCGCCACCCGGTTACCGGGCTGCAGGACGCCCCTTTGCCGCCGACCGGCGCCACCGCGGACCAGCCCGGCATGGCGCCCGTGGTCCGGGGTCAAAAGTGTAACGATAGCTGCCGCCTCACCGTGGCGCCGCGCCGAAAGTACGATCCCTTGGTCACTCCATTCCATAGCCCAAGTGTAGCCGAGAACCCCCACATTCCCCTAGGACCAGTCTTTTCCGTGGTCAGTCTGGCGGTTTTGAGTTAGCTTTTGTTCACCACCTCGGACACACGCAACCCCCATTATTAGGACAGGTCGAGACCATGCATCTTTCCCGATTCCCCCGGGTCCGTTTCTGCCACGGCCCGACGCCCTTGGAACCCATGGACAACCTGACCCAGCTTCTGGATGGTCCTCGGCTCTTCGTCAAGCGCGACGACTGCACCGGTCTCGCCACCGGCGGCAACAAGACGCGCAAGTTGGAATTCCTTATGGGGGAGGCCCTGGAACAAGGTGCCGACACGGTCATCACCCAGGGCGCCGTACAGTCCAATCACGCCCGTCAGACGGCGGCGGCGGCGACCAAATTGGGTCTTAAGTGTGAGATTATCCTGGAACGTCGGGTCGAGGACCCCGGTCCTCAGTACGACAACGGCGGCAACGTCTTTCTCGACTACCTGTTGGGCGCCAATATACGCCACGTTCCCGGCGGCACCGACATGACGGCGGCCCTCGACGATGTCGCCCGGGAGGTGAGCGGCCGTGGTGGCAAGCCCTACGTGGTTCCGGGCGGCGGGTCTAACCCGGTGGGGGCGCTGGGCTACGTTAATTGCGCGATGGAACTTTTGCAGCAAGCCAACGACATGGGGATCAAGATCGACACCGTGGTCCACGGAACGGGCAGCGCCGGCACCCAGGCCGGTCTCGTCACTGGCCTTGAGGGAACCAACAGCGGCATTTCCGTCTACGGCATCAGCGTGCGCCAGCCCAAGAAAAACCAAGAAGAAGCGGTCTACAAGCTAACCCTGGCCACCGCCGAGTACGTCGGCATCAAGGGCGGCGTCGCGCGCGATCGCATCATTGCGAACGGCGATTACGTGGGCGGCGGCTATGGCGTACCAACACCGGGCATGGTCGAAGCGGTAACACTGACGGCGCGCCACGAAGCCATACTTTTGGATCCCGTCTATTCGGGCAAGGGCATGGCCGGCCTCATCGATCTTTGCCGCAACGGGTTTTTCAAGAAAGACGAGACGGTGGTCTTTCTGCACACCGGCGGATCGGCGGCGTTGTTCGCCTATCAGGAGCATTTCGCGGAGCAATGAACATAGCCTTGTCGTCGAAACACGACCTGAAGGACCGGGTGATCGGTATCCTTGGCGGTATGGGGCCGCTGGCCACCGCCGACTTCATGCGCGAGATCATTCTGGCGACGCCGGCCGAAGGCGACGCCGATCACATACCCGTGGTGCTTACGTCCAATCCGCAAATTCCTGACCGCATCGTCCCCATCATAAAGGGCAGTGGGGAATCGCCGCTCCCCGCCCTCTGCGTCCAGCGCGACCTTTTGATCGGCGCCGGCGCCCGATGCATCGCCATGCCGTGCAATACGGCCCATTATTGGTATGACGAACTAGCCGCTGACTGTCCCGTTCCCTTCATCAGCATCATCGATGCCGTCGTAGACGAGTTGCGGGAAAACACCCTGCCGCCGGCCAAAGCCGGTCTGATCGGCACCGCCGCAACGCTTCACTCTGGCTTTTTTCAAAAACGCTTGGCCGACGAGGGATACGAATGCCTGGTGCCCGACGACCAGGCCATGGAGTCTCAGGTGTTGCCGGCCATCTCTCTGGTCAAGAAGAATCGTTTGGACGAGGCCGAGCGTCTCTTCCGCCCCGCCATCGAGGGGTTGCGAGCCGCCGGCGCCAGCACCGCCATCTTGGCTTGTACCGATGTTCCGGCGGCGTTCCGGAACGACGTGACGTGGATGGAACGCCATTGCTTGGACTCGACAGCGGCCCTGGCCCGCTCCTGCGTCGCCTGGGCCCTTGGAAACTAAGGAGGAAACATCATGGCCGAGACCTATCGCCTGATTAGCTCGCTGACCTGTCCCTGGGTCCAACGCGCCGCGATCGTCTTGCGGGCCAAAGGCATCGAATACGAGGTCACCCATATTAACCTTCAGGACAAACCCGATTGGTTCCTGGAAATCTCACCCCATGGCAAGGTTCCGGTCTTGGTGGTCGATGAACGGCCCTTGTTCGAATCGAACGCCATTGCGGAGTTCCTGGACGAAGTAGCGGAACCAAGGCTGCATCCGAGCGACCCCATCAAACGGGCACGCAATCGGGCATGGACCGATTTTATTCCGACCTTTTCCCCCGCTCTCAGCGGCATTTACTACACCAAAACCGAAGAGGAGATGAAAGAAGGCCTGAAGGCGGCGCCCGTGACAGTCGCCAAGCTGGAAAAGGCGATTGCCGAGGAGCGCGGCAACGACGGCCCCTATTTCAACGGCGCATCGTTCTCCATGGTCGATGCCGCCTATGCGCCCTTCTTGCAACGTTTTGCCCTTGTCGAACGCACGCTTCAAAGCGGCCTGCTGAAAGACTTCCCTTTGTTCCAGGCATGGTCGGATGCCCTCAACGCCAGCGATGTCGTCACCGGGTCTGTGGTGCCCACTTTCGAGGCAGAGTTCATCGCCAACCTGAAGCGCCGCGGGCATTACGTCGCGACCTTGTTCGAGGAGTAAGGGGCACCATTGTGGACCGAACGACCGGTGATGACGGAGCGCCGGCGTTCAACCGCCAGTTCAGACTTTCAGTCCTTCCACCGGACAGACGGCGACACCGGCTTCCTTGCCCTTGGCCTCAATGATACGGATAGGGCCGAAAAGAGCCAATTCATCGCAGGCTATCTGTACTTCCTCGGCGACCAGGACTTCTCCCTCCCCGGCTGCTGAACAAATGCGATTCGCTGTGTTCACGGTATCGCCGATGACGTCGTAGGCCTTGAGCTCCCGACTGCCAAGCAGGCCTTCAATGAGGGGACCGCTGTTGAGCCCTGTTCCCGCCGAAAGCCCATAGGTGCCGAGGACACGCGCCGTCTCGTCGCGCAACTCCAAGGCTAGGCGGAGTGCCTCCTCGGGCCTCGCCATGATGACCATGACCTCGTCGGCGATTAGGCGCGCGCGGACAATGCCGTAACGGGACCACACGTCTTCGGCGGCCCCGAAATAGGCGTTCAACATACTGACCACCTTTTCCGGTGGCCGGGAATCGCTCCATCGCGTGAAACCACGGATATCCATGAAAACAACCGTCCGCTCGACCCGCTTGAGATCCAGGATTGTGGGATCGGCGACGGCCGTCGAGACCAGATGGCTCCCCATGGACCACTCGGACATTTCCTTCAGCTGTCCGGCAGTGCGCTGAAGAATATCGAGGTAACGAAGACCGGTGATGTTGGCCAACCCCGACAGGATGCCGAGAAGCGGCACGGCAATGACGACAAAGACGTGCACCTCGTCGCCGAGGAACCCGGCCACGCTGGCGTAGGCCGGGTTTTCGTGTGCTTCGAAGATCCAGTAAAGCGCTATGATGATGCCCATGCGGGCCGTGTTCTCAAGGATGAGCAAGATATCCCGGGCTAGGGCCACCGCCCTATCTCGGCTGGCCTGGAGAAGCCCAAATATGAAGGCAAAGACCCAATAGGCGATATGGTTGGCGCCGGCAAAGAACGCCGGACCTTCGATGATGAGTTCGAGAACCGAATAGACGGCCGGGCCGATCAGGTTGCCGACCAGGGGTCGCGGGCGCCCCTTGAAACGATGTCGGCCCAGGAACCATGCTTGGGCGACAGCGCCAACAACGATGCTATAGAGATCAGGTTCCTTCAGGTAGTCACGCCACCCTTCGCGGAGCATCTCGAAAACAATATTGGCGAGGGGAAAGTGGGCGCTGTTGGTAAACAACTCCTGTAGCACGGTGCCGCGTAGCGAGCCTCCTAGCCGCTCCTTCAGATCGAGCTTACTGTCGGGTCGGGAGTCTTCCATGGGAACCTTAAACTTCGGCCGGATACGCAGAGCCTGGGGCCAAGATATCTGCTCTCAGGCTTCGAAGTCGAGGCCCCAGTCGCGGTAGCGTTCGGGGTCGTCGCCCCAATTCTGGCGGACTTTGACGAATACGAACAGGTGCACACGGCGACCCAGGATTTCTTCGAGCTCACGCCGTGATGCCTCGCCAATGGATTTGATGCGCTTTCCACCCTTGCCGAGCACGATGCCCTTTTGGCTCGACCGCTCGACGAAGATGACCTGATCGACGCGCAGGCTGCCATCGTCCCTCTCGCTCCAGCCTTCGGTTTCGACAGTGGCCTGATAGGGAAGTTCCTGGTGCAGCTCCAAATAAAGCTTCTCGCGCGTGATCTCGGCGGCAAGCAAGCGCTCGGGCATGTCCGAGAGTTGGTCTTCGGGAAAGAGCCAGGGTCCCTCGGGCAGCGTGACGGTGAGATGGGCTAGAAAATCATCGACCCCATCTCCGGTCGTGGCCGAAAGCATGAAGATATTGGTAAAAAGCCCCTCTCCGTTCAACGCCGCCGCCAGGTCTAGAAGAATAGGCTTTCGCACCAATTCCACTTTATTGAGGACCAGGAACGCTTGGCGATTGTTTTCCTTGAGGCGGTCGATGATGGAACGTGTGTCGGCGTCGATGCCCTTATCGGAGTCGACTAGCACCATGATCTGATCGGCGTCGGCGGCGCCACCCCAGGCCGCCGCCACCATGGCCCGGTCGAGGCGCCGGCGCGGCCGGAAAATACCCGGCGTGTCGATAAAGATCAGTTGTGCCGAATTCTTGATGAGAATGCCCAAGACCCGCGTCCGAGTGGTCTGTACTTTGGGTGAGACGATGGAGACCTTGGTGCCGACCATACGGTTCAGAAGCGTCGACTTGCCGACGTTGGGGGCGCCGACGATGGCGATGAAGCCGCAGCGCTTCGGGCTGGGTTCCGTCACTTTTCACTCTCAAGGCGGGCCAGGAAGGTGGCAGCTGCAATTCCTTCGGCTGCCCGTTTGGACGATCCCGTTCCAGCCGCCGGGACATAGCCGGTGACCGTCACCTCAATGGTAAAGCGCGGCGCGTGGGGCGGGCCGTCGCGTGCCACCTCGCGGTATTCAGGCAGCGCCAGGCCGCGACCTTGGGCCCATTCCTGAAGCGCCGTCTTAGCGTCTTTTGGCGGCACGACGTCCTCGTCCATCAAAGGGCGCCAGTGCCGCCGGATAAAGACGGCCGCCGGTTCCAGGCCGCCATCAAGATATAGGGCGGCGATCACTGCCTCGCAGATGTCAGCCAAGAGCGTCGGTCTTTTACGACCTCCCATCCCATCTTCGCCGGGCGATAGTACGATATGGCTCGATAATCCGATCTGATCGGCCACGCGGGCCAGAGTCCGGCGACTGACGAGGACGGAATGGCGGCGCGCCAAATGGCCCTCGTTCTCGTCTGGAAAGCGGTGAAAGAGAAGATCAGCGATGACCAGACCAAGCACCCTGTCACCAAGAAATTCCTGGCGTTCGCTGGAATGTTCGACACCGTCGTCAGGTGTGGCGGTACTTGGATGGATCAGTGCGTGCCGCAACAACTCAGGTCGCGAAAATTGATGCCCAAGGGTTTCTTCTAAAGAGTGATCCGGGCCGACCATTACAATCTAATTGATGCCTGAAAACAGACGTTTAAAGCGAATTGACGTTAGCCAGTTCCACACCTTCCACACCGGTCCGTCGATGGAGAAGAAGAGGAATTCCGCACGTCCGACCAGGTTCTCCTTGGGCACGAAGCCGACGTTGGGGAAGCGGCTGTCGCGGGAATTGTCCCGGTTGTCCCCCATGGCGAAAAAATGGCTGTCCGGAACCGTGTAAACCCGCGTGTTGTCGCTTGGCCCTCTGTCGCTGACCTCTAAAATGGCGTGCTCTCGTCCACCGGGCAGGGTCTCGATAAACCGGGGAATGCGGCGCATGACGCCAGAGCCGTTGTCGGTAATGAAATCGTCGATCCGACGACGTCCCACGCCGATACCGTTAACGTGCACGATGCCATTACGTAACTGGATCTTGTCGCCCGGCAATCCGACAATACGCTTAATATAATCGGTCTTGTTGTCGCTTGGCAGTTTGAAGACGGCCACGTCACCCCGCTGGGGTTGGGCGTAGAAGATGCGACCAGGAATCAAGGGCAGGCTAAAGGGCAAAGAGTGGCGACTGTAGCCGAAAGAAAACTTGGAAACGAAAAGGTAATCGCCGACCAGCAGCGTCGGCTTCATGGACCCGGACGGGATGTTGAAAGGCTCATATGCGAATGTTCTTACCACTATGGCGATGGCGGCGGCGTATAACGCCGTCTTGATTGCTTCACGGGTCCCGCTTGACTTGTGTTTCTGCATAAAGATATCCACGTAACCTATTGGTAAAACGATATTCATTTGGGTGAGTTTCCTGCCCGCTGCCCGATGAAGCCAGCCGATTGCGTCGCTGTCAAGTCGCTTCGCTATTGCCGGGGGTTGTTGGGACGGATCGTCGCTCGGAAAAGGCGGAAATGACCACCATGGCGTGAGCCATGGCTGTCTCGTCGGTCAGACTGAGATCGATTTGGGCCGTCATGCCGTTTGGCGTCAGGCGATCGAGCATCCTTTTCGCACCGCCCGTCAAAACCAGATAGGGTTGGCCCGACGGCAGGTTCTCCACCCCCATGTCACGCCAAAAAACACCCTGGCGCAAGCCGGTGCCAAGCGCCTTTGAACACGCTTCCTTGGCGGCGTAACACTGAGCATAGACCGCTGCCGGGTTGGGGCGCCGGCGCGCCCTGGCGCATTCGATATCGGTGTAGATGCGTTGGGTGAAACGCTCGCCAAAACGCTCAAGGACCGCGTTCACCCGGCGAATGTCGAGAAGATCGGTACCGATGCCGATGATCATCGGGAAACCGCTGCCTGGTAGGTCACCATCACGCCGAACGCTCGCCGGTTGCTTCGGCGCGCGATTTGTCCATTAACGAGCGCATACGTTTAATGGCACTTTCCAGGCCACCGAAGATGGCTTCACCGACCAAGAAATGGCCAATGTTGAGCTCGAAGATGGTGGGAATGGCAGCAACCGGCCCGACTGTGTCGAAGGTGAGGCCGTGGCCGGCGTGGCATTCCAGTCCGATCCGATCAGCGTGGGCGGCGGCAGCTACGATGCGATCCAGTTGGGTTGATCGGGCGTCGATCGGGGCATCGCAATAAGCGCCGGTATGCAGCTCCACCACCGGTGCACCGAGTGCCAAGGCGGCGTCGAGGTGAGCAACATCGGGCTCGATGAACAATGAAACGCGAATTCCCGCCTGGCTCAGAGCCTGGATAACGGACGCTAAGTCGTCGCCGCCGCCAAGCACATCGAGGCCCCCTTCGGTGGTACGCTCCTGGCGTTTCTCCGGCACCAGACAGACGGCATGCGGCTTGTGACGCAAGGCAATTTCCAGCATCTCGTCGATGGCCGCCATTTCCAAGTTTAGTGGCAGATCGATGTCGCGGCATAAGCGCGTGATGTCGTCGTCGCCAATGTGGCGACGGTCCTCGCGCAGGTGCGCCGTAATGCCGTCGGCGCCGGCCTTGGCTGCTGCCTTCGCGGCGCGCAGGGGATCGGGATGGCCGCCGCCACGTGCGTTACGGATGGTTGCCACATGGTCGATGTTAACGCCAAGACGAAGAATGCGGGTCATTTGGTTGTCTCCTGTTTATCGGCTTCCCGGGAGCCACGGCGGCGCGTCATGAAGCGGCGGTGATGATAAGACGCGATCATCGGTTTCATCAGCAAATAGAAGACGAACCAGACAACGATTACCGTCGGAATGCTACCCACCAACATGGGCGCCAAAACGGGCCAGGCCGTTTCGAACAAATAGACCATATCAAAACGTAGCAGGGCTTGCAGGATGGCACCGAAAAAACTCGTAAAATCCAGGTTGCCGGCGGCCGATGCGCCCCTCACTCCCATCCACGTTCCCAGTTCGTAAATCCACACCCAAATGAATGGGAAAGTCCAAGGATTTCCCACAGCTGTGCCAACGGCCGAGGCAATGATACTGGCCCTGAGCAGCCAACCGAGAAGTGCCGCCAGCACAAAGTGAAATCCAACGAAGGGTGTAAATGAGACAGCAGCACCGCAGGCGACACCGGCGGCGATGGCATAGGGAGTCCCAGGCAGGCGAAAGATCCGATGTCGCAGATATTCAGTCGATCGCCGCCAGCCAGAGCGCGGCCACATGAATTCGCGCAGCTTAGCACTCCAAGGAATTTTATTTCGCCGTCCGAACATGGCTTTCAATATAGAATAATAGAAGGCTTCCGGAGAAGTGATTTTACGGTATTTTCCAATGGCTTGACAGACCCGGACGAATTGTCAGCCGCGCGCCCTCTCGACGGAATTGATGACCGGCGTTGCGCGCAGGGCAGCAATGATGTCGGTCAGGTGCCTGACGTCCCGCACTTCGATGTCGAGCATTATGTCGAAGAAGTCAGGTGATCGGTTGGTGATTTTGAGATTGGAAATGTTGCCTTCGTTCTTGGCGATGAGCGTCGATAGATTGCCCAGGCTTCCCGGTGCGTTGAGACAGGTCACGTGAATGCGTCCGACGTGGATGTCGACAAGTTCACTGTTCACCTCCCACGATACATCAAGCCATCGGTCGGGCGTGTCGGCGAATTGTGTCAAGGTCTCGCAATCAATGGTGTGAATGGTGACGCCGCGCCCAGTGGTGACGATGCCTACGATACGGTCCCCCGGAAGCGGGTGGCAACAGCCGGCGAAGTGGAGCGCCATGCCGGGGATCAGCCCCTTGATGGGAACCGGCGTGCCCTTGCCGGTCCGCTTGGCCCGGACCCGAGCCAGGGGCACGACCTTGGCTGTCTGACGCTTTTTCTTAAGAGCCGGATAAATCGCCTCAACGACGTCGCGTCCTGTCAGGTGGCCGGCGCCGACCTCGACTGCCAAGTCATCGGCGCTGGCCGCATGAAACTGTTTGAGCACGCCCTTGAGCGCCTTGTTCGATTTTGCATACCCCTCTTCCGCAAAGGCGCGTTCCACGATGGCGTGACCCAATTCCAGGTACTGCTCGCGTTCCTTGGCGCGGATGAAACGGCGGATGCGGGCACGCGCCTTGCCGGTAACAACGAAACGCTCCCATGTGGGCGACGGGGTTTGCGCCTTCGACGTGATGACCTCGACTTGGTCACCGTTGTTGAGCTGGGTTCGCAACGGCATGATACGCCCATTGACCTTGGCGCCAACGCAGCTGTCGCCAATCTCTGAATGAACGGCATAGGCGAAGTCCACTGATGTGGCGCCATGCGGCAGATTGATCAGGTCGCCTTTTGGAGTGAAGCAGAACACCTGATCTTGGAACATCTCCAATTTGGTGTGCTCAAGGAATTCCTCGGGGCCCGAGGTCTGTTCCAGGATGTCGAGCAGTTCACGCAACCACCGATACTGGCGGCCGTCTGTCTTGGCGATGCCTTGTTTGTATTGCCAGTGGGCGGCGACTCCGATATCAGCGACCTCGTGCATGTCGTGGGTGCGAATTTGAACTTCGATGCGTTGACGTTCGGGTCCAATGACGCCGGTGTGCAGCGATCGATAGCCGTTCGGCTTGGGCATCGAGATATAGTCTTTGAAGCGGCTGGGAACCATGCGATAGGCGCCGTGAATTACGCCCAGCGTCCGATAGCAGTCTTCCGCCGTATCGACGACGACGCGAAACGCCATAATGTCCGACAACTGCTCGAATGTGACATCCTTATGCTGCATCTTTCGCCAGATCGAATATGGGGTTTTCTCGCGCCCCGAAAGAATGGCCTGGATGTCGGCTTCGGCCAGCGTTGTCTGAAGTTCCTCAATGATACGGCCGGCTAAGTCGCCGCCCTGGTCGCGAAGAAACTCTAACCGCGCCAGAATGGAATCGCGGGCATCGCCGTTGATTTCGGAAAAAGCCAAATCGTCGAGTTCGTTCTTCATCGCCTGCATGCCCATGCGCTCTGCCAAAGGCGAATATATGTCCATGGTTTCCATGGCGATGAGCCGTTGTTTTTCGGCATCGTCCAGATGATGCAAGGTCCGCATGTTGTGGAGACGATCGGCCAGCTTGACCAAAAGGACACGGATGTCTTCGGACATGGCAAGCAGAAGCTTGCGGAAGTTCTCGGCTTGCTTGGCGTGGTCGGACTGAAGCTCGATACGCGTCAACTTGGTAACGCCATCGACCAAACGGGCCACCTCGGAGCCGAAGTGGCTATCTATCTCGTCAAGGGTCGCAGGGGTGTCCTCGATGGTATCGTGTAATAGCGCGGTGATGATCGAGGCGCTGTCGAGTTTATATTCGGTGAGAATTCCCGCGACTTCGATGGGGTGGGAGAAGTAAGGGTCACCAGATGCCCGTTTTTGCGAGCCGTGCGCCTTCATGGCAAAGACGTAGGCGCGATTAAGTGCATCCTCGGCGGCACCGGGGTCGTAACTCCTGACTTTTTCGACAAGTTCGAACTGGCGGATCATAGTGCCCGCTGCCGCCGGTCACCCGGTGCTTCTTGGGAAAAACCCGCCGTTAACCGGGTGGCGGGACGATCCAACAAGACACCCGCGTCATCCATCGCCGGGCTCTTTAGGACTCTCCGTCCTTCTGCTGAGCGGCCTCTTCGCCATCTTCCTTCTCGGGGTTCGCTTTTTCTTCGGCGACTGGTTCTTCGGCGACTGGTTCTTCGACGACTGGCTGGGTCTCGGAGGCGCTGGCCTCCGGGCTGGCCTCATCGACCTCGCCGCTCATCTCTTGTCGCATGGCGATGAGGTCCATCTCGTCCTCTTCGGGATCGTCCATCTCGACGTGCTTTTGCTGATCCTTGATCAGGGCGTTGCCCAGTTCTTCGACATCGACGGTTTCCTCGGCAATTTCGCGTAGTGCGACCACCGGGTTTTTGTCGTTGTCGCGCTCGACGGTGAGCGCCGAGCCGGCCGATACGGCGCGCGCACGCTGCGCCGCCCGCATGACGAGATCGAAGCGGTTGGGGACTTTGACGATGCAATCTTCAACGGTTACTCGTGCCATTCGGCCTTCTCCAGGAATTCATGTACGAACCAGCAGTATATATATTGTGCAGAGCAGCAAACGCAAGTCGGACAGGCCCTATTCGTCGTTGGTTTCCTTCAAGGGTTCGATGATCTGGCCCGGCGGCAGGGCCGTGATGAGCTCGCCGACGCTCACGCCTGAGACCGGATGGCACCAGCGCGGCGCCACTTCGGCAAGCGGCAATAGCACAAAGGCACGATCGTATAAACGCGGATGGGGCAAAGTGGGCCATTCCCCCGCTGCACTTACCTGCTTTCCATGGGCGAGCAAATCCAGATCCAGCGTGCGTGGCGCGTTGGGAGCGTCCCGCCGGCGTTCGAAATCGTCTTCGATCCGGTGCAAAATTGAAAGCAACGCGGCCGGCTTTAGGTCCGATTCGACGCGCACCACGCCATTGATATACCAAGGCTCGTCCGAGGCCGGAAACGGCGCGCTACGGTACCATTGCGACGCCTTGAGGACACGCGCCCCCGCCGCCTCCAGGGCAGGCAATGCGGCGCGGCACGTAGCAAGCGGCGGGCCCCAGCGCTGACTGGGAAGATTGGCACCGATAGCGATCAGGATCACGGGCATTGTCCCTTCGTTCCGCCGGGCCGCGCCAAGTACGTTCGTACTTGCGACGACGGGCACCAAGGATTACCTAATAAGGTGTGGTTGCCGGATGGGGTCGGCATTTGCGATCCCAAGTCCTTTGAGACAGTTCTGGTTACTGGCACTATTGAATCTAACAATTTGAAAATAAAGGACTTTACAATGACATTTTATCCCAACGAACGTATTGGCCTGTTTATCGACGGCTCCAATCTCTATGCCGCGGCTCGCGCCTTGCGCTTCGATATTGATTACAAGCGCCTTCTCGAGATTTTTTCTGAAAAGGGCCGGCTCATCCGCGCTTTCTATTACACAGCGTTGATGGAGGACCAGGAATATTCGCCTATTCGTCCACTGGTCGATTGGTTGAATTACAACGGGTATACCATGGTCACCAAGCCGACCAAAGAGTTCACCGACGCCACCGGGCGCCGCAAGATCAAGGGTAACATGGATATCGAACTGGCCATTGACGTTATGGAAATGGCCGAGAACCTGGATCACGTCGTGATTTTCTCCGGCGACGGCGATTTTCGCCGGCTGGTCGAGGCCGTGCAACGCAAGGGCGTTCAGGTGAGCGTGGTGAGCACCATGCGTTCGCAACCGCCCATGGTGGCGGACGAACTGCGACGCCAGGCCGACACTTTTATCGATTTGATGGATCTACAAGACGAAATTGCCCGTTCTTTCAGGAGCGACGACGAGATGGACGAAGCTCCCCCCCACCCGGACGATACCGAAATGGAAATGGTCTAAGCGTCCCCCTTCGGTGGCACTTCCTTTCCAAGGCCCGGCGCCCGACTGCCCGCTTTGTCCAAGGCTCGTCCGCTTCCGGACCACCAATCGCAAGAACTTTCCCGACTGGCACAACGGGCCGGTGGCTTCGTTCGGTGAAATGGATGCAACTGTCCTAATCGTCGGGCTGGCCCCGGGCTTGCGTGGCGCCAATTGCACCGGCCGGCCCTTCACCGGCGATTTCGCCGGCGATCTCTTATACGCGACGCTCCTCAAGTATGGCCTTGCCGAAGGTGCATTTGGAGCCCGGGCCGACGATGGATTCCGGCTGCTCCGCTGTCGGGTTACCAACGCCGTTCGTTGCGTACCGCCGAAGAACAGGCCGATCGGGGCGGAAACCGCCGCCTGCCGGCCTTTCCTGACCGAAGAGATCGCCGGCCTTGTGCACCTGAGGGTGATCGTGGCCTTGGGCGTCGTCGCTCACGGTGCCGTATTGGCAGCCTTGGGTCTGCGCAAAAGCGCGATGAAGTTCCGCCACGGCGCCATGCATCCGCTTCCCGACGGCAAAATCTTGGCCGACAGCTACCATTGCTCGCGCTACAACACCAATACCGGGCGTCTCACAGAGGCAATGTTCCACGCCGTGTTCGCGGCCATTGTCGAAAATTTGCCGCCGCCTTGACGCGGCCAACGCCTGTGCTAGAACCGCAGGGAAGTGGGAGGGTGTCTTGGAAATAGTCTGTCTCGACCTTGAAGGAGTCCTGATTCCCGAGATTTGGGTAGGGGTCGCTGAGCGCACTGGAATCGACGCGCTCAAGGCCACGACGCGCGACGTCGCCGACTACGACGTCTTGATGCGCCAACGCCTGGATATTATGGCCAAACATAAACTCGGCATCGACGAAATCAACACCACGGTTGCCACCATGCGGCCCCTGGAAGGTGCCGAGTCCTTCTTGGAACGGCTGAGAGAGCGCTTTCAAGTGGTCATCCTGTCCGACACTTTCTACGAGATTACCAAGCCTCTCATGCGTCAGCTCGGCTGGCCTACACTGTTGTGCCACACCTTGGTGATGGACAGCGACGGTGCCATGATCGATTACCGTTTGCGTCTCGACGACCACAAACGCCGTGCGGTGAAGGCTTTTAAAATGCTCAACTACCATGTCCTGGCGACCGGTGATTCATACAACGACATAGGCATGTTGACAGAATCCGATGCCGGCATGTTTTATCGCGCCCCGCCGAATGTGGAGCGCGAATTTCCTGATTTTCCAGTGGTGCGTGATTATGACACGCTTCTCGACGCTTTCGCCGAGGCGAGCGCTCGGCTCCGCCCCACCGCGCCAACGGCGCCGCCCCGAAAAGGATAAAAACAATGATTGACCTTCATACCTGGCCGACTCCCAACGGATTCAAGGTTTCCATCATGCTCGAAGAAGTCGGATTGCCCTATACGGTTATTCCCGTCGATATTCAGGCGGGAGACCAATTCGAGCCTGAATTCCTGAAGATCAGCCCCAATAACAAGATGCCGGCCATCGTGGACCGGGACGGCCCCGGCGGAGAGCCCTATTCGGTCTTCGAATCCGGTGCCATCTTGCTCTATCTGGCCGAAAAAACCGGCCGCTTTCTGCCCACCGAACCGGCCGGACACTACATGGCCATCCAGTGGCTTATGTTCCAAATGGGCAATATCGGCCCCATGCTCGGACAGGCACATCATTTCCGTCACTACGCGCCGGAGAAGCTTCCCTACGCCATTGAGCGCTACACCCGCGAGGCGGGGCGCCTTTATGGGGTGCTTGACCGCCGTCTTGGCGAGGTGGAATACCTGGCCGGCGACTACTCTATCGCCGACATGGCCAACATGCCCTGGCTGCGCTCCCACGAAAAACAGGGGCAGGACCTGGCCGATTTTCCCAACGTGAAACGCTGGTACGACGCCTTGGGCGCGCGACCGGCGGTACAGCGTGGCCTGGAGGTGTTGGCCGACCAGCGCAAAGACCCGGCCAAGATGGACGACAAGGCGCGCTCCGTCATGTTCGGCGACGAACAGTACAAGTCCAGGTAGGCCATGGCGATCCGACTATACGAACTCAAGGGCGCCGGGGAATGCCGCTTTTCACCCTATTGCTGGCGCACGCGCCTGGCCCTCGCCCACAAGGGGTTGGAGGCGGAATTGATCCCGGTTCGATTCACCGACAAGGACATTATCGCCTTTAGCGGTCAGTCCCGGGTGCCGGTGCTGGTCGACGGTGAGACCACGGTGAGTGATAGCTGGACGATCGCTTGCTACTTGGAGGACACTTACGCCGACCGGCCGTCCTTGTTTGGTGGCGACGGAGGGCGCTCCGTTAGCCGCATCCTTAACGCCTGGATGGACAAGACCCAGAATCCGCTCATCGTGCGAATGATCGTGCTTGATATCCATAACGGCATCGAAGAGGTGGATCACGACTACTTCCGCACCTCGCGCGAGCAACGTTTCGGCGTGGCCCTCGAAGATGTCCAGGCGGATCGTGCGGAGCGGGTCGAGAACTTTCGCGCTGGCCTCGAATTCCTGCGTGATATCCTTGCTGAGCAGCCCTTCTTATCCGGCGCGACACCGGCCTATGCCGATTACATCGTCTTTAGCGCTTTTCAGTGGGCTCGCTGTATGAGCCGGTTCGAGCTCCTCATGGCCGACGATCCACTCCACCAGTGGCGGGACCGCATGCTCGACCTCTTTGACGGCTTGGCAGCCAAGGCGGCCATCGCGGCTGGTTGAAGGACGGCGGTGGTGGAAGCATCAGGGCGTCAAGATGAGCGCGGCGCGGCCCCGGCGGCCCGGCTGGTTTTGGCGATGACGACCCTGGTTCTGGCGATTGCGGCCTTCGCCGCCCTCGCCCTGGCCGCCATCGCGCCCGAGGTTGGCGACGCCCTGGACCTGCCAACGTCGTTGATCGGATATCAGATCAGCCTGGTTTATGGCGGTGCCGCGACCAGTTCGCTCTTTGCCGGCACGCTGGTGCCGCGTTATGGCGCCTGTCGAATCAGCCAACTCAGTATGCTGCTGATCGCCGCCGGCTGTGCATTGGCCACGGTTCCCACCCTGGGCACCCTGATCGGGGCCTCGCTGGTCATCGGGGCAGGCTATGGCATGACCAACCCTTCGGCATCGACGCTCCTCGTCCGCTTCGCGCCGCCACACCGGCGTAATCTTATCTTTTCCATCAAGCAGACCGGGGTGCCCCTGGGTGGGGTGATGGCCGGTTTGATCGCACCCACGGTCGCCCTCGCCTTCGGCTGGTGGGCGGCGCCGGCAACCGTGGGCGGGCTCGCGTTTCTCATGGCGGCGGGTCTGGAGACGGTCCGCAAATCATGGGACCGGGACCGCGAGCCCGAGGCGCCAGCCGGCGAGAGCCCCCTCGCCGGCCTGCGATTGGTCTGGAGATTGCCGTCGCTGAGATGGCTTTCCAATGCGTGTTTCTGGTTTTCCCTAACTCAGCTTTGTTTTGTCGGCTTCCTTGTTACCCTGCTGGTCGAGGACGTGGGATACTCCCTGGTCGAGGCCGGCTTTCTTTTGTCGACTGCCCAGGTGGCGGGAGTCGTTGGGCGCGTCTCATGGGGTTGGGTGGCCGACCGCGTCGGCAATGGCCTCGGTGTGCTCGCCGTCCTCGGTCTCCTGATGGCCCTTGGATCGGGCCTCATGATGATGCTTGGGTCGGCATGGCCACCGATCGCCGTTCAACTCATTGTCTTGCTGTTCGGTGCTTCTGTCGTCGGCTGGAACGGCGTCTATATAGCGGAGCTCGCCCGTCTCAGCCCCGAGGGCAAGGTCGGCACGGTGACCGGCGGTTCGTTGTCCATCATCTTTGCCGGCGTCCTAATCGGGCCGTCGCTCTTCGCAGCTCTCTACGCGGTGATTGGCAGTTACCCCGCGACCTTTGTCCTGCTCGTTTTGGCGTCGCTCGCCGGGACGCTCTCGGCGGTTGTGGCGCGCCGCGCGGCCGGGACCATCAGGAGCGTGTAGAATTGCAACTGCTCAACCCCTGTCGCGCATCAGGCGCGCCTTCTGGCGGCTCCAGTCGCGGTCCTTGACGGCGGCGCGTTTGTCATAGTTGCGCCGTCCCCGGGCCAGAGCCAGCTCCACTTTGGCGATGCCGCGTGGATTGAAGAATATCGAAAGTGGTACCAGCGTCATGCCCTGACGGCGGACGGCACCAATCAACTTTCCGATTTCACGTTTTTTGAGGAGCAATTTGCGCGGCCGTCGGGGTTCATGACCGAAATGGCCGGCGGCGCTGTATTCGGGGATATGCGCATTGAACAGGAACAATTCACCGCCAACGTCGCCGGCGTAAGATTCGGCGATGCTGGCGCTGCCGGCGCGCAAAGATTTGATCTCGGTGCCCGTGAGCACGAGCCCCGCCTCGAAGCTCTCTTCGATGGCATAGTCCCGGCGCGCCCTGCGGTTCTGCGCCGCCAGCGGTCCCCTGGGCGCGATTTTTCGCGCCATGAAAGGGCGGTCTTCCTAGGCGGCCTTGTCGACCAAAAGGCCGACGGCGTCCATGGCGCGCCTCACCGTCTCCTTGTCGGCGTCCGATATCTCGGTCATGGGCAGGCGCAATCCCGGCTCGCACTTGCCAAGCAGACTGAGGGCGTACTTCACCGGTCCCGGATTGGCGTCGCAGAACAAGTCCGTATGAAGCGGCATCAATCGGTCCTGTAGCGCCATCGCCTTCTTGACGTCGCCCTCACGCCAGGCGCGGTACATATCGGCGGACAGTCTTGGCGCCACGATGGCGGTCACAGAGATGCAGCCGACGCCACCCGACGCCAGATAGGCAATGCCGGTCGGATCGTCGCCCGACAGCCAGCAGAAGTCCTTATCGATGGCCTGGCGCTCCCTCAGCGGCCGGGTCAAATCGTTGGTAGAATCCTTGACGCCGACGACGTTGGGTAGGGTGGCCAGGCGTGTCATGGTCTCCACCGTTATGTCGACGACGCTGCGCGAGGGGATGTTATAGACGATGATCGGAATATCGACGGCGTCGTTGACCGCCTTGAAGTGTTGAAAGACGCCCTCCTGGGACGGTTTGTTGTAATAGGGCGTGACCACCAAGGCGGCGTCGGCGCCGGCTTTCTTAGCGCCTTTCGTGAGCTCGATGGTTTTTTCCGTCGAGTTGCTGCCGCCGCCGGCCATCACGGGAATCCTGCCGGCGACCGCCTCGACACAAAGCTGGGTTACGCGGAACTGCTCCTCGGGGTGCAGGGTGGCCGATTCGCCCGTCGTGCCGCAGGTGACGACGGCGTCGGTGCCTTCCTCGATCTGCCACTCGATCAACGACTGGTAAGCGGTCTCGTCCACCGCGCCACCCTTGAACGGAGTGACCAGGGCAGGGATCGATCCCTTGAACATGGAGGCCTCCTCTTAGTCTTGTGAAATTCCAGAGTGCGAAACATAGCGCTAAGTCGGACCACCGGGCAAGCGGTGCGGTGACGTCTAACGGTGGCGACTTGCCGATGAGGTCGGCGTGGCCTAAGGTTTCCAAATTCGGGGCGAAATTCCGAAAGAGAAGCGCCCCGGCAGGTATCAGCCGAAGGTCGAATGTTCGCGGAGGCAGTTTGGTTCGTCCATCGCTCTTTTTTGCCCTTGTTTGCGCCCTGCTCGTAGCCTCGGCGACGGGTCCCAGGGCGCAATTAATGAGCGCCGCTGAAGTCGTTCGGGCCAAGGCGACATTCCAGGCCATTTCGGCGGGAAAATGGAAGCAGGCCAAGAGCGCCGCAGCGGGCGTTCGCGATCCCCTGTTTGCCAAGATCGTGCGCTGGATTGATTTTGAACGGCACGATACACGGGCTTCCTTCGACGCGATCACCCAGTTCATTAAAGACAATCCCGATTGGCCCGGCCAAAAGCGTCTTTTACGCAACGCCGAAGAGGCCATGACAAGGGGGGCCTCCCATACCGCCATGCTTGACTGGTTCGATCGTCACGCTCCGGACAGTGCCGCCGGACTGGAGCGTTTGGGCGCCGTCCTCCCCTGTCCGCCGGCAAGACGGTCGAGGCGCGGACGGTCCTGCGCAAGGCTTGGGTGGAGGGTAATTTTACCAAGCAGCGAGAAAAAAGTTTTTACAAACGCTATCGCGGCTATCTAACGCGCGACGATCACAAGGCAAGGCTCGACCGGCTGATCTGGGAGGAACGCAACTGGCCGGCCCGACGCATGTTGTGGAAAGTAAAGGCCGATTTCCGATCCTTATCCCAGGCCCGTCTAATGCTTATGCGCAACGAAGGAAACGTCGACCATGCCATCGCCCAGGTTCCCGACCATCTGAAAGATGACCCTGGCTTGATTTACGAGCGGCTGCGCTGGCGCCGTCGCAGGGGACGGGATTTGTCGGCGCGCGAGATGCTGGCCCAGGCGCCGGCAAGGCCGCTCTGGGCTGAAAAATGGTGGATCGAACGGTCGATCTTGGCGCGTAACGCGCTAAAAGATGGTCATGTTTCAGAAGCTTACCGCATTGCGCGCAATCACGGTCTCAAGTCGGGTGTTAACTTCGCCGAAGCAGAATGGTTGGCCGGATGGATCGCATTGCGCTTTCTGAATGACCGTAAAGAAGCACTGGGTCACTTCATCACCCTGTTCCAGGCCGTCCGCTACCCCGTCAGCCTTGCCCGCGGCGCCTATTGGGCGGGGCGCGCGGCGGAAGCATTGAACACACCCAAGCTGGCCCAGCACTGGTACCTGGCGGCGGCGAGCCACCCGACCACCTATTATGGCCAACTGGCTCAAGTTCGACTACGGCCGGGACAGGGCCTATCGCTTCCCACCGAAGCCAAACCCAGCAAAAAGGAGCTTACCAAGTTCGCCAAGGTCGAGTTGGTCCGCGCCGTCAGCCTTTTGGTCGAAGCCGGAGAGAAGGAGCGATTGCGTCCCTTTGTCCTGGCCCTAGGGGAGGTTTACGATTCGCCGGGTTGGCGGGTGCTGACGGCTTCCCTGGCCCGGGCTCACGGGCGCCCCGATATTGGAGTAGCTATCGCCAAGAAGGCAATTCAGAAAGGCGGACAAATTATTCAAGCCGGATATCCAACATTGACTTCCCTTTCCTATCCGAAGGTCGCCAAGGGTGTTGCCGTGGAAACGCCTCTGGTCTTGGCAATCGTTCGCCAGGAAAGTGCCTTTGACAGCCAAGCGATCAGCCACGCCGGTGCCCGCGGCCTGATGCAATTGATGCCACGGACGGCCCTCAAAGTGGCGCAAGCTCAAAAGCTCTCATACTCCAGCCAACGTTTGACGGCGGAACCCAAATTAAACCTTAAGCTGGGCCAAGCCTATTTGTCGGAACTGCTCAACCAGTTTAACGGCTCATATGTACTCACCTTGGCCGCTTACAATGCCGGACCGGCTCGCGCACGGCAGTGGTTGCGTCGCAATGGCGATCCCCGCCACGCAGGAGTGGATGCGATCGACTGGGTCGAGACAATCCCCTTCCACGAGACCCGCAACTACGTACAACGGGTCATGGAAAATCTTCAGGTCTATCGAGCACGTCTTAACGATACTGAGGTCGCCCTGTCTCCGGAACGCGATCTCAGCCGCTAGAGGATATATTCATTCCGTGGTCGCACACCGACCCCCTCCCCCTTCCGGATACCGCGAGCAGACTTTTCATTCTCAAGACGGGCTTGAACTTTACTTTCGCGAATACGGCGACCCCCGGGACCGTCGTCCCGCAATTCTTTGCCTGCCCGGCGTCACTCGTAATTCGAAGGACTTTCACGACCTCGCCCGCCACCTGTCCGGCGGGTGGCGCGTATTGTGTCCTGATTACCGCGGCCGCGGCCGCTCCGCCTATGACCCTGACTGGCGGCACTACCAACCGCGCACCTACGTCGACGACATTCGCCAACTCCTAGCAGCGACGGACGTTCACCGGGTGGTGGTCATCGGCACTTCGCTTGGCGCCGTGCTGGCCATGGTCATGGCAGTGGCCATGCCCACCGCTGTCGCCGGTGCGTTGCTCAATGACCTGGGACCAAGGGTCGAGGCCGACGGTTTGCAGCCAGTCATCGATTACATGTTGGACGACCGCCCCCAACCGAATTGGGAAGCGGCGACGCGCCACCTGCGCGAGACCTTTCCCGACTTTCCGGCCGAAACCGATGACGAGTGGCTGGCCATCGTGCGCAACACCTATCGCGAGATGCCCGACGGAAGCCTGTGCTTTGACTGGGACCCAAAAATCGTTAAAGGCTTCGCCGCCGCCTCGGGGCGCTCCGCCGACCTGTGGTCTCTCTTTCGCGCCCTGAGAAAAGTACCGCTGCTGGCAGTGCGCGGCGAGAGGTCCCGCATTTTGAGCGAAGAAACTTTCTTGCGAATGGCCGAGGAAATGCCGCATATGGATCACATTACCGTGGCCGGCGTCGGGCATCCCCCTGACCTCGACGAACCCAAGGTACTGGAAGCCATTGATGCCCTCCTCCGCAAAATCTAGCTCGCCACAATACTCTGACATTACAGCCGCGGCTGAGCGCCTGAGCGATCATGCTCAGGTCACGCCGTTGCTCGAATCAGACCTGCTTAACGAACGGCTGGGTGGCCGCTTATTTGTTAAGCCGGAAATGTTGCAAAGAACGGGGTCGTTCAAGTTCCGCGGCGCCTTCAACCGTATTTCGCGCATCGAGCAGGCGGAGCGCGCCGCTGGCGTCGTCGCCTATTCGTCTGGCAACCATGCCCAGGGAGTGGCGGCGGCGGCGCGCCTTCTAGGCATGCCGGCCTTGATCGTCATGCCCCGGGACGCGCCCGAGATTAAAATTGTCAGCACCCGGGCGCACGGCGCCGAGGTGGTGTTCTACGACCGATTGACGGAAAATCGCGAAGAAATTGGAGAACGGCTGGCGGCGGACCGCGGCGCCACCCTGGTGCGTCCCTACGACGACCCTTATGTCATCGCAGGACAGGGCACAGTGGGCCTGGAAATCGCCGCTCAGGCGCGCAATGCAGGCGCCCAACTGGATGCCGTATTATTGCCCTGCGGCGGCGGTGGACTGACAGCCGGTTCGGCCCTGGCTCTTGCCGAAGATTGTCCGGGGGCGGAAATCTATTCCGTCGAACCCCTTGGATTTGATGACACGGCGCGCTCACTGGTTGCCGGCGATCGTTTGACGAACGATGCCTCGGCACGTTCCATCTGCGATGCCCTGCAAATGCCAACGCCCGGCGAAACGACGTTTGCGATCAATGCCCGCCTGTTAACAGGCGGGCTAGTGGTTGACGACGATGCTGCTTCGGCGGCCATGGCGACCGCCTTTTCTCAGCTCAAGGTGGTGGCCGAGCCAAGCGGCGCCGTTGCACTGGCCGCAGTGCTCGAAGCGGTATTCCCGATCAAGGGCAAGACGGTCGCTGTTGTGTGTTCCGGCGGCAATGTCGACGCCCAGGCTTTCCGCGCCGCCCTGGACGTGGAAGGTTAAGAGCGGATCAGTTTCCCGCCGCCACCTTCTTGCCTTCGCCGCCAACCTTTGATTGGACAACCGGTGCGGGGCTTACGGAATCCTTGACCACCAAATTGATCCTACCCTCGGCGGAATCCTTTTTATCGTCCATGCGTTTGCAATGGCCTTCTAGGAAGGCGCCCGTTTCGATGGACAAATTCTTGTGGAGAATATCGCCTGCCACGTGCGCCGTCTTGGCCAGGTTTACCGTTTGAGCATTGATCTGGCCGTTGATGGTGCCATGGACGCTTATTGTCTCGGCGATAATTTCTCCCTTGATGACGGCACTTTCGCCGACCATCAGAATCTTGCTTTTGATGTCGCCATCGACACAGCCGTCGATATGAATTTCGCCAGCGCTGTTAAGATCTCCAACGATGCGCAGATCGGCGCTGATGATCGACGGAACCGCAGGTTTCCGAGGTGTCCCAGATCCGGCGTCGCCACCAGACTTCCTGTTAGTTTTGGAAAACATAGCGTCCTGCCTTGATAAATTTCATTGGGTCTTGCGGGCGTCCTCCTGACTGGATCTCATAGTGCAGATGTGCACCGGTACTACGCCCGGTGCTGCCGAGGAGCCCGATCTTATCGCGAAACCCGATCTTCTGCCCTTTCTTGACCAGGATCTTGTGAAGATGGCCGTACCGGGTTTTTATGCCTGCTCCGTGGTTAATTTCCACAAGTCTGCCAATTTTGCCTTTCCAGCCAACATAGGAAACCACACCGGGGGCCGTCGCGTAAACCGAAGATTTAAAAATGCCCCCAAGGTCGATCCCGTAGTGCATGGCCCATTTTCTGTTGATTGGGTCCTTACGTTTTCCAAATCGGCTGGTCAGCTGGAAGTAGTCGATTGGCGCCGTCAAGGGCAGCCTGCGCACGGCGCCCTGCAACGCGTCCCACTGCACGAGATAGGAGTCCAGGTTGATCAGGCTGGCTTTTAGGCTTCCGGCCGGCTCGCCATCCTGAAGGGCGGCAATGAAAGGGCCGCCTTGGGCCGGCGACTGGCCGGTGACCGACGAAACCAGGTTCTTGGCCTTTAAACCCGTGATGTCGATCAGTTTCTCGACACCATCAATGTTGGCGAGAGTATGGTCCGTCAAACGTTGCACCGCGTCCTTTTGGGATCGCGCGAGTTCGACGAGTGAATTCTCCAAGCCCTTGATATGAACACGCATTTGAACGCCGTCTTCGAGGGCTTTATTGCGCTCCGACATGGCAAGGCGCAGACCTTTTTCAACAGTGTCGAGGTTGCCGCGCAGGGCGAAATTATGTGAGCCAAGGTCGCGCATCCGGTCTTGAATGTCGGTCAGGCGTGTCCGCAGTTCCTCACGCGTTATGATTACCCGGGCACGGTCTTTCTCGGTCGATTGCAGGTCGCCTTCCACCGCTTTGAGGTTTCGCTGAAGGACCGTGTTCTGTTCCACCAGGCTCAACATCAATGTGTGATTTTCTTCCAGATCGCGAGTGATGGCGGTGAACCGCTTCTGGTATTCAGCGACCTGGATGAGAACGCTGCGGTAAGCCAGGCGGGCATTGGCAATCTCGACTTCTTTGGAGGCGAGCACCTTGTCATGCAATAAATAACTGGCCGAGGAAAACGCCATCCAACCGCTGGCCATCGCTAAGAGCGCCACCAAAGCAATCTGCGAGCGCCTCGAAAAGCGGATAAATGTTACACGCCCCTCGGTTCGGAGATGAAGCTGGCGTTCCGGGAAAAGGCGGCGAGTCAAGCGAGCCAACCGTCCCGAAGCTTGGATTTGCCGATCTCCGTTCCTCATCATTCCGCTAACCCTCACAAGGAGGCCCATTCCCAATTTTATTGGTATTCCCCCGCCCCCGGGTATGTCTGTCCACCATATCGGAGGTTACAGGTATTTTTAACCGCCTCCGGCAAGGCTAGACCGTATCGATTCCAAAGACGCCACGCAAGACTCTAATACACCATAATCGAGGCCTTCGTGCTGCGCCTCGGTGTGCGTTCCCTTCGCGTCGCAATTGATCCGTGCAAAAACCGCTGACCAGCGGTTAAGGTAGCCGTCGGCCAGCGAATGGGCGCCTTCGAACGGGGCATACGCGCGTGAAGCAAAATTCGATCTTGCCAGACGGATTGGGGCCTGGACACCCGGTGGTCCTGCTGGCCACCTGGTTCGGCGCCGGCCTGCTTCCCTGGGCACCGGGAACCTGGGGGTCCCTGGCCGCCCTTCCCTTCGCTTGGTTTATCCATGATGCTTTTGGCGTAGTGGGCTTGGCGATTGCCACCGCCGGCATCTTCGTCATCGGTCTGTGGGCGGCTTCGGTATATGTCCGCCGAGATGGCGAAGCCGATCCCGGCGCCGTGGTGATTGACGAGGTGGCCGGTCAATGGCTGGTACTGGTCGCGGTGCCGCCCGATTTCATCCTTTATGGCATCGGTTTCGTCTTGTTTCGCATCGCAGATATATTCAAGCCGTGGCCCGCATCGTGGATTGATCGTACGGTTAAGGGCGGCCTTGGTGTAATGCTCGACGATACGGCGGCGGCACTCTATGCCGGGGTGGCGTTATACGTCCTGAGCGGCTGGATGGGAGGCGGATAATGTCCGAGCAAGCGGCGCTCGCCGCCGAAATCCTTGGATTGTACCGCGTGTCCGGCCTTACTTTGGCCATCGCAGAATCATGCACGGGTGGTCTGATCGCGGCCACTTTGACCGAAATCGCCGGTTCGTCGGATGTCGTCGAGCGCGGCTTCGTAACTTACGCCGATCAGGCCAAGACGGACATGCTGGGTGTGCCCTCTGCGCTCATCATCGCCCACGGAGCAGTTAGCGAACCCGTTGCTCGCGCCATGGCCGCCGGAGCATTGGAGCACTCGCCGGCCGACGTCTCCGTAGCGGTCACCGGCATTGCCGGGCCCGGCGGCGCCACGCCCGAGAAACCGGTCGGGCTGGTTCACTTGGCGGCGCTGCGTCGCGGTCGCCAGACGCACCACGAGCGACACGTTTTCGCTGGCGACCGCGCCCAGGTACGCCTCAGCGCGGTCATTAGCGCGCTGACTATGGTCAAACAGCTGGCGGATCAAGAAGAGCCGTAAATCTCTCTCGCTCGCTTCTCAAAGGAGGTGACCATGATCTTTACGGCCTCATTGAAAATAACACCCATCATCTTCTGAAACAGGCGTGAATGGAATTCAAAGTCGATGAAGAAGTCGAGTTCGCAGTGCCCTTCACCGTGGGGCTCGAATATCCAGTGGTTGTTGAGGTACCTGAAAGGTCCGTCGTGGTAAGAGACGTCGATGCGCCGTGGAGGGTCGAGCACATCCTTGGTGGTGAAGCGTTCGCGGAACATCTTAAAACCGATCACCATATCAGCGTGAATGACCTTACCCTCGCGCCGACGAATGCGCGTCGCGATGCACCAGGGCAGAAATTCGGGATATTTTTCGATATCGGCAACAACATCGAACAGCTGATCGGGCGTGAAGGGCAGGACTCGTTTTTCCGCGTGGGTCGGCATTAGGAGCCTATCTGAGTATTCATGACGCACTGCGCCGCGCTTTCAAGGTCTTGGGCTAGGAAGCCGGCGCGCCGCGACGCCTTGCGCATCGCAAGCGTCGGCCGACGACGTCCCAAGGCCTTGAAAGCGCGGCCCTTCGGGTTGATCCCGGAAGCCCGATTGCCGCGTCGCGAAGGCTTGACGATGCGCCCAGCATCGTCAGCGCCTCCGCTCCTAACACTCGGGCTTCCGGGATCAACGCAGCACATCATGAATACTCAGATAAGCTCCTGACGCGCCACTCTCTCCAGCCGCGTTTTTCTCAACGTCTCGAAATCCGCGTCGGCATGGTAAGACGACCGGGTCATCGGCGACGCCGAGGCCAGGAGAAAACCCTTCGTCAGTGCCAGTCGCCGGTATTCGTCAAACTCATCGGGAGTGACGAAGCGCGCAATCGGCGCGTGGCGCGGTGTCGGTTGCAGATACTGGCCAATGGTCAAAAAGTCGATGTCCGCCGAACGCTGGTCGTCCATGACCTGAAGGATCTCTTCGCGATCTTCGCCCAAGCCCACCATGAGCCCTGATTTGGTAAAGAGTGTCGGATCCATCTGCTTGGCCCGTTGCAGGATGCTGAGAGAATGGAAATAGCGTGCGCCGGGGCGAATTGTCGGATAGAGCCGGGGAACCGTTTCCAGATTGTGGTTGAAGACATCGGGCTTGGCTTCAATTACCGCTTCCAGGGCACCCGCTTTGTCGCGGAAGTCGGGAGTCAGGACTTCGATGGTCGTGGCCGGCGCGGCATTCCGGATGCGTTCAATACAGCGAACGAACTGAGACGCCCCTCCGTCATCCAGGTCGTCGCGGTCAACCGAGGTGATGACGACATGCTTGAGGTTCAGCTCAGCGATACTGATTGCCAGGTTCTCGGGCTCCACTGCATCGACCGGGCCCGGCCGGCCTGTCTTGACATTGCAAAAGGCGCAGGCACGGGTGCAGGTATCGCCCAGGATCATCACCGTGACGTGGCGGCGCGACCAGCATTCACCAATGTTGGGGCAGGCTGCCTCCTCGCAGACCGTGTGCAAGTTGTGACGACGCATTAATTGGCGCGTTTCGCCATAAACGCGGCTGGTTGGGGCCTTGACGCGGATCCACGGCGGCTTGCGCGGCGACGGCGACGCCGGACGATTTCGTTTCTCGGGGTGGCGGAGCGTCTGGGTCTTATTCATGATTCAGAAATGGAGGTTCTGGCCATAGGCGTCAAGCACCGACTCGTGCATCATCTCGGAAAGGGTTGGGTGGGGGAAGACAGTCTGGATCAGTTCTTTTTCGGTGGTCTCGAGCGTCTGGGCGATAGCGTACCCCTGGATCAGCTCGGTAACCTCGGCGCCGATCATGTGGGCGCCGACAAGCTCGCCGGTGGTGGCATCGAACAGGGTCTTGATCAGGCCTTCAGGTTCACCCATGGCCAGGGCCTTGCCGTTGCCGAGGAACGGAAAACGCCCAATCCGTACAGCAAGGCCCTTTTCGGCTGCCCCCTGCTCGGTCAGACCAATACTGGCGACTTGAGGCCGGCAATAGGTGCAACCCGGTATGCGGCTGACGTCGAGAGGATGGACGCCGGTCTGACCAGCGATTTTTTCGACACAAACGACGCCCTCGTGCATAGCCTTGTGGGCGAGCCACGGTGGCCCGCATAGGTCGCCGATGGCGTAGATGCCAGGCTCGCCAGTGGCGCTCCACTCATCGGTGACGACGTGGGTGCTTTCCACCTTCACGGCCGTCTGTTTGATACCGATGTTTTCCACGTTGCCGACGATGCCGACCGCCAAAATAATGCGTTCCGCTACTATCTCGAAAGTTTTCCCATCTTTGGCGACCGTGGCGGTGACGGAATTCTTTCCTTTATTCAAGGATTTAACCGTCGCCGAGGTATGAATGGTCATACCCTGGCCTTCGAAGGCTTTGTGGGCCAAAGCGGATATCTCGTCGTCCTCGACGGGCAGAACCTTGGGCAGGACCTCGACCACGGTGACTTCCGAGCCAAGGGTTCGGTAGAAGCTTGCGAACTCAATGCCGATGGCGCCCGAGCCGATGACCAGCAATGACTTGGGCAAGGTCTTAGGCACCATGGCTTCCTTGTAGGTCCAGATAAGTTCGCCGTCGGGCTCCATTCCCGGTAGCGTCCGCGCTCTGGCACCGGTGGCTAAGATGATATGCTGGGCCGTCAATTCGGCAATATCTTTGCCGTCCTTTTCGACCTGGACCTTGGCGGCGCCGGCAAGGCGGGCTTGGCCGTCAATTACCGTTATCTTGTTCTTCTTCAAAAGATGGGCGACACCGGCGGAAAGGCGCTCTGCAACCTTGCGCGAACGTTGAATTACTTTCTTAATATCGAACTCTACCCCTTTGACCTTTAGGCCAAATTCCTCCGCATCCCCTATGAGGTGATAGACCTCGGCGGTGCGCAGCAGGGCTTTGGTTGGAATGCAGCCCCAGTTGAGGCAAATGCCGCCCAGGTGCTCGCGCTCGACCACCGCCGTCTTCATGCCCAATTGGGCCGCACGGATGGCAGCGACGTAACCGCCGGGACCGCCGCCGATAACAATCAGGTCGTAGGGTTGTTCCGCCATGAGCCCCTCCTAGAGCAGCATGGTCAGGGGTTCCTCGATCAGGGCCTTGAAAGCGGCCATGAACTCGGCCCCCAGCGCGCCATCGACCGAACGATGATCGACAGACAGTGTGCAAGTCATGACGGTGGCGATGGCCAGCGCGCCGTCCTTAACCACCGGGCGTTGCTCAGCGGCGCCAATGGCAAGAATGCAAGATTGCGGCGGATTGATGATGGCGGCGAATTCCTTAACCCCGTACATGCCCATGTTGGAAATGGTAAAACCGCCGCCCTGGTATTCCTCGGGCATCAGTTTACCTTCACGGGCCCGTTCCGCCATATCGCGCGTCTCGGCGGAAATCCTGGCCAGGCCCTTGTTGTCGGCATCGCGGACGATCGGCGTGATGAGGCCGCCCGGTGTCGCCACCGCCACCGAAATGTCGATAGAGGAATAAAACTGTATCGCCTCGTCGGTCCAAGTGGCGTTGGCGGCCGGCACTTTACGCAGCGTCAAGGCAACGGCGCGGACGACGAAATCATTGAGCGATAGCTTGTAGGCCCCCTCGCCTTCTGGCGCCTTGGCGTTGAGGTCTTCGCGCAAGGCCAAAAGCGCGTCGACGGCGCAATCGACGCTGAGATAAAAATGCGGAATATCGCGCTTGGCCTGGCCGAGGCGTTGGGCGATGACCTTGCGCATCATGGAGTTGGGGACCTCGCTATAGGCGGCTTCGCCCGCCGCCGCCACGGTGGGAACCGAGGCCGGAGCAGGCGAAGGCGCGGCAACAGGCGGTGCGGCGGGTACCGTCACTGCGCCGCCACCGCTGAGCGCCGCCTCGATATCGCTCTTGACGATACGCCCTTCGGGTCCACTGCCCACGATGGTGGTAAGATCCAGTCCGGACTGCTGGGCCATGCGCCGGGCCAGTGGACTGGCGAATACGCGTTCGCCGGACTTGGTCGCAACGGGCTTGGCCGCGTCAGGCGCTGGCACGGACTCCGCTTGCGCTGTCGGTGGGGGCGCGGCGGCGGCCTGTGGAGTTGGCGCCGTTTCGTTTAATGCCGCGGTGTCCTCGCCCTCTTCCAAGATAATTGCGATCAATTCGTTCACCTTGACCCCTTCGGTGGCATCAGGGACGACGATTTTGGCCAATACCCCCTCACCGATGGACTCGACTTCCATTGTCGCCTTGTCGGTCTCAATCTCGGCCAGGACGTCGCCCGATGCGACGGCTTCCCCTTCCTTTTTCAGCCATTTGACGAGATTGCCTTCGGTCATGGTCGGTGACAGCGCCGGCATTAAAATTTGGATGGGCATGGTTTCCCCCCGCTCACTTATCGGTAGTAGACGGACTTGGCGGCCTGGGCCACATCTTCGGGCTGGGGCAAAGCCAGTCGCTCCAGGTTAGCGGCGTAGGGCATGGGAACGTCGGTCCCCGTGACCCTGGTCACCGGGGCGTCCAGGTGATCGAAGGCCTGCTCCATCGCCACGGCTGCGATCTCGGCGCCAATGCCGGCATATGGCCAGCCTTCCTCAACGGTAACCAAACGATTGGTCTTGCTCACCGATTCGACGATTGTGGTGGAATCCAGGGGTCTCAGGCTACGCAGGTTTATAACCTCCGCCTCGATACCATCGGCGGCCAGCAATTCAGCCGCCTCAAGGGAGACCTGCACCATGCGCGAAAAAGCGGCGATGCTGACATCGTTACCAGTGCGTTCCACTTTGGCCTTGCCAATGGGAACCAAGAAGTCCGGATCGTCCGGCACATCGGCGCTTTGTCCGTAGAGAATCTCGTGTTCCAGTACGATGACCGGGTTGGGATCGCGGATAGCCGCTTTGAGCAAGCCCTTGGCGTCGGCCGCTGAGAAGGGCATCACCACCTTTAGCCCCGGGCAGTGGGCGTACCAACTGGCGTAGCACTGGGAGTGCTGTGCACCGACCCGCGAGGCAGGGCCGTTGGGGCCGCGGAAAACAATGGGGCAGCCCATTTGGCCGCCCGACATGTAGAGCGTCTTGGCCGCCGAATTGATAAGTTGGTCGATCGCCTGCATGGCGAAGTTAAACGTCATGAACTCGACGATCGGGCGCAGTCCGGCAAAGGCAGCGCCAACACCAAGGCCGGCGAAACCCTGTTCGGTGATCGGCGTGTCGATGACGCGCCGGGGGCCAAACTCCTGCAATAATCCCTGGCTCACCTTATAAGCGCCTTGGTATTCGGCGACCTCCTCGCCCATGAGGAAGACGGTGTCGTCGAGGCGCATTTCCTCGGCCATGGCGTCGCGCAGGGCCTCGCGCACGCTCAAGGTCACCGTCGGCCCGCTAAATTCCGTCTCCACCGGCACCACCTGTGGTGGCGGCGCGGCGGTTTGTGGGGTCGGTGCGGGCGTGGGGGGTGCGGGTTGTTGAACGGTCGGAGCGGCGGCGGTCGAGAGTTCCTCGCCGTCCTCGACGATAACGGCGATGGGCGTATTGACAGCCACGCCTTCGGTACCTTCGGCGACCAAGATCTGGCCCAATACGCCTTCGTCGACGGCTTCGACCTCCATGGTTGCCTTGTCGGTCTCTATTTCGGCAAGAATATCGCCAGACGTCACCGGATCCCCCTCTTTCTTCACCCAACTGGCCAACTTGCCCTCGGTCATGGTGGGTGAAAGGGCCGGCATTAGAATGTTTATCGGCATGGTTACTCTCCGCTCCGCAAGCCGTCAGGCATCAACCAAGATATCTGTGTAAAGTTCATCGGGATCCGGTTCCGGGCTTTGCTGCGCGAATTCAGCGGCCTCGGTTACGACGGATTTGGTGTGGCGGTCGATTTCCTTGAGCGCCGCCTCGTCAGCGACTCCCCGTTCCACAAGGATTTCGCGCAGATTATCGATGGCATCGCTTTCTTTGCGTACCTTGCTGACTTCCTCTTTGGAACGATACTTGGCCGGGTCCGACATGGAATGACCGCGATAGCGATAGGTCTCCATTTCCAAGAGGTAAGGGCCCTTGCCGGCGCGGCAATGGGCCGCGGCCTTGTCGCCGGCGGCCTTGACCTCAAGGACATTCATGCCGTCCACCTGCATGCCGGGAATGCCGTAAATTTCACCGCGGCGATAGAAATCCGTGGTGGCCGAGGCCCGATCGATGGAAGTGCCCATGCCGTAGCGGTTGTTTTCGATGACAAAGATGATCGGCAGTTTCCACAGCGCCGCCATATTATAGGACTCGTACACTTGGCCCTGGTTGGCGGCGCCGTCGCCAAAATAGCAATAGCAAAGCCCGCCGTCCTCGCGATAGCGGTGGGCGAAGGCGAGACCGGCGCCAAGCGGCACCGAGGCACCGACAATGCCATGGCCGCCA
>JASLZL010000002.1 GCA_030754885.1 Rhodospirillales bacterium | reverse complement strand
CGACCAAATGGCCTTCCAATCGCGGGCCGATTACCAAAATCATGCCATCGGATGGCTGCAAAGGGGATGCAGTTCCCTTGGCGGTCGGATAGTGGTACATTTTCCACGAAGTCGGATGTCATCTGGGGAATGTCGGATTAGGGCAGTCGCGAAAGACTTCGCCGGGGCGGCGTTCATCGGCGGCCAGGGACGGATCGAGCATAAACACCATGGCGGCACATACCGCCATTACGCACCCGACAGAGCATGCTTTCAAAAGCGCCATGTCGCTCCCTTGTAGATCACTATCGGCGGGTGCCGGTCGTCTCCCGCTCTTGTCTCGGAACAGGTAGACTGCGGCGACCAATCCGTCAAGCATCGGTCGGGCCGACTTGATCATCATCAATGAGAACGCATCCTGACCTTCATAGGCTCTATCGAACCCTGAGCGCGGAGTTTTTGTGAACGAACAAACCGAAAAGAGTGAACCAATCGCCTCCGAGGGTCGGGAACGCGGACCAGCCCACGTGTTGAGTTATGGTTTCCGGCCTTTTTTTCTTGCCGCAGGCGCCTATGGCGCTCTCTCCCTTGCTATTTGGGTGAGTACTTTCGCTGGCACTATGACCCTACCTACTGGTTTGGCGCCGTCGTTATGGCACGGCCACGAGATGCTTTTCGGCTTTGCCGCTGCGGTGAATTCCGGCTTCTTGTTGACGGCTGTCTCCGCGTGGACGGGTTCTCCTCCCATTAACGGTGGGCGTCTCGCCAGCTTGGTTGCGTTGTGGCTTGTGGGTCGGGTTGCTTTCTGGTTAGCCGATTTTTTGACGCCGTTTGCCGTCGCGGCGCTTGACTTGATTTACATTCCCGTCCTCATCATCTTCATAATTGGCCGGCTGCTGGGCGCGGGCCAACGCAGAAACCTGGTTTTTCCCATTCTGCTTGGACTCTTGTTTACCGCCAACCTGCTTTATCACCTGGAGGCCGTGGGCTGGGGCGCCGGCACGGCGCGAGTCAGTTTGCATATGTCGGTCTACATCTTCGCCCTATTGATTGCCGCAATCGGCGGGCGCATCGTGCCCAGTTTCACCGCCAACGCTCTCAAGAAATTGGGCGATGACGCCGACATTCGGTCAATTCCCATTGTCGAGAAATTGGTCATGGTTTCCATGGTAGCGGCCGCGGTGGCGGATCTCCTGAGTCCCGGGGGGATGATTGCCGGCGGCCTTGCCTTGGTGGCGGCCATCCTGCTGACGGTACGCATGCGTTATTGGGGGACTCTCAGGGTCCTCAATCAGCCGATCCTCTGGATACTTCATCTCGGGCATGCTTGGCTGGTGGCCGCGTTCGCCTGTTCCGCCGTGGCTGGATTGACTGGGCTCTTTCCGGCCGGGGCTACCCTGCACGCTTTCACCAGCGGGGCCATCGGCACCACTGTCATTGGCATGATGACACGCGTCGCCCTGGGCCATAGTGGCAGGGCACTCAAGGCGTCACCGATCACCGTCATCGCCTATCTTCTCGTTACCGGGGCGGCTCTCGTCCGGGTCGCCGCGGTGGCCTTTGCTCCCCTTTACAGCAATGCTTGGATCCTTGCCTCAGGCGGACTGTGGAGCTTGGCTTTCGCCCTTTATGTGGTGATCTACTGGCCGGTGCTTACCGGTCCGCGTATCAACATGTCGTCAGCCTGAGAGACTAATCCACCACTCTCAGAAATCGCCTCTATCGTGGCAGTAATTGCGTAACCTCTCAATATCGGTGAGCTCGACTTTGTTGCCTTTGGTGACGACGCCGAAGGTCTTAAGCTTGGCCAATGCCCGAGAAAGGCTTTCGGGCTTCATGCCGAGGCGGGCGGCGACCAGAGTTTTATCGTAGGGAAGCCGTACCACCTTGGTGTCCAATTCGTCCTCACTTAGGCTGAGCAGGAAGTTGCTCAGCCGCTGCGGGGTCGAGTTGGCTTGCAATTGCTCGATATGCTTGACCATGCGGCGCAACCTCATTGACATGGCTGTTAGCATGCCCAACGCCAAATTGCTGTCGCTGCGAAGATTGGCGACAAAGGACCGGCCCGGGACTTCGAGGAGCCGCGATTCGTTTACCGCTTCGGCGCTTGCCGGATAGTCGCGGCCCATGAATATGGCTGCTTCGGCGATGGTCTCGCCCGGCTTCATGACGGCAATCACCGTTTGCTCGCCGTTGGGGTTATCGCGGAAGACCTTTACCCAGCCCTCGAGCACCAGATAGAATCTTTCTGCCGGCTCGCCGCGCACAAACAGAACCTTGCCCCGGGGGAATTCGACGATGCGAGAATTCCCGAGCAGGGTCTCAAGAGCGTCCCTGGGCAAGCCCGCGAAGAGCGGTGCCCGGCACACGATCTTGAAGTCGTCGGCGCTGATCGCTGTCATGACCTCATCTTTACCCGTCTCCTGCCGATTTGGCAGGAAATCACCATGCTAACCTGAATCCGCGTTCAAGCCCAACACGGCTTGCCATTCAGCGCGTACGCCAGCGTCCGTCTCGTCTGCCATGAGACGGTTTCCGAGGCGTTCCATCGGCGATCGGTCCAGGATTCGCGACAGGGCCCAAACGGCCATGCCCCGAACCATGGGCGAGTCATCGCCAAGGCATTCGCGGGCTGCATCAGCGAGTGAAGTATCGTCGCTGTTCCCAATCGCGTTTAGCACGTTGCGTAGGAATCGGTCGCGCCCCGTACGCTTGATCGGCGAGCCGGCAAAGAGGCGACGGAAACCGGCGTCGTCGAGGCGCGCCAGTTCGGCAAGCCGGGGCGCCGCAAGTTCGTCGCGAGGGAGATAGGCGTCGTCCTCTGTCGGTGCCGCAAACTTGTTCCACGGACAGGCGGCAAGACAGTCATCGCAGCCGTAGATGCGATTGCCCATGGCGGCGCGCAACTCGGGCGCGACGGAACCCTTGTGTTCGATGGTCAGGTAGGAGACGCAGCGCCGGGGCTCGATACGGTAAGGTTCGACAAGGGCGTCCGTCGGGCAGGCGTCGCGGCAGCGGTCGCAGGTGCCGCAGAGATCGGTGGCCGGGGTGTCGGGAGCGATGTCGAGCGTCGTGAACACCTCGCCTAGGAAGAGCCAGGAGCCGAAGCGGCGCGACACCAGGTTGGTATGCTTTCCCTGCCAACCGATACCGGCACGCGCCGCCAGGGGCTTTTCCATCACCGGCGCCGTGTCGACGAAAACCTTGACGTCGCAGGCGTAAGTTTCCGCCATCCAGCGGGCCAACCCCTTAAGACGTTTTTTAAGAACGTTGTGGTAGTCGCGTCCGCGGGCATAGACGCTCACCGTGGCGCAATCGCGCCGGTCGAGCGACGCAAGCGGATTGTTGGCGGGCGCGTAGCTGGCACCTAGCACGACGACGCTACGCGCTTCCGCCCACAGGGCCTGGGGACTCGCCCGGCGCTCCGCCGTCCGCGCCATCCAGCCCATATCACCGTGCAGGCCGCGCGCAAGGAACGCCGCAAGGTGGGCACCGGATGTTCCATCGTCCGCCGCCATGGCGAAGCCAGTGGCATCGAATCCCGCCGTCTGGGCCTTCTCGCGGATTGCTTCCTTAATTCCCGTCACCGCTCCCTCGCCATACATGACAAGGGTATGGTATCACCCCGATGACGGCCAACGGAGCGGGAAAGGACCATGCGGCTAAAATTCACCTTGCTTTACATCGCCCTCATCGTGGCAGTGAACTACGCCTTCACCCAGGTGCCGCCGATCACCTTGCCTGACGGCACGGTTTGGCCGCCGGTGGCGCTGATCGTCGGCTTCGTCTTCGTCGTGCGCGACTTTGCCCAGCGCGAGGTTGGCCACTGGGTGCTGCTTGCCATGCTGACCGGTGCCGTCCTTTCCTATTTTATGGCCGATCCCTTCGTTGCCGTCGCCAGTGCCGCTGCCTTCGCGGTCAGCGAGCTGGCCGACTGGGCGGTCTATAGCTTCACCGGGCGGTCATTGTCGCAGCGCATCCTCTATTCCAGCGCCCTTGGGGCCCCCATCGATTCAGGCGTCTTCTTGGCTGGCATCGGGCTCCTCTCGGCGACCGGTGTCGCCGCCATGACGCTCAGCAAGATGGCCGGTGCGCTCCTGGTGTGGTGGATCGTGCGCCGCCGCGAGGCGGTAACGGGATAAGGCGGCCCTATCCCCGCCCGCGATAGGGCGCCACGCCGGGGTCGGCAATCCACAACCCCTTGGGTGGGACTGCGGTCTGGTAGAAGACGTCGATGGGCATGCCGCCGCGCGGATAGAAGTAACCGCCAATGCGGAGCCACTTTGGCCGCGCCTCCTTTACCAGGCGCTTGGCGATAGTCACCGTCACGTCCTCGTGAAAGGCACCATGGTTGCGGAATGACGCTAGGTAAAGCTTCAGCGACTTGCTCTCGACGATGCGGCGGCCCGGCACATAGTCGATGACCAGGTGGGCGAAGTCGGGCTGGCCGGTCACCGGGCACAGGGCCGTGAACTCAGGGCATGTGAAGCGCACCACGTAGTCGGTGCCGGTGTGGGGATTGGCGACACAGTCGATTTGCGCTTTGTCCGGCGAGTCCGGAAACTCTGTCTTTGTTCCTAACTGGGCCGGTATCCGAGAGACTGTCTTGGTCATGGCGTTTCCTTAAAGCGGTTCGATGTCGCCCGTCGCCTGTTCTTCGTCAAAGGCGGTGGCAAAGGCGTCGAATGTGGTGCTCGCGATAGCGTCGCGCATAGCTGCCATCAGGATTTGATAATAGGTGAGATTGTGCCAGGTCAACAGCATGGAACCGAGTATCTCTCCGGTTCGCACCAGGTGGTGCAGGTAGGCACGGCCATAGTTGCGGCAAGCCGGGCAGGTACAGGCACTATCCAGAGGTCGCGGGTCTTCGGCGTGGCGGGCGTTTCGCAGGTTCACCGTGCCCCGCCAGGTGAAGGCCTGCCCCGTGCGGCCAGAGCGTGTCGGCAGCACGCAATCGAACATATCGATGCCGCGCGCCACGGCGCCGATCAGGTCGGCGGGCTTGCCGAAGCCCATCAGGTAGCGCGGCTGGTCGTCGGGCAGCAGCGGCACGCAACTATCGAGGACCCGGAAGGTCGTCTCCTGGCCCTCGCCGACGGCCAGGCCGCCGACGGCATAGCCATCGAAGCCGATGCCCTTGAGCGTCTCCGCCGATTCGGTGCGCAGGGCGTCGAAGACGCTGCCCTGGACGATGCCGAAGAGGCCCGAGCCCGGGCGCCTGGCGAAGGCGGCCCGCGAGCGCTCGGCCCAGGCCATGGAAAGGCGCATGGACTTGGCGGCCGCTGCTTTCTCGACCGGCCAGGGGGTGCATTCGTCAAAGGCCATGACGATGTCGGCACCGAGAATGTCCTGGATCTCGACGGAGCGCTCGGGCGTGAGTTCGACGGGGGTGCCGTCGATGTGGGAGCGGAAGGCGACGCCGGTCTCGCTCACCGTCCTCAGCTCGGCCAGGGACATTACCTGAAATCCGCCCGAGTCGGTGAGAATGGGGCCGGGCCAGTTCATGAAGCGGTGCAGACCCCCCAAACGTTGGATGCGTTCGGCGCCGGGGCGCAGCATCAGGTGGTAGGTATTGCCCAAGATTATCTGGGCGCCCGTCTCGGCGACCGCCTCGGGTGTCATCGCCTTGACCGTCGCCGCCGTGCCGACGGGCATGAAGGCGGGTGTCTCGATGATCCCATGGGCCGTCGAAATCCGCCCCGACCTGGCCCGGCCATCGGTGATCAGGAGCTCGAAACCAAAGACGCTCACGGCACCTCGCTCCTACTCAGCAGGCAGGCGTCGCCATAGGAATAAAAACGATAGCCGGTGTCCTTGGCATGGGCGTAAGCGTGCTTCATGCGCCGCGTTCCGGCGAAGGCGGAGACCAGCATGAAAAGTGTTGAGCGCGGCAGGTGAAAGTTCGTCAAGAGCCGGTCGACGGTTCTGAAACGATATCCGGGTGTGATGAAGATATCTGTTTCACCCGCAAAAGGACGGAGCCGTCCCGCCGCATCGGTCGCTGCCTCCAACAGACGGAGTGCCGTTGAGCCCACCGCCACCACTTGATTTCCCCGGGCGCGGGCGGCGTTGACAGCCGCGGCGGCCAGGGCCGTGATCTCACCCCATTCGGCATGCATCTTGTGATCAGCCACGTCTTCGACCTTGACCGGTAGAAATGTGCCAGCGCCGACGTGAAGCGTAAGCGCAATCCGTTCGACCCCCCGCGCATCGAGGCCGTCCAGGAGACCGGGTGTGAAATGCAAGCCGGCCGTCGGCGCCGCCACGGCGCCGGGCACCCGGGCGAACATCGTCTGGTAATCGCCTGGGTCCCGCCAGTCGGCAAGGTTCGGACGCTTTATATAGGGGGGCAGCGGCATGGCGCCGAAGCGCTCCAGGGCGGCCTCCAGATCGGCGCTGCCATACTCGAAGGAAAGCGTCACCTCGCCAGCCTCGCCCTTGGTTTCAACCTCGGCCACGAAGCCGGGCGCGAATTCTATACGGTCGCCCTTTTTGAGTCGCCGCGCCGGCCGCGCGAAGGCGCGCCAGGTGGCGGCGTCGGCGGCCTTGTGCAGCGTCACTTCTACCTTAGCCGCGCCGCGTCGGCCCGCCAGGCGCGCCGGAATGACTTTCGTGTCATTGAAAACCAGAAGGTCACCTGGGCTGAGGTGCCGGGGCAGGTCGGACACGCGGGCATCTCTGAGTTCGTCCCCGACCACCAACAGGCGCGCCGCATCCCGCGGCGTCATTGGCCTTTGCGCGATGCAGGCGCGGGGGAGATCAAAGTCGAACGTGTCCACCTTCATGGTGCAGCCTCGGAGAAAGGGGAGGGCGCGAACGTTACACGAGGAAGGGGAAAACGGCCACTCCCGGCAGGTGTCTTTCGCCGGCCAACCCTTCACGCGATCTTGATCGTCCGTGTGAGGGAGGGGCCTTCCCGGCGTCACCGGAGATCGCCAGAATGTCCTCGTTCCGTGCCCGTCAGGATCGGATCATCGCCAAACGCATCGCCATGATAGGAAAAACAATGCGCGCAATCTTGCTTGTCTGCCTGGGCCTTTTGGCCGCAACGCCCGTCGGAGCAGAAAACCCGGCGCCCTATTCCGGGACCAAGGTGATCGAGACCGGCACCCCCTTCGCCGCCTTCGTCGATAAGCTCACGGCGGCGGTGAGCGCCAACAAGATGGGCATCGTTGCCCAGGCCTGCGCCGACTGCGGTGCCAAGTCCATCGGCGTCGCCATCCCGGGCAACCGGGTGATCATGGTCTACCGGCCTGACTTCGCCGTGCGCATGCTCAAGGCCAGCGTGGCCTCTGGTATCGAGGCGCCGTTGCGCCTGTATGTCACCGAGCGGCCAGACGGCTCGGCCAGACTCACCTACCGCCTTCCCAGCCACGTTTTTGGCGCCTACCAGGTTGCCGCCCTCGATGAGATGGGCAAGGAGCTCGACGTCATCGTCGCCAAGATCGTCGCCGACGCTACAAAGTAGGGACCCCCGCCATGTCCGGCGCCGCTCTTTCTCTTCCGACCGTACAGCGTTCGCTATTGACGGCGGCCTTGGCAGGTGCCGCCGGTCTCACTGTTTTTCTGTTGGAAACCAGCGCCAAGCAGGCGGGCCTTGTCTGACGTCAGCGCCCTTGGGACACATTGAGGGGTTTGCGTAAGGGAGGATTTCTGGCTCATCGTAGTGACCGAAGGGAACGAAGATGAGGCAGAAATTGATGAGCAAGAAGGCTCCGGCCGAGAGGGTCGTTCGGGA
>JASLZL010000001.1 GCA_030754885.1 Rhodospirillales bacterium | reverse complement strand
AGCGCTACGTCGACCGCCTGGTCGAGGCCTTCACCGATCAAGGCTTCACCGGCCAATTCCACCTCATGCAATCGGCCGGTGGCCTGGTCTCGCCCAAAACGGCGGTGGCGTATCCGATCCGCCTGCTCGAATCGGGCCCGGCGGGGGGCGGCTTGGCGACCGCCTTCTTCGGTGGCCGGGTCGGTAAGTCCGACGTAATCTCCTTTGATATGGGAGGCACGACGGCCAAGGCGTGCCTGATAGAAAACGGCAAGGCGAACGTGGCGCCGATGCTGGAAGCAGCCAGGGTCCATCGATTTAAGAAGGGCAGCGGCTTGCCCATCAAGGCGCCGGTGATCGACATGATCGAGGTTGGCGCCGGCGGCGGCTCGATAGCTCGGTTCGACAAGCTGGGCCTCCTCAAGGTGGGACCGGGCAGTGCCGGCGCCGACCCCGGGCCGGCATGTTACGGAACCGGCGGGACGGAGCCGACGGTAACCGACGCCAATCTTCTTTTGGGCTACCTCGACCCTGCGTTCTTCCTCGGCGGCCGCATGAGCCTGGATGAAAAAGCGTCCGAGGCGGCCCTGACGAGGGTGGCGGAGCCGCTTGACTTGACCGCGATCGAGGCGGCGTGGGGCATTTACGACATCGTCTGTGAGAGCATGGCGGGCGCGGCCCGGGTCCATATCGTTGAGAAAGGCCGCGACCCCAGGCGCTATTCCCTGGTCGCCATGGGCGGCGCGGGGCCGGCCCATGCGGCGCGGGTCGCGCGCAAGCTAGGTGTCGGCGAGGTCATCGTGCCGCCGGCGTCGGGGGCGGCATCAGCGCTCGGATTCCTGGTTGCCCCGATCAGTTTTGAATTCGCGCGCTCCCTGCCCAGCCTGTTGGACGAGATGGACTTCGGAGCCGTCAACGACCTGCTTGCCGAACTTGAGAAGGAAGGCCGGAGCCTTCTGTCGGATGCCGGGGTCGAAGCGTCCGACGTGACGGTAACGCGCCACGCCGAGATGCGCTATTTCGGGCAAATGCGTGAAATCGACGTGCCCTTGCCGGCCGAGCCCCTGGATGCCGGCAGCGTGGAACAGGCGAAGGCCGCTTTCGATACCGAATATAAGCGGCTTTACGCCCATCTCTACGAGGGCCCCCCGGTGCAGGCGCTCAATTGGCGGGTATTGTGCTCGGGCCCGACACCCGAGGTCGAGATGGGAAGCCTGGAGGCCAGCGACGGCGCGTCTTTGAAGGGCCGGCGGCAGGCCTATTTTCCCGAGGCCGGCGGCTTTGTCGAGGTGCCGGTTCATGATCGCTACGCCCTCGCGCCGGGCCAAAGCATTGAGGGACCCGCCATCGTCGAGGAACGGGAATCGACGACCGTCGTGCCGCCCGGTGACAGCCTCGCCGTCGACGACCTCTTCAACCTGCGCCTGACCATAGGCCGTGAGACGAGCTCCACCGCCGTGGTGCCGGCGGGGATGCCCCTGGACGAGGCGGTGGCGCGCATTGAGAGCGATCCCATCGGCCTCGAAATCATGTGGAGCCGGCTGATCAATATTGCCGAGGAATGCTGGCACACGGTGATCCGCACGGCATTCTCGCTGATCATCGGCGAGGCCCAGGACTTTGGCTGTGAGCTGCTTGACGCCAAGGGCCGTCAATTGGCCCATTCGCCACGCGCCATGCCGGTCTTCAGCCTGACCCTGCCGCTCGCCGTCCAGACCATGATTGAGCGCCATCCAGTGGATACCTTGAAGCCCGGCGACGTGCTGATCACCAACGATCCGTGGAAATGTGCCGGCCATCTCTTCGACATCGCCATCGTCACCCCGATTTTCCGCGATGACCGGGTGGTGGCGCTGGCCGGCAATGTCGGACACGTCACCGATATCGGCGGCACCAAGAACCGCCTCCATGCCCACGATCTATACGAAGAAGGTCTGCAGATCCCGCCCATGAAGCTGGTCCGCGAGGGCAAGATAAACTTAGACCTGATCGAACTCATCACCGAGAACGTGCGCAGCGCCGACCAGGTGATCGGCGACCTGCACGCCCTTATCTCGGCCAACGCGGCAGGCGCCGAGCGCATCCACGAGTTCATGGAAGAATACGGAATGCATGACCTGGAGGCGCTGGCGACAGTGATCCAGGGACGTGCCGAGCGCGCCATGCGCGGCGCCATCCGCGATCTGCGTCCGGGGACCTATGAGGGCGAGATTTGGAACAACAGCCTGGACGGAAAGGAACGCTTTCCCATCCGCCTCAACGTCAGCAGCGACGAGATCGAGGTCGACTTCGCCGGCGCGCCCGACCAACACGACCGGGGCGCCGTCAACTGCACGCTGAGTTACACCAAGGCCCACGCGGTCTATCCCTTGAAGTGCGTTTTGTCGCCGGACGTGCCGGGCAACGCCGGCGCCTACCGGCCGTTCCGGGTCAAGGCGCCCGAGGGCAGCGTCCTGAATTGCGACAAACCGATGCCGGTCAATATGCGCACGCGCACCGGCTGGTACATTGCCCCCAACATTTTCAACGTCATGGCCGAGGCGGCGCCCGACAAGGTCCAGGCCTTCACCGCCTTGCCCTGTAACGCCCGTTTCTACGGTATCGGCCCGGACGGTCGGCATTACTCGGATCATCTGTTCCAGGGCGGCGGCCAGGGCGCCTCGGCGCACGGCGACGGCAAGTCCGGCGTGCTGTTCCCGACCAGCGCCGCCAACACGTCGATCGAACTGTTCGAGAGCCGTGTCCCCATGCTGGTGATCGAGAAAGCCTATGTCGCCGACAGCGGCGGGGCGGGCCGCCAGCGCGGCGGCCTGGGGCAGATCATCGTCACCCGCAAGCTCCTCGACGACCGCCGGCCGGCACAGGTTGGCCTCTATCCCAACGGCGTCGAGGTGCCCACTCCGGGCCTGTTCAAGGGTCGCGCCGGCGCCGAATCGCGGGCCTGGGTGCGCAACGAAGCCGGCGAGGTTCTGACCGACATGGGTACCGGCGGCTTGGTTGTCCTGGCGGACCCGGGCGAATTATCAGAGCTTCACCTGGCCGGCGGTTCGGGCTATGGCGATCCCTTGGAGAGGCCGCTCGAAGCCGTGCAACGGGACTTGGACGGCGGCTACGTGACGGCGGAGGGGGCGGAACGCGACTACGGCTGCGTCGTCGACACCGATGGGCGCATCGATGCTGCCGCCAGCGAGACGCTGCGCGAACACCGTTCCAAGGAACCGCAAGCAGCCGAGTGAGGCCCGTTATTGACGGCGATTATTCTTCTGGGAAGGCGATGCCGCCGGGGACTTGGCCGACCGGGGTCAGTTCGATCAGGCCGACATTGACGTGGGCCGGCGCCTCAAGGGCGAAGAGGACGGCGGCAACGACGTCTTCGGAATCAAGGACCCGCCGACCCTCATAGAACATTTTGCGCGCCGCTGCCTCGTCGCCCATGGTTTTAATATGGAACTCGGTCTCGACACGGCCCGGACAGACCTCGGTGACACGGACGCGGCGGCCCACCAGATCGATACGCAACAGGCCGCCGATCATGTGAACGGCGGCCTTGGCGGCACCGTAGACCGGTGTGGCGCCGATCGGGTAAAGGCCGTTGACGGAACCGATGTTGACGACGTGGCCCCGGTCACGCGCCACCATCCCCGGCACGACGAGGCGCAGCAGATGCAGCACGGCCCGCAAGTTGACGTCGAGAACGGCATCAACGGCCTGGGCATCGTTCTCGTGTAGGGCGCCGTAGCCCACCGCCATCCCCGCACCATTGATCAGCACGTCGATCTCCAGGTCCCGGCACAAGACCTCAAGGGCCTCGGTGTCGGTAATGTCCAGGGCGTGGGCGTGGCAGCCGTGGGCATCGGCCAGCGCCGTCAGGCGGTCGGCCCGGCGTGCCACGGCATGGACCTCCAGACCACGGTCGGCCAAGGCCGCCGCCAGGGCCGCGCCGATGCCGCTGGACGCCCCGGTCACCAGGGCCGTGCGATAATCGCCTAAGGCCATGACCGCTCCTCCGTTTTGCCGTCAGAAGTGGGGCGACAACGCTACCACGCGCGGACGCGGGGTCAATCTTTGTTCGAGGCCTCGACCACCCGGTGGACCAGGTCCCAATGCAAAACCTCAACGCCTCAATTAATTTTCTAACCGTCTCATTCAAAAAAATTTGGCACGGCGCGTTGATTCCCACCGATTATTGATAGTCGCCAGGCAACGTCTTCAAAGAGCCGCCCTATTGAGGCGCGGTTAAAGTCGCTGCGCGTCGGACCAGCCGTTGCCCTGGCCTGCGAAATAAGCGAGAATTCGCCACTACATTTGCGACACTTTGATTCCTGAGAGAAAAAGCAAGAGCAAGAAGGACGAGAAAAAATGGACAACCCGGGCAATTCCGCAGGCAGCCGCGACATCGCTTACCACATCCACCCCTATACCAATTTGAAGGCCCACCAAACCCAGGGGCCGTTGGTGATAACCCGCGGCGAAGGGGTGCGCGTCTTCGACGAAACCGGCAAGGGCTATATCGAAGGTTTCGCTGGACTGTGGTGCGCGTCGCTCGGGTTCAACGAGCCGCGTCTGGTCGCCGCAGCGACGCGGCAACTCGAAAAACTGCCCTACTATCACAACTTCGCCGGAAAGGCCTCCGACGTCGTCATCGACCTTGCCGAGCGACTCATCGAAATTTCCCCGGTGCCCATGTCTAAGGTGTTCTTCGCCAATTCAGGGTCCGAAGCCACCGACACGGCGGTCAAGCTGGTGTGGTACTACAACAACGCCGTTGGGCGGCCTGACAAGAAGAAGGTCATCTCGCGCCAGAAGGGCTATCACGGCGTCACCATCGCGTCGGCCAGCCTCACGGGGCTGCCTAACAACCACCGCGACTTCGACCTGCCCATCGACCGCATCATGCACACCGACTGTCCGCATTATTACCGCTTCGGCGCCGAGGGCGAGAGCGAAGAGGATTTCGCCAGCCGTTGCGCCGCCAACCTGGAAAAGATGATCCTGGACGAGGGACCGGACACGGTTGCTGCCTTCATCGCCGAACCGTTAATGGGCGCCGGCGGCGTCATCGTGCCGCCGAAGACTTATTTTGAGAAAGTGCAGGCGGTGTTGAAGAAGTACGACGTTCTGTTCATCGCCGACGAGGTCATTTGCGGCTTCGGACGCACCGGCAACATGTGGGGCACCCAGACCTTCGACCTGAAACCCGATATGATCACCATGGCCAAGGCATTGTCGGCCGCCTATCTTCCGATCTCGGCGTTGATGGTCTCGGAAAAAGTGTTCTCCGCCATGGTCGACGAAAGCGAGAAGATCGGGCTCTTTGCCCACGGCTTTACCTATTCCGGCCACCCGGTGCCGGCGGCGGTGGCGGTCGAGACTCTCATGATCTATGAGGAACGCGACATCGTCGGCCATGTGCGCCGCGTTGGCCCGCGCCTGCAAGAACGGCTAAGGCAGCTAACCGACCACCCCTTGATCGGCGAGGTACGGGGCCTCGGCCTGGTCGGCGCCATCGAACTGGTCAAGAACAAGGATACCAAGGAGTCGTTCGATCCTTCCGACGGCATCGGCGCCTACCTCTGCGCCCGCGCTCAGGAATACGGCGCCATCGCCCGCGCCATTGTCGACACCGTCGCTTTTTCGCCCCCCCTGATCATTAGCGCCGAAGAAATCGACGAGATGATCGACTGCGTCGAGCGCGCGCTCGACGATACCCTGACCATGGTGAAGGAACGGGGTTTGGCCTGAGCCATCGCAGCGGGATTGGGATGACCCGCCGCCCCGGAGAGGCGAGGAAATGGACTACGAGCGGTTTTTCGTCGACCGGATCGCGGATCTGAGGAACGAGGGCCGCTACCGCGTCTTCGCCGAGTTGGAGCGCATGGCGGGCGACTTTCCCCGTGCCCGACTGCATCGCGACGGCGAAAGCCGCGAGATCACGGTGTGGTGTTCCACCGACTACCTGGGCATGGGCGAGCACCCAGCGGTGCTTGCCGCCATGCACGATGTCGTCGATACCTCGGGCGCCGGCGCCGGCGGTACCCGCAACATCGCCGGCACCAACCATTGGCACGTCCTTTTGGAACGCGAACTGGCCGACCTCCACGGCACGCAAGCGGCCCTCCTCTTCGGTTCGGGGTGGATGGCCAACCTGACGGCTCTGAGCACCCTCGGTACCCTCATGACGGACTGCGCCTTCTTCTGCGATGATATCCTCCACAACTCCATGAGCGAGGGGATCCGCATGTCGCGAGCCGAATGGACGACCTTCGGGCACAATGATCCGGTGGACCTGGACCGCGCCATGGGCGCTTGCGCTCGGACACGGCCCAAGATCGTCGTCTGCGAATCGGTCCATTCCATGGACGGCGACACGGTGCCCGTCGCCCGCATTCTCGATGTCGCCGAGAAACACGGCGCCATGGTCTACCTGGACGAAGCCCACGCGGTGGGCGTCTATGGACCGCGGGGCGGCGGCATTGCCGAGCGCGAGGGGGAGGCGCACCGGATCTCCCTCGTCCAGGGGACGCTGGCCAAGGGATTCGGCGTCGTCGGCGGTTATATCGCCGGATCGACGGAGATTTGCGACGTGGTGCGCTCCTTCGGATCGGGGTTCATTTTCTCCACCGCCTTGCCGCCGGCGGTTGCCTCGGCCGCCCTAGCCAGCGTTCGCCACCTCAAGGAAGACGACGCACTGCGTCGCCTGCACCAGGAGCGGGTAGTAACATTGAAGCGGCGTTTGAGAGAGGCCAAGATTCCCGTCATGGCGTCGGACAGCCATATCGTACCGGTCCTGGTCGGCGAGGCACAGCTGTGCAAGCAGGCGAGCGACGATCTTCTGAAAGACTTCGGGATTTACGTCCAGCCCATCAACTATCCGACTGTGCCGCGCGGCACCGAACGTTTGCGTTTCACACCGACGCCTTTGCACGGAAACGGCGATATCGACCATTTGATCGAAGGATTGGTCGCGGTTTGGCGCCAGCTTGGCCTTTCGGCGGCAGCCTAGAATGAATCGCATTTGTCTGGTAGCTTTTTGATCTGGGTTAATGATTAAGCGTAGAGTCGGAGCAAAAATGCGCCTTCCATCAGGGAGATTTCCATGGTCGACCATCAGCGGTTTTTCGCCGATAAGATCGCCGAACTGAAACACGAAGGCCGTTACCGCGTCTTTGCCGAGTTGGAGCGCACCGCCGGCGCCTTCCCGCGCGCCAAAAACCACTGCACCGATGGGGTCAAGGAGATCACGGTATGGTGTTCCAACGACTATCTCGGCATGGGCCAGAACACGGACGTGCTGGCGGCCATGCACGAGGCCATCGAAAAGTACGGTGCCGGTGCCGGCGGCACCCGCAACATCTCGGGCACCAACCATTGCCATGTGGTGCTGGAACGCGAACTTGCCGAACTGCACGGCACCGAAGCGGCACTGGTGTTCGGGTCGGGCTGGGTCGCCAACATGACCACCTTAAGCACCATCGGCGCCCTGATGCCCGGCTGTATCATTCTGTCCGACGACAAAAATCATAACTCCATGATCGAGGGCATGCGCCACAGCAAGGCGGACAAGAAGATCTTCCGCCACAACGACGCGGCGCACCTCGAGGAACTTCTCGCCGAATGCGACCCCGAGCGCCCCAAGCTGGTGGCGTTCGAGTCCGTCTATTCCATGGACGGCGATATTTCCCCCATCGCCCGGTTCGTCGAGCTCGCCGAAAAATATGGCGCCATGACCTACCTCGACGAGGTCCACGCTGTCGGCATGTACGGACCCCGGGGCGCCGGCGTCGCCGCGCGCGAGGGCGTGGCCGACCGCATCACCATTATCCAGGGCACCCTGGCCAAGGCCTTTGGCGTTGTCGGCGGCTACATCGCCGGCTCTGAAGCCTTGTGCGACGTGGTGCGCTCCTATGGCTCGGGGTTTATTTTCTCGACATCGATGCCACCGGCGGTCGCGGCGGCGGCCCTGGCCAGCCTGCGCCACCTAAGGGACCATGACGAACTGCGCGAAAAGCACCAAGAGCGTGCGGCGGAGCTCAAGCGCCGCCTCACCGAGGCAAACCTGCCGGTGATGCCATCCGACAGCCATATCGTGCCTGTCCTGGTCGGCGATCCGCGGTTGTGCAAGGAAGCCAGTGACGAGCTTTTGGAGGGCTTTGGGATTTACGTCCAGCCGATCAATTACCCCACCGTGCCCAGGGGCACCGAGCGCCTGCGTTTCTCACCGACGCCGCTTCATGGCGACGCCGACATGGATCGCCTGATCGCTGCTCTAATCGCCGTATGGGGACGGCTGGGACTTAAGGCTGCGGCCTAAAACCCTAAACCCATTGGCGAAGCTTGAATTCGCTATCGCGTCTTGGGCCTCTTTGCGCTAAAATGGTGGGGAAGGGAATACAGGTATGTACCCCGATAACACCCTGACGCCTAAGGAAGCGATCCGTCTTTGCGCGCTTGGCACGCTGGCACAAGGACCCTTGCGTTACAGCGCCCTGGCCAACGCCGTGCGCCATTTTATCAGCCGCATCTTGGGGCCGTCCGTGGAACTCATGGGCACGTCCATCGAATTGTTGAAATACGAGGGACTGGTCGAGGCGGCGGACGGCACCGGCGACGACGCCGAATTGGCCATATCCGACGCCGGGCGACGCCAGCTTGATACCCTGATCACCGCCAACCTGCGCAGCGGCGCCAACGAACTCAACAAGGTAGTGATGACGCTCAAGTTCCGTTTCCTGCATCTTCTCGACACCGAAGGACAACGCGCCCAGGCCGATCTTTTGGTCGATGTCTGCGTCAACGAATTGGCGCGCCTTGACGATCTACGCCAGCACCACGCCGGAGAGCCGGGGTTCTTGGTTCCGTGGTTGGACCACGACATAGATTTATTGGAAAGCCGTATCGCCTGGCTTGAAGCGTTCCGCAAGAGCCTCGGCGAGGCGGCATAGGCGCGACGTCCGGGATGGCCTATTCAGTTTGAATGGGATACCGGTGGGTTTAGCCACTCACCTTGGCAACCACCATTTCCAAACCCTTGTAGAGAGAATCCCCGGCTTTGCCGCCGTCGCCTTTCATTTTATTGGCGATGACGAGCCTAAGGGCATCAATGTGCACTTCAATGACACCGATCTCCGCCGGGTTCGCCGACTCAATAGATTCGAGAAACCGGCAAAGGTGGCCGCCAATCTCGGTCATCAACTGATAACCGAAGCTGCCGCCTTGTCCCTTGACGTCATGGGCGATCTCGAAAATTGCTTTCACTTCGCCGCTGTTGTCCCCTTTCGCCGCCTTAAGGCTTATCATGACTGTCTGAAGTTTCGCCAGGTCATCTTCGACCCACTTCAAATAGTCGTCCCCCAAGTCGGTAATGACGGCCTCCGCACGCTCCAAGGCTTCGGGCGTGACGGCACCCGGTCCACCAACCCCGACTTTCGTCTTCAAAGGATTGGGCGGAACTATCAGACGTGGAGCATCGTTTTCGGCCATGAAACATTCCCTTCTATCACCTGTACATTACAGTGTTCGTACGATCTATGCCACAGTGTGATAGTCGTCGTTCAACCGTTCAGAAGGGTTTCGATCTCGTCTTGATTCAATTCCTTGTCACCCGAGGTCTCCGGTTGGGGGTCGCGGGAATGGCGGGAGAAATTCCAGTTCTGTCCCAAAGAGGCCCTACAAGAGGCCTAGCGATCTAAGTTCGGCCGCCATTTCGGTCGGCATTCCGTGGCCGTTTTCAGCCGCCGGCGCAGCATCTGACGGCGCGTCGTTGACCGACAAATAGCGCCACCCCTGAAACGGTTTGTGAGAACGGAATTCCACCCTCACCAACTCCGGGTCCAGGACCAGGGCGCACGATGGCCGGCCTTTCGCATTGACCCCGCGCTCGATGCCGACGAACGTTTGGCGAACCTGGACAAAACCCCTGATGACCCAATAAAGCGATCCGCCGCCCAACAGTTCTTCAGCCCGCTTCGGCCCGTGCCGCGTAATGTGCCGAAGCGACGGAACTTCGCCTCGGCGCCGGGCTTGTTCCAGGCGCGAGGCTTGAATCTCGGCCAAGTGAGCGATGCTTTCGACGCCCACCGCCATCTTCTTAAGGTGGACGGTCATGCCCCGATGCGGCGGGACGACCGACCGGGGAGCATATCGTAACCCGTCATTCGCGTTCGCCTTGGCGTTCTAAACCTTTGGTTTCTTGCTTAACCTCCCGGCGATCCTCCCCCGTAATAGGCAGGGAGCGGCGGCGGCGATCGGGTCCGAAGAACTCTTCGGCGCGGACGTAGGGGCGCGGGTTCTCAATCATCGAGCGGATTCGATAATAGACCAGCTTGGCCGAAATCGGCTTGGCCAAAAACTCGTTTACGCCGGCGTCGCGTGCTTCGAGGATCGTTTTCATCTCGGTAAAGGCGGTGATCAAGAGGATCGGCAGATACGGATCGCAACCCGCCTCGCCGGATCGGACCGACTTGGCCAACTCAAGGCCGTCGATGGGAAACATGCGGTAGTCGGTGATGAGGATATCGGCGGGAAAATTCTTCAGCGTTTCCAACGCCTCGCGGCCGTGCCCCGCCTCGCCTACTTTGAGGATGCCCCACTCCCGCAGGATGCCTCTCAAAATATGGCGCATGGGTTGATAGTCATCGACGATCATGACATGGAGGCTGGCGAGATCATAATCGGACATGGGTGGCAACCTTGCTCCTACATCCCAACGACGGAATCGTAATAGTCGCTCGCGCCCGGCTTCCCAGGATCAGGCCACTATATTTTTTATGGGAAACGTGACCGACGCGCAAGCTTGGCGAAACAATTTTGACAGGGTTTTCCCTAGAGGCCAGCCCGATATCCAATACTAACCCTTGGCTCGGAGCTACCAGGGCACTTCGGTTCCATCATAGTTAAAGAACCGACCGCTGTCCTTAAAATCAAGGGTGGCCACTGTTTTCAGCATGGCGGCGACGCTCTCGGGCGCATCAAGCGAGGCCTCGGCGCCGCCCATGTCGGTGGTCACCCAGCCCGGATGAAACACCACGACCGCGATGCCTTTCGTCGCCAGGTCGATGGATAAACTCTTCATCACCGCATTGAGGGCCGCTTTGCTGGAGCGGTAGATATACGACCCGCCGCTGTCATTGGCGGCGATGCTGCCCATGCGGCTGGAGATCGCGACCATCTGTTTAAGCCCGCTTCGCGCCACATGCCCGGTAAACAGCTCCGCCACCTTCAAGGGACCCATGACGTTGACCCACATTACTTCACCCCACGCATCGTAACGGATGGTGCCGAGATCGGCGGGACGGGGACCGTAAATTCCTGCGTTGTTGATCAAGAGGTCGATGGCCTGGCCGTCGAGGGTATCGGCCAGGGTTTCAATGGTCGCGTGGTTGGCAACGTCGAGTGGGTGAACCTCCACCGTTCCTTTAACTTCGGCCAAGTCGCCGGCTTCGGCCGGGGCGCGGCAAGTGGAGATAACACGCCAGCCGCCGGCCGCATATTGACGCGCGAATTCAAGCCCCAGCCCGCGGCTGGCGCCGGTTATCATGACCGTCGGCATGGTCTATCTCCCTTCGTCGTTAGCCTTCCAGCCACACTGCCCCGACGGCGGCGAGAACGGCAAGAGCGGCGCAATAAATTCCGCTCGTCATATACGGTCTTGGCGGTTCGTCGGTGCGGCGCGCCACGGCAATTACCAGGACCTTGGCCAGCCATGCCCCGCCAATGGCTGCGATCACGGCAAGCATGGGCAGAAATGGTAGGTGTGTTACCCAGAACTTGGATCCCAGATAAGGGCCGGCGCCGTCGCGTGAGCGCCCGGCGAGCACGTTGAGCACCTCACCAAGATTGAGCGGCGACAGCGCCGGGCCATAGGCGAAGACCATCAGCGCGGCCGACAAACCAGCGGCAGCGACAAGGCTGGCAACGCAGGCCGCGGCCAGGGCCATCGATCGCGTTGAGCGCAGACCGGCGGCGAGCAGTGCCCGAGTTGCGACAAAACCGGTGGCGGCCGCCACCATGGCCGAAATCAACAACTTCCAGGAACGTATCGGGTTGATCTCGGCGACTGCCAGATGACCGGCCAGAAGGGCTGCGAAGACAAGGACAAAGCTCACCGGAAGAGCGGCCAGGAAGGCATGCGCTGTTGCTTTTATTCCCAATGGCCCCGGGGTCCCCCCTCCGGCTCCCGGTCTTTCCACGAACGTCATGGCCGAATAGGCCAAGATGAAGACGAGTGGCGCCACCAAAACGCTTTCGAAAAAGGCGTGTCCGATGGACTCGTGCAGCATGCGATCGGCAAACGCGCGCAAAACATAGGCCGGCACGAAGATGTAAAGGGTGAAGCAGAGAAAAAGTGAAGCGGCCCGGTTAAAGGGATCGAGCACCCGGCACTCGGCGGTCAAATTAAAGACGGCAAAGACGACAAAGACGGCGACAAAGGCAAGCGCCAGGTTCGGCCGCCCCCCGACGGCCACGTTGAGGAAGGCCAGCAAGGGCAGGACGATGAACATCAGGCCGATGAAAAGGGTGTCCAGAAACGGACCCCTGTCGGCACGCTCAAAGCCGATGGTGGCAGCCCTCGACGTGGCGTCCACAAGACGACCGGTGGCGAGGCGCGCCAGGGCACACCAGGCCGTCGTCGCGATGGCGTGCCAGACTCCGTCCAGCCATCGGTGAAAGGGTCCCGGGTCGCGCCGCTGGCCGATCTGCAGGGCGATCAACATGATACTGGCGAAGGCAAGGATAAAACCGGCAGCCTTGAGCCCCGCAGCAACCAACCACAGGCCGTTCATCTCAACACCACCCTTGTGGGATATACGCCAGTACCTCCTATCACAGTAGGATGATAGGGGGTACTAGAACAGCAACCACGCGGCCAAGCCCAGAAAGGCGAAGAAGCCCACCACGTCGGTCACCGTGGTGAGGAAGACCGCCGAGCCGACAGCCGGATCGACGCCGACGCGCTCCAGAACCAGGGGAATGGTCGTGCCGGCCAGCCCCGCCACCATCATGTTGATGACCATGGCCAGCGCGATGACAACGCCGATGGCCGTGCTGTCGAACCATACCCAGGCGACGACACCGGTGATAAGGGCGAATAGAATTCCGTTGAAACCGCCGACCAGCAGCTCCTTTCCGATCACGCGCAGCGCATTGGTGGGACTTAGCTCGCGGGTTGACAGCGCCCGCACAGCAACGGTCATGGTCTGGGTGCCTGCGTTACCGCCCATGGAAGCGACGATGGGCATGAGTACGGCCAGCGCCACCATTTGTTGGATCGTCGCCTCGAACAAGCCGATGACCATCGATGCGACGAGGGCGGTCGCCAGGTTGAGCAAGAGCCACACGAACCTCAGGCGCGTCGTCTCGGCTACGGCGCTGTAGAGGTCATCCTCCTGCACGCCGCCCAGGCGCATGATGTCTTCTTCGTGCTCCTCGTCGATGACGTCGACCACGTCATCGACGGTGATGGCGCCGACCAGCCGGCCGTCCGCGTCGACCACCGGCGACGATACCAAGTCGCGCTGGCGGAACAGAAAGGCAATCTCTTCTTGGTCCATGGTCACCGGGATAAGGTTCAATTCGGTAGCCATGATATCGGCGACGCGGACCGGCCGCTTGCTGCGCAGAAGCCGGCTCAGGGAAACGGCGCCGACCGGACGATGGGCGGGGTCGACGACGAAGATGTCGTAGAAGACAGCGGGCAGGCGGTCCTCGTCCTCGTCGGCGGTACGGCGCAGGAAATCAATCGTCTCGCCGACGGTCCAGAATTCGGGCACCGACACCAGCTCGCGTTGCATGAGGCGCCCGGCGCTGTCCTCGGGAAAGGTCAGGCCTTCTTCGATAAAAGTACGGTCGCCGGGGGGGATGGCGTCTAGGACTTCACGTTGCTCTTCGGCCTCCAGTTCCTGGACCACCTCAATGGCATCGTCGCTGTCGAGCTCGCTAACTGCCTCGGCCAGCTTGTCGACGCCGAGATATTCGACGACTTCGTCGAGCACCGTTTCGTCAAGCTCGGACAACACTTCGGAGGGAAAATCGGCGCGCAGCACGTCAACCAGGGCGTGGCGCCCTTCGGTCGGCAGGCTCTGCAACAGATCGGCGATATCGGCGGGGTGGAGCGGATCGACGAGGGCCGCGACCCACACCGCGTCACCCGCCGCGAGGGCGTCGACGACTGTTTGTACGAATTCATGGTCGAGCCCGAAGGCCGCGTCCTCGGATGCCCTTTGCACCGGTTCGCTCATGCCCTTTGTCCTCCACCCGGCTCCATCGGAGGCCTTATCGATACGTCCGATACGAATTGAAGCCCGTCACCGGCGTGGCGGGCCTCAGGGACTTGGTGCGGTCGAGAAGACTCGAACTTCCACGGGGTTTCCCCCACAGCGACCTCAACGCTGCGCGTCTACCAATTCCGCCACGACCGCTTTATTCCCTTGCGACAACCGAAAATATGGTGCCTTTCCTGATGCCGGGAATAGCAAATCCCCGGGGCACGATCAAGCGCCAGGGCAACCAATGAAGATGGAAACCGTTATCGACGACGACCGCATCGATTGGCTTACCAGCGCCGCGCCCGTTCCTTACGGCGACGCGGTCGCCGCCATGGAACACCGGGTGGCGGAGATCAGGGCGGGCCGGGCGGCTCAGGCCGTGTGGCTGTTGGAACACCCACCGCTTTACACGGCGGGCACCAGCGCGCGGCCTGAGGACCTGTTGGACCCGGGCCGCTTCCCCGTTTTTCCCAGCGGCCGCGGCGGCCAATACACCTACCACGGCCCGGGTCAGCGGGTTGCCTATGTGATGCTCGATTTGAAGCGCCGCGGCAGCGACGTGCGCGCCTTCGTCGTCCAGTTGGAGGACTGGCTGATCGCCACCCTGGCCCACTTTGCCGTCACCGGCGAACGGCGTGCCGGGCGCGTTGGCATCTGGGTGGCACGCGGCGGCAAACCGGCGCACGAGGATAAGATCGCCGCCATCGGCCTACGCATCCGCCATTGGATCAGCTTCCACGGAATATCGATCAACGTTGCGCCCGACCTTGAACACTTTGCCGGCATTGTGCCCTGCGGCGTCGCGGAGCATGGCGTCACGTCCCTCAGCGATCTCGGCGCCGCCGCCTCCCTGTCCGATGTCGACCGGACGCTCAAGGAAACCTTTACCGCGGTGTTTGGAATCACTCCCGAGGCCGACCGCTCTTTCGATCCGTGAGGTTGGCGCCCGTCCCTCACACCGTCGGCAACTGGCGGAAGCCGGTTTCGCCGGGGTCCTCGGCAGGCTCGGTCGTGACGGATGTCACCTGTGCCGCCGGCGGCCCTTGCCGGCACGCCGCTATCATGTCCTCGACGACATCGGCGGGGCCGGCGAAGAGGGCCTCGACGGTGCCGTCGGCGCGGTTGCGAACCCAGCCGTTGAGGCCGCGGGCTACTGCCTGTTCGGTCGTCCAGGCACGGAACCAGACGCCCTGGACGCGCCCTTCGAACGTCGCCCGGACCGCCATGGCCCCGGCCGCTATGACCCGGGCCCCGCGAATTCGATGATCGGTTGATCGACCGTCACCTGGTCGCCGGGCTGGGCATGGACGGCAACGACAGTCCCGTCGCGGGCGGCACGTAGCACGTTCTCCATCTTCATCGCCTCGACAACCGCCAGTTCCTCGCCTGTCTGGACCTCTTGACCAACAACAACGGCGACCGAGCGCAACAATCCGGGCATGTGAGAGAGCAGATGGCGCGACGTCTCGCGGGGTATCTTGGCCGGCATCTTGGCATGGGACTCGGCGGCCCGGCGGGTGAGAACCAGGACCTCCGCGTCGAGGCCACAGTGAATGATGCGATAGCCGGCGCCGGCGCGCTCGACCTGCAAGGTGACGGCGAGGCCATTGATCTTGGCTCGGAACAAAGGCTGGGCCAAGGTCCAGTCGGTGCGTAGTTCATAGGGTTCATCATCGATAACGACGTCAAAACCGCCTTCCGTCGCCGCGGCCGTGGCGGCGAACTGCTCGCCGCCGATCAACACAACCCAGGCACCCGGAATCCTAGGCGCATAGCCGGGCACCTGGCCGCCGATGCGGACCGCGCGTTCGGTGTAGGCGCGGTGCATGGAAACAGCAACGGCGGCGAGGAGAGCCGGCTCGTCGTGGGGCACGTCGGAAGCGTGGAACCCGTCAGGATAGGCCTCGTCGATGAAGCTGGTGTTTATCTTGCCGGCCCGGAACCACGGATGGCCGACGACAGCGGCGAGGAAGGAGATGTTGTTGGAAACGCCCCGAATGCGAAAGGAATCCAAGGCGCCGCGCAGGCGCTCGATGGCCGTGTCCCTGTCGGCGCCATGGGCGATAACCTTGGCGATCAGAGGGTCGTAGTGGATGGAGATCTCGCCGCCCTCATAGACCCCGCTGTCGACGCGGACCTCGCCGTCATCGGGCGGCTCGGCATAATCGACCAATCGCCCAACCGAGGGCAGGAAACCGCGCAAAGGGTCCTCGGCGCAAACCCGTGCTTCGACCGCCCAGCCATCGAGGCGCACATCGGATTGGGCGAACGACAGTTTTTCGCCGGTGGCGACGCGAAACATCTGTTCAACCAGATCAAGGCCGGTGATCAGCTCGGTCACCGGATGCTCGACCTGGAGGCGCGTGTTCATCTCCAGGAAATAGAAGTTGCTGGCCTCGTCGACGACAAACTCGACCGTTCCGGCGGAGACGTAGCCCGCTGCCCGCGCCAGGGCCACCGCCTGTTCGCCCATGGCGCGCCGGGTCTCTTCGTCAATGAAGGGAGAGGGCGCCTCTTCTAAAATCTTCTGATGGCGGCGCTGGATCGAACATTCTCGCTCGCCCAGATAGATGATGGTGCCGTGGCTATCGGCGATGACTTGGATCTCGATATGACGCGGTCTTTCGACGTAGGTCTCAATGAAAATGCGCCCGTCGCCGAAGCTCGTCTCGGCCTCGCGGGCGGCGGACCGCATTCCGTCGCGCACCTCGGCGTCGCTTCGCGCAATGCGCATGCCGCGTCCGCCACCGCCGGCCGCCGCCTTGAGCATAACCGGATAGCCGAGACGCTTGGCCGCGCGCACCGCGGCCCGCGCATCGCCGATGGCCTCCGCCGGGCCGGGAATGATGTTGACGCCGGCCTTGAGGGCCAACCGCTTGGCCCTGATCTTGTCGCCCAAGGCCGCGATGGCGCGTGCCCCCGGACCGATGAAGACGATGCCGGCACGCGCCAGGCGTCGGGCGAAGGCGGCGTTCTCGGAAAGAAAGCCGTACCCCGGGTGGATGGCTTCGGCGCCAGTGTCGAGAGCCGCCCGGACGATGCGATCGGCGCGCAGGTAGCTGTCCGCCGCCGCCGGTGGGCCAATACACACCGCCTCGTCCGCCATCTCGACGTGAAGCGCGTCGCGCTCGGTCTCGGAGTGGACGGCGACCGTCGCGATGCCGAGACGGCGCGCCGTCCGCATGACGCGGCACGCGATTTCGCCGCGGTTGGCAATGAGAATTTTCTTGAACATGGGACCAGTCAGGCTGTCCTTCGCTAGCCTTCACATTATCGTGAAACTGCAGGCGCCTTCAACCACTTATGCCCCCCGGCGCGGCCGCGTGGCGGCACGAACGGCGCCATGCTATGATCGCCCGGCCAATCAGGGAGGAAGGTCAACCATGGTGGCCAAAAAGAATCCGCGCCGAGAGATTTGGGGATACGTTCCCGCCGTCGTCTCACCCTTCAACGCCGCCGGCGATCTTATGATCGACCGCTTCGCCGAAGTCGTGCAGTGGCACCTGGACCGGGGTGCCGACGGCATCTGCGTGGCCGGCGATAACGGTGAGGCCTGGTCGCTGGACGCCGAGGACCGCAAGCAACTGGCGGAGACGGCGGTCGGCGTCGCCAACCGGACAGCGCACATCACCATGGGGGTCAGCGCCACCACCGCGCGCCAAACCATCACCAACGCCGCCATCGCCGCCGAGGCGGGGGTCGATTCCTTGATGATCACGCCGCAATCTTATGTCATGAAGGCGTCTCACGGCGAAATCCTCAGGCGCTACAAGGCCATCAACAAGGCCGTGCCGCTACCCATCTTGCTCTACAACTCGCCGCGCCGCACAGGCGGCGTCAACATCGACATCGACACCTTGGGTACACTATGCGATGCCCTTCCTGTGATCGGCATCAAGGAATCGTCGCGCGATTTTTTCCATCAAAGCCACGTCATCCGCCACTTCGCCCAGCGCATCTCGGTTCTTATCGGTCCCGGCCATTACGTTTTTCCCGGCCTGGCACTCGGCGCCACCGGGTTCCTGGCGACGGGAGCCGAATTCCTGGGCGATGCCGTCCGCCGCATCCAACCCCTGGCGGCCGTCAAACCATCGGACGAAGCCCGCGACCTGCACCATGCCCTGACCGCGGTCTATGAAACCCTGATGAGCATTGGCACCTGGCCGGCGGCGGTGAAGGCGGGATTGAACATGATCGGCGTCCCGGCCGGTGTTCCCCGCGAACCGGTCGAGCCGTTGTCGACCCGGGACTCGCGGAAACTGCAAGGCGTGCTAGACAAACTGGGCCTGCTTGGCGGAGCCACCAAAAAGAGGGCAAGCCAATAACCGACAAGGTAAAGAGAACAGACGCTGAGTGGCACCGGCAACTGACCCCGGAACAGTATTACGTGACCCGGGGGAAGGGGACGGAGCGGCCGTTCAGCGGCGAATACGACGCCTGCAAGACAGCCGGCACCTATCACTGCGTATGTTGCGCGGCACCGCTGTTCAAATCCGGGGCCAAGTTCGATTCGGGCACCGGCTGGCCAAGTTTTTGGGCGCCGATGGATGAAGCGGCGGTGACCACCGAAAGCGATTCGACCCTGGGGATGGTCCGTACCGAGGCGCTCTGCACCCGTTGCGACGCCCACCTTGGGCATGTCTTTCCCGACGGCCCCGAGCCCACCGGCCAGCGCTACTGCATCAATTCGGCTTCCCTCAAGCTCAAGCCGAAGGACTAAAGCCTATCCGTGTCGCTGCTCGCGGTGGAAGATGTAGAAGCCGCCGGCAACGATGATGGCGGCGCCAAGCAGGGTCCACCCGTCGGGCAGATGCGAAAAGACGGTGAACCCCAACACGGTCGCCCATACCAGTCCTAAGTAGTTGAACGGCGTGACGGTGGCCGCCGGCGCCGCCTCGAAAGCCTTGATCAGAGCGAAATGCGCCCCCAGGCCAAGTAAGCCGATGGCCGCCATCAACAGCCAGCCATCCAAGTCCGGCGTTACCCAGACGAAGGGCACCGCCACAGAGAACAGCCCGGCCCCGACCAGGGGCGTGTAAACCAGGGTTGTCATGGCGCCGTCAACGCGGCTGATCCAACGGGTCGAGATGTAATAGAGCGCCAACAAAGTGGCCGTGACCAAGGGCACGATGGCGGCGGGCTGAAGCACGCTGAAATCCGGCCGGGCGATGATAAGGGCGCCTATGAAACCGACCAGAACGGCGGCCCAGCGGTGCGGACCCACCCGTTCGCCCAGCAACGGCATCGATAGCGCCGTAACAATGATGGGGGCAAGGAACATAAGCGCCGTGAAGTTGGCCAGGGGCACCAAGTACAGCGAGGTAAAGATAAAGACCGTCACCACACCCATGAGGAGCGAGCGCATAATCTGTCGCCCCGGCCGGGCGCTCTTCATGACCGTTGGCAGTTTGCGGTGGAAAAGGACGATCAGGAACAAGACATTGAAGGTCAAGCGCGCCCACGCCACCTCAATCACCGGGTAGTCCTCGGTCAACACCTTGACCGTCACGTTGACCAGAGCCAGCAGTATTGTGGAAAGCACAATCCAGAGGATGCCGCGGCGGCTGTCCGAAGGCCGATTGGTCGAAGTGGGCTGGGCGCTCATGGGTCTTCCGCCGGCGGACGGCTTTGGTGCTCGCGATGGAAAATATAGAGGCCGCTGATGACGATAACGCTGGCCCCGATCACCGTCCAAATGTCAGGCAAGTCGCCGAACACGACGAAGCCGGCCACGGTCGCCCAGATCAAGTTGGTATAGGTATAGGGGATGACGGTCGCCGCCGTCGCCACCTCGAACGACTTGATGAGCGAGAAGTGGGCGGCCACGCCCAACAGGCCTAGGACGACCATGAGGATCCAGGCCCAGGCATCAGGCTCCACCCAGTAGAAGGGGACGGCCCCGGTGGAAACTACCAATCCGACGGCCACCGTGTAGACGATCGTCGTCCGAGACGAATCGGTGCCGCTGAGCGCCCGGGTGGCAAGATGATAGAAGGCCAGGACGACCGCCACCGCCGCCGGCAGCAAAGCGGCGGACTGCATGATGCCCAAGCCCGGACGGATGATGATGATTGCGCCGATGAACCCGGCGACAACCCCGGCCCAGCGGCGCGGTCCGACCCGCTCGCCCAACAGCGGAACGGACAGCGCCGTGACCAGGATCGGTGTTACGGCCCATATGGCGACGACGTCGGCCAAAGGCATCACACGCAAGGCGAAAAAGGAGAGGATCGTGGCAGAAAACAACAACGACGACCGAACGATCTGAAGACCGGGGCGCTTCGTGCGCATCAACGCCGGCAGCCGGCGGTGGAACAGAATCACCAGCGCCAGGGCATGGAAAGCGTACCGCGCCCAGGTGATCTGCGGCACCGGATAAGCATGGGTCAAATACTTGGCGGTGGTGTCCATGAAGACAAAGAGAAGCGTCGTGAGCAGCATCCAAAGGATACCCCGGTGGCTGTCCGAAAGCTCGGCGAACGAAGCGAAGGGCGTCTTCATGCCATTGGACCCGTACTCGGCTGAGGGTATGGGGCGCTCTCACGGTCTTGTATCATTATCACGCCAAGATGAACCGTGTGATCGGGGGCTTATATCAAGGAGCGGCGATGAGAGACACAAGGTTCTCTGTCCGAAGGGGTGCTCTCAGCCCCACAGTCACCGCAGATTGCAATTCAACCATACTTTATGCTGGTATCTCCTGGATTTCGCGCTAATTAAATCTAAGAATTAGTATATTTCTAATACAAAATTTCACAAATCCGGCGATTTCCGACGAAATTTGGGATTCGATTTCAGGCTTTCCCCTGTAAGGTCATCCAACCTGATATTCGACCCCAGCGCACCTTACCCTTTGACGGCGGCTTAGCGAATGACCCCATCCTACAAAAGAGTGATCTTTGGATCATTTTGCGCTGTCTTCGCGGTCTACTCCGCCTACGTGTGGACCGCGGGGACGGACATTCCGCAAAATCGGTCCCCGGGCCATCAGGTAAAGGCCGGTCTGGCCCTATTTCAGGAAAAAAACTGCATCGCCTGCCATCAATTGTATGGGCTCGGCGGGCATATGGGCCCGGACTTGACGAACGTTGTTTCGGCGGAGGGCAAGGGTCCTGACTACGCCCGGACCTTCATCGAGAACGGAACGTCCAAGATGCCGAATTTCAACTTCAACGAAACGCAAGTCGCCGCCTTAGTTCAATTTCTCGGATTCGTCGATTCGTCAGGGACCTATCCCCCCAAAAACCCGGAGATCACTTGGTATGGAACAGTCGCCTACGGAGCCAGCAAGAACACCGAATGACGTCGGCCTTTGGTTCATGCTTCTCGGCTTGTTGGCATTGGCGGCGAGCTTGCTTTTCGGCGTCCTCGGTGCGTTCAAGTTCTTGTATCCGGAGTTCCTGGAAGAGTTGGCGTTCAACAAGCTTCGGCCGCTGCATGTATCCCTGGCGGTCTCGTGGATTTTCCTGACCGCGATCGGCGGGATTTATTATTACCTACCCAATTTCTCTAACCTGAGCTCCTTTTCGAACCGGATCGCGCGCTGGCATTTTTGGATCTACCTGGTTACCGGGTTGACCATTTTGGGTGCCTACGCCTTGGGCAAGTTCGGCGGTCGGGAATATTGGGAATTTCCGCCGATTCTGGCCCTGCCGATCTTCCTGACTTGGATCATGTTCGGTGTGAATTATTTCACAATCGCCGTGAAACGCCGGACAGCGTGGCCGCTGTATTATTGGATGTGGGGAACCGGCATTGTCTTTTTCTTCCTGACCTTCACGGAAAGCTACCTGTGGCTGATCCCGTATTTCCGCGAGAACATGCTCAGGGAAATTGCGGTTCAGTGGAAGTCCTATGGCTCCTTGGTCGGGTCTTGGAACATGCTGGTCTACGGAACCGCCCTCTATTTGATGGAGAAGATCAGCGACGATGAGGGCGTGGCGCGGTCGAAAATGGCCTTCGGGCTCTATTTCCTCGGCCTCTTCAATCTAATGTTCGGCTGGGCCCACCACACCTATCCGGTTCCCTTCGCGGCCTGGGTTCGCGATTTCGCCTATGTCGTCAGCATGACCGAGCTTTTCCTCCTTGGTAAGATCATGTGGGATTGGCGCGTATCCCTTTCGACGCGCCAGAAATTCCAACACCGCCGCCCCTATCGGTTCTTGTTCGCTTCCGACATGTGGGTCTTCATCAATCTGATCCTGGCGCTTGTTATTTCGGTGCCGGCTCTCAACCTGTTCACCCATGGCACCCATGTCATCGTCGCCCATACCATGGGCACCACCATCGGCATCAACACCATGATCTTGCTGGCCTCTGTCTTCTATGTGCTTGAGCAGCGCGTCGGCCAAGACGTCGAAATCAGACACGCCCAGCCCATAAGCATCGGGTTCTGGCTGGCCAACGGGTCGCTCCTGATCTTTCTTGCCGCCCTTGTCGCCGCCGGACTGATCAAGGGGACGTATGAAAGCGACTCGTTCCAAGACATGATGGAGACCATTGAGCCCTACTTGCTGGTGTTCGCGGTGGCGGGGGTCGGCCTCATGGTTGGATTCTGGTTGCTCATTCTATCGGCCATAAGCCACATGAGGGGGCTGGTATTTTCACTTCAATCCGATGATTGTCCGTCATCAAAACAATTGGGACGCCTGAGCCTGTTTGATAACTGAGGATCTGGCTCATCTTGGTTTGATGTTAAGCCGCTTGGCGTTGATGTTTCAAGCGGCGCTTCTG